>NZ_VFIY01000004.1:0-300000 GCF_006385175.1 Emcibacter nanhaiensis
ATGAGTGTTAATGCGTTGGAAGCGGCTTTGTGGCAGTTGTATCTTCATCCTGGGGATGCGGACAGCTTCCGCTCGGATGCAGCGTCCTATGCGGCGGATTACCGTGTGACGGACAAGGAGCGGGAGCTTCTGGTCTCGGTCGATGTGATGGGTCTGATTGACCACGGGGTCAACAGCCTTCTGGTGCTGATGGCGTTCCAGACCATTTACGGCCCGGAACGG
This sequence comes from Emcibacter nanhaiensis, assembly GCF_006385175.1. Taxonomy (NCBI): domain Bacteria; kingdom Pseudomonadati; phylum Pseudomonadota; class Alphaproteobacteria; order Emcibacterales; family Emcibacteraceae; genus Emcibacter; species Emcibacter nanhaiensis. The sequence continues at coordinate 223 of NZ_VFIY01000004.1, forward strand.
CTGCATGATTATTTTGACATCGTCAACGCGCCGGCGGCTTAAGCCGCGGGCCGGGCAGATAACCGGATAGGGCAGGCAACAAGAGAAAGAGAGAGACAATGGCAGAGTTGGTAGGTGGTTTCCTGATGCCGCATGTGCCGTCGATCCCGACGGGCGGCTATGGTGAAGAACCCTGGCAGAAAGAGGCTTCGGACAAGGCCTTTGCGCATATTTCCAAACGGGTTGAAGAGCTTGAGGCGGATACGGTGATTATCGTCGGCGACGATCACTATGAGAATTTCGGTCCGCGCTGCATCCCCAACTGCCTGATTGCGACCGGCGATGTGGGGGTTTCCGCCCATGCCCAGACCCTGGGCCTGACCGGCGATGCGATCCCCAACAACGAGGAACTGGCGCAGCATATCCTGGAGACGGGGTATCGGGAAGGTGTCGACTGGGCCTTTGCCAAGTCGCTTGATGTGGACCATTCGGTGGCCATTCCCTATCACATGTCGCTGAAACGGCTGGGCGTCAAGGCGATCCCGGTTTACCTGAACTGTGTGGTGGCGCCGCTGATCCGGAGCCGCCGGGCCTTTGAGATCGGCCAGAGCATCGGCCGGGCGGTCGAGAGCTGGGACGGCGTCGAGCGGGTTGTGGTGTTCGGCACCGGCGGCATCAGCCACTGGGTCGGCAGTCCGGGCATGGGTTTTGTCAATGAGGAGTTTGACCGCAAGGTGCTGGCGATGGTGGAAGCGGGCGACATTGACGGCCTGATCGCCCTGCCGGACGAGGTGATCCTGGAGAGCGCCGGCAACGGCGCGCTGGAGATCAAGAACTGGCTCTGCGCCATGGGCGCCCTGCCGGCCGGCACCACGGCCGAGACCATCGCCTATGAGCCGATCCCGACCTGGATTACCGGCTGCGGCTTCGCCGAACTGAAACCCGCCGCTTGAGCGAAAAAACAATATAGGGCAACAAGAGGGAAGAAAAATGCAAGCAGATAAGAAAATGCGCTGGAGCGTTCATATTTTACGTACACTGTTTGGCGCCTGGAACCTGTTTTTCGGCCTGGTGTTTTTCTTTGAGTTCATTCCGCAGCCCATGGGCCATGGCGAGATGACGCCTTACCTGAACCAGACCCTGATCGACACTCATCTGTTTCATGTGGTGAAGGTGATTGAGATTATCGTTGGTATCCTGTTGCTGACCAACCGGGCGGTGCCGCTGGCGCTGTGCGTCTACTTCCCGGTCACGGTTGTGATCTATATCGTCAATATGTATCTCGAAGAATTTGCGGCCGGTCCCTTTATCGCCATTATCTATCTGGCAGTTCACCTGTTCCTGTTCTGGGCCTATCGCAGCTATTACCTGCCCATGCTGGCCTGGCGGGCAGAAATCAACCCTTTCAAGTCCCAAAAAGACTGAGAGCAACAAATCCAGTATTGCGATCTCAGGTGTTCAGCCTGAGATCGTGGCGAGGGTTAGTCGATAAGCAATTCTGCCGTTTCAGCAGTATCCGGCGCGGGCTGCTTGTCGTTCCGGTTTAAGAGCAGGACCAGGGGCGCCGCCAGTATGGTCAGGATCATCAGAAAGTAGAAATCGTTGAGGTAGGCAATGGTGGCGGCCTGTTTCGTGACTTCGGCATTCAGCGCAACAACGCCGCTTTCAAAGTGCCATTCCCAGTTCAGCGGCAGGGAAGGCTGAAAGAAGGCGGCCCGGAACGGTGTGATATTTTCCGCAAGGACGGCGTGGTTTTCCTGCGTACCCCGGGCAAGCATGGTGATCAGAACGGAAATCCCGATACTGCTGCCGATGTTCCGGACCAGGTTGGCAATGGATGTGCCCTCGGTCCGCAATTTGTGATCAAGGGTGGCGAACGCAGCCGTGTTCAGGGGAACAATGATGAACCCCATGCCAACGCCCTGGACAATACCGGTCCAGATGATAGTGCTGCTGGAGACCTCGAGCGTAAAGCCGGCCATTTCCCACAGGGAGAAGGCAATGATCAGCTGTCCGGCAAGAATCAGGATACGGGGGTCAAGTTTCGCTGTCAGTCGGCCGGTCAGGATCAGGCCAATCATGGTTCCCAGGCCCCTGGGCGCCAGAAGGTAACCGACATAGAGGACGGGATAGCCCATCAGGTTCTGCAGGAACGGCGGCATCAGGGCCATGGTCGCCAGCAACAGGATGCCGACATAAAACAAAAACATCAGGCCAATGACAAAGTTCCTGTCCTGGAATATCCGACGATCAAGGAAGGGGTGGTCCACCGTGAACATCTGGACAATGAACATATAAAAGAACACCAGGGCCAGGATGGCTTCGGTGATGATCTCCGGTGAGGAAAACCAGTTTTGTGATTCTCCGCGGTCGAGCATAAGCTGGAGAGCGCCGATTGCCAGGCTGAGCAGGGCGAACCCGAGAAAATCAAATTTCCTGGGTTTTTCCAGATCGCTTTCTGGCAACAGGGAAATCATGCCGACCAGGGCGAAAAGACCGAGGGGAAGGTTGATAAAGAAGACCCAGCGCCAGTTATAAAATTCTGTGAGATAGCCGCCGAGGGTCGGGCCCAGGATCGGGCCAAGCATGACGCCGATGCTCCAGATGGTCATCGCCTTGCCGTGTTTTTCCTTGGGATACATGTTCAGCAGGATGGTCTGGCTGAGGGGAACCAGGGCAGCGCCAAAGGCCCCCTGCAACATGCGGAAGACAATAATCTGTGACAGTGATGTGGCCAGGCCGCAGAGCATCGAGGCGACGGTAAAACCGCCAACCGAAATAAGGAACAGGCGCTTGTGGCCGATACGCGACGCGATCGCTGCCGTCGGCGGGATCATAATGGCCGCCGTGACGATGTAGGATGTCAGTACCCAGGACATCTGATCCTGTGTCGCTGACATGCTGCCCTGCATATGGGGCAGGGCCACGTTGGCAATGGTCGTATCCACGGCCTGCATGATCGTGGCCATCATGACAGCAACCTGCAGCAGGCCGCGCTGCAGCGGAGATTTTAGTTGTGTAAGCGCCGCATTCATCGGGTGGTTTCTGCGTGCGCGGTCTGGATGGCGGGATTATTTTCTTTCCGGAACATGGCGGAGATAATCTGGCCAAGGCTGCGTTTATGACCTGTATCGATCTCCACGGACGTGCTCATGCCGGATCGCAGCAGGGCGTCATTCTCGGTCGAATTCAACGCGATCCTCACCGGGATGCGCTGAACCACCTTGACCCAGTTGCCGGTGGCATTTTGTGCGGGGATGACGGAGAATTCAGAGCCGGTAGCCTGGGCCAGGCTTTCCACCGTGCCATGCCATTCGAGGCCCGGGTAGGTGTCTACATGGATTTTGACAGTCTGGCCCGGACGGACATTGGTCAGGTCGGTTTCCTTGAAATTGGCAACGATCCAGAAGTCCCGGTTATCGACCAGTGTCATGACCGGGCTGCTCAGGGCGCCGCTGCCGACCACCTGCTGCCCCACTTTCGGTGTGCTGCTGGCAATTCCGTCAAAGGGGGCGCGGACAATGGTCCGTTCCAGATCCAGGCGGGCGCGGTCGAGGGCCGCTTTGGCAGCAATATAACGGGGATGTTGTTCCGGGGCGATATTGGGATCTCCTGCCAGATCGGCAAGGACCTCGGCTTTTTCACTTTCGATAACCCTGATCTTGACCCGGGCAGAATCGAAAGCATGTTTGGCGGCATCATAGCTGGTTTGCGAGACGTTTCGCGAGGCGACGAGTTCGCTCTGCCGGTCCAGTACGGTTCTGGCATAGGCAAGGTTGGTTTCAGCCAGTTCGAGTTCTTCCTGCTTTTGTCGGTAGCTGGCTTTCAGCCCGGCGATATCATCGCCGACACGTTTAAGCCCGGCCTCCTTTTCTGCAAAGGCAATGCGATAGGGACGGTCATCGATGTAAAACAAAATGTCGCCTTTACTGACCTGCTGATTTTCACGAACCGGAACCCTGGTAACCGGGCCGGAGACTTCCGCCGCGACCATAAGCTTGTCTGACTTGACATAGGCGTTTTCGGTTTCCACAAAACGTCCGCCGGACAGATAGACGGCGCCACCAATCAAGATGGCGACTACGGGACCGACCACAAGCAGGGTAAAGCGAAGCTTTGCCTTGCGTTGTTTCTTTCGATCTTTGGTAGACGTAGTTTTAGTCATTGTCGTTGTTGTTCCTGTCATTCGCTTCCTGCAGGGCAAGGCACTCGGCATCCTGCAGGTTCTGTTTAATATGGCTGAGTTTCTGCAGCAGGTCGGTCTTTTCCTGTTCCGTAAAGCCGACCATTGCTGTTTCCCGCGTCTCTTCCAGTAGCGGCTGTACCTCGTCGAGGAAGGGGTGAGCCTTTTCTGTCAAATAGATTCTGAAGGCCCGCCGGTCGTCGGGATCCCGGCGGCGATCAACAAGGCCGGATTCCTCGAGACTGTCGATCAGCCGGGCGAGGGTGATCGGCTGGATTTCCATGCTTTCCGCCAGGGTAATCTGCTTCACGCCTTCATGCCGATAGACCCTGAACAGGGTCATCCACTGGGCCTGCGAGAGCCCGAGCTTCTGGGCGCGACGCAGGAAATTCCGCCGCATGAGGCGGGAAACGTCATGCATCAGAAATCCAATACTTTTACCTGCGTCTGTCATAGGCCCGGTTCCACTCCTTTGCGCCTAATATATGGTCTAAATATAATAAGTAAAGTATATTATATTAATTAATTATTTATTTTTTGTGGATAAAGCGGGAAAAGTTATCGGTGGGATAGGGGACACTGGTTGGCGCGGGCGAGGGACCAGCCTCTGAAAGCGGCTTGTAATTCTGTCTGTGGAGAAGAGTTCTGCAGCAGGGAAGCGCGGCAGAAGACACCGCATTGTATATGCACCAATAAGTAGAAAAATTATTCTGTGCTGGGTTAAAAAGTATTATTGATTTCTAATATAAGATGAGGTAAGGTTGAAATACCTCTGGAGCAAAAGGACGTTTCACCTGTCCGATCCCCCCAAGCGGAAAAAGGTGAAACGTCCCTTCTCGTTTTGCCCCCCAAAACTGCCTGTAGCAAAAATTCCGAAGCAAGAGCCATACTTGCTGGCTATTATAATATGCCTCACATCGCAGAGGGTAAATACGACAAATTGCTTAATGGCCTAATCTATATGTACTAGTTTTGTCGCGGAATTAAGTGTTATGACGGGTAAATTATCTGGGAACACACGTTAAGCTGTGTTAGAGTTTACGTCCCCTTGAAAATGCAAGAATCCATCTAGGTTGGCAGGCTCCCTGCAGGAAACCACGACTTTGCGAAGCAAGAGCATGACAAAAGAAAAAAAGAAACTGAGGAGAGGAAAAGAATGCGCATGCTTCTGGTTGACGACCATGCCCTGTTCAGGGATGGTCTGAAATTTGTTTTGAATGACCTGGACGGGGATGTGGAGATTCTGGAAGCCGGCAATTGCAATGATGCGTTTGCCATTCTGGAAGAAGACGATGATTTTGACCTGATCCTGCTGGATCTGGATCTTCCGGGCATGTCAGGGCTGGAGGGGTTGCAAAAGATCAGGGTAATGACGCCGGTGATCCCGGTCGTAATTCTGTCCGGGTCCGAAGACGGCAACCTGGTCCGGCGCGGCCTGGAGCTGGGGGTTATGGGGTATATCCCCAAGTCCCTGTCCAGCGATATTATGCTGCAGGCCCTGCAACTGGTGATGAAGGGGGGACGCTATGTGCCGGACAATATCCTTTTGAGCGCTCCGGAAAAAAACAAGCGCAGTCTTCAATCCCTGACGTCGCGCCAGCTCGAGATACTGAGACATATTACCATGGGAAAATCCAACAAGGAAATTGCCCGGGCACTGGGGATCGCCGACAATACGGTCCGGGTCCATATCTCGGCCATTTTCCAGGTTCTGAATGTAAACAACCGGACCGAGGCCGCCTATGCTGCCATGCAGGAAGGGTTGATCGAGTCGTCGAACTGACTTTTCCATGATCGCGACGCCCCAGGACAGATATATTCAGATGGAACAGACCAGGCTCCTCATGAAGCAGGTGCCGTCTCTGGCCCTTTTGTCGGTGGTTGTCGCCCTGGTCATCGCTTTTTTTATTACACAGTGGGTCTCACCCGAAGTGGCGCTGATCTGGGGTGGTTTGATTTGTGTTTCATCCGCACTGCGTTACTGGCACTACCGCGCTATCAGGGAGCGGAAGATTACCATCGACAACTATATGAACCTTCTGGTGTTGCTGGTGTTTTTTTCCGCCGTGTCAGGCGGGCTCTGGGGGGCGCTGGGAATAATTCTGCCGGTGACGGATAATGTCCTGGTGATGGTCCTTACGGTAATGTTGCTGGTCGGGATGGTGGCCGGCTCGCTGGCGTCATTGTCCAGCTATAACTATGCCTACTTTGCCTATGCCATTCCGGCCATCCTGCCATTGGCAATAAGATGCCTTGTGGCCGATGACCAGGTCCTGCATATGGTCGGTGTGCTGTCTCTGGCCTTCCTGCTGGTCAATATGTTCCACAGTCATCTGGCGCAGAAGGCGGTAATACGATCCATCAACCTTGTGCTTGAAAACCAGAACCTTATCCAGCGTCTGGAGTTTGAAAAAAATAATGCCATTGCCGCCCGGGAACAGGCCGATCGCAACAGTGAGGCAAAATCGCGGTTCCTGGCGGCGGCAAGCCATGACCTCAGGCAGCCGTTGAACGCCATGGGCTTTTTTGTCGCTGCCCTGATTAACGCGGCGCAAACCCAGAAAGTCAAGGATCTCGCGGCCAAGATAGACCAGTCTCTGGAGGCGTTAAGAGACCTGTTTAACAGCCTGCTGGACCTGTCAAAAATTGAAGCCGGGGTTCTGGCGCCGAACATTACGTCTTTCAGATTGTCCGATTTGTTTGAGGAAATCAGGAATGATTTCGCCACCCATGAAAAAATCACGCATATCAATCTGGAAATAGGCGATAGCGGGGATGCGGTGGTGATGTCCGACCGGCAGATGCTGAACCGCATATTACGCAACCTGGTTTCCAACGCCCTGCGCTATACGCACGAGGGGTATGTGCGGCTCTATTGTGAACCGGCGACAGAGCATTTTGTTATTCATGTCTCTGACAGCGGCGAGGGGATCCCCGAAGACAAGCGGGAGGACATTTTCAGGGAGTTTTACCAGATCGGCAACCCGGAACGGGACCGGACCAAGGGCCTTGGTCTTGGCCTGTCCATTGTCGATGGCCTGTGCCGCATTCTGAAGCACCGCATCAACCTTATTTCTGAAGAAGGGAAAGGGTCGACTTTCTCGGTTCTGGTCCCGCAGGGAAAAATCGAGGCCGTTGAACCATCCATCACCGAGGTCGGGGCGTGGACTGACACGAGAAGCAGTAATATCATCGTAATTGATGACGAGGAATATTCCCGCGCTGGCATGCGCGAACTGATCAGTCAGTGGGGGCACGGCGTCTTTGCCTTTGAAAATCCGGATGAAGCTGAGCTGTTCCTGGACATGGAAGGGATCGAGCCGGATCTGATTATTTCCGACTATCGCCTGAGAAACGGGGTGACCGGCGACAAGGCGATCCGGCGGCTGCAGTCGAAAATAGGTCATGAAGTTCCGGCGCTTATTGTCACGGGAGACACGGACAAGGACAGGATCATGGAAGCAAAGTCCAGTGGTTTCTCCCTGCTGCACAAACCTGTTCAGCCGGCGAAGCTGCGCAGCGCACTTTCCTATCTCCTGGCCAACAGATAGTCCATATGTAATATTTTCAGCCGTAACAATCTTATAGTATGGTGGGCGTCAGAGAATAAATGCTAACTTGAATAGCGGGGACACACATCTGATGGGTGACTGGGCCTTTCTGTATTATGCCGTTGCCGTAGCGGTCATTTTGTTTTTTTCCTTGGGCTACCTGTTTATTACCACAGTCCAATGTTCCATCGCTGATACCAATGGTTATTTTGTCAAAACCTATCTGATCTCCCTGGCTTTGCTTCTGGTAAACGGTTATTTTTGCTTGACCTGACAGAGCGGAGACAGTGCGAGAAAGGCGGATATCAAAAGGGGGGGAACAATGGCTGAAAAATGCAGGAATGTGAATGGCAAGGCCTATGCCATAAATGTGATCACGCCGATCAAGCCGTGGACAACACTTCTCCAGAAACTGGTCTTCTGGTATGTCGGGGTGCGCCCGTCTACCGCCACCCGTCTGGTCAAGTTATCCTTTATCCATTTTGCCCGCTGGGTAATCGTGGAGAAAGACCAGTTTCCTTACCTTGGGGAGGGGCAGCCCAAAGAGGAATTGAACTACGATTATCTGCTGTTCAACAGTAACTTCAACGGCACCTGGTCCCAGTATATTGACGCTTTTTCCGATGTTTTGCCGTCAGGCCTGAACCTGATCTGGAACTGGAGCGTCAAATTCCCGGGATCGCGCCCCGCGACAAGCTTCAAGAAATATATCCGGCATAACCAGATTGATACGGAATATTATTATGTGGCCTACCCGGGCGCGGCCATCAATGACGTTAAATCGGCCCGGGTTGTTTCTGACGAGGTGCAAAAGCTGGCCGGGGAAATGGACAATTGTTCTGCGGAGGAGTTTGAGCAGAAATATAATCTCATGCTCCTCAAAGTTCAGAAAAACCTGGGGCAGACCGGCAAGGCGCCGCTGCCGGCGTCGGATTAGGAGCGGGATATGCCGAATATCAACGGAAATACCTATGGCCTGACCATTCTTTGTCCCATCAAAAGCTGGCGTACTCACAATCCGGCACCGGAACAGTTGCTCAGGAAATATATTGACGGCATGCCCAACGGGAGCGCATCGCCGTTTACCCGGGTGCGGTCCACCCATTTCGCCCGCCTGACTATTATCGACAATGTCTATTTCGAGGGGGCGACGGCCCGGGAAGACCATCTCAAATCCCAATATCTCTGGTTCAACAGCAATTTCGACGGTGACCTGGAGAACTATCTGGATGATATGTTCCTGCAAATGCCAACCGAAATAGAGGAGATATGGAAACATTGTGTGGCGTTTCCCGGCCTGGAGAACGGGCGGGACGAGTGGAAGCGCTATATGATCAGGTGCCAGGTCAAGACAACCTTCTTCTTTGCCGCGGTCAACGACATGACTGTCGAGGAAATGCTCCGGGCTTTGATGTTGCAGCGGGAATTCAGTAGCTTTGTCGCTCGAAACCAGGGCGTTCCGGCAGCGGAACTGCAGCAGAATTTCAAGGAGTTTATGGCGGCTTACCGCGAGGCTCCGACACCGGAGCCGGGAACCATAGACTATAAATTTTCCAGACAGGGGGCGTGAATGTCACATATTCTTGAACTGACCGACATTCAGGGGAATGTGGTTCTGGCCTACAAGTTTCCCCTGTCCAGGTATATCCTGTTACGGGTCAATGATGCGGAAGGGGGGCGTGACTTCCTGCAGCGGGCGTTGCCCCATATCAACTCGGGGGAACTCTGGGAAGACGGCGCAAAACCCGAGGCAACGACCAACATCTCTTTTACCTACACGGGACTGAAGGCGCTGGGCGTGCCGCAAAGCAGTCTCAGGACCTTTCCGGTCGCCTTTCAGGAAGGGATGAAAGCCCGGGCAGACATTCTTGGCGATACCGGTACAAGTGCTCCGGAAAACTGGGACGAATGCTGGCGCGGCGAGGTGCATATACTGCTGTCCATCAATGCCCGGACTGTTACACCGATCCAGGATCTCACGGAGATTACCGAGGCGGAAAAGAAATATCTGCATGACCATTATGAGGCGTTGAGGTATCTGTGGGAAGCGAACGGCAGCATCACCTGGCTGGGGGAACAGGACGGCAATGTGCTGTTTTACGACGGTCACCCGACAGCGAAAGAGCATTTCGGTTTTACCGACGGAATCGGCAATCCGGCCTTTTCCGGCATGGACCTGAAACAGATGAAGGTGCCGGGCCGGGGCAAGCAGCTGCCGGACGGCCGCTGGGTGCCGCTTGCTGCCGGGGAGTTTGTGCTGGGCTATCCCGACGAGGCCCAGGAACTGCCACTTGCCCCCGCACCACATATGCTCAGCCGCAACGGCACTTTCATGGCTTACCGCAAACTGCACCAGAATGTCGCCAGCTTCCGCAAGTATTTGATGGCGCAGGGCAAGAGATATGAAAAAACCCTGGATATGAGCAAATATCGCCACGCGGACGGCCGCGAGGTGCAGGGCTGGGAAATACTGGCCGCCAAGATGGCCGGGCGCTGGCTGGACGGTACGCCGGTCGAACTGTCTCCTTACGGGGAAAATCCGGCGGTGCTGAATGATCCCATGAAGAACAACGATTTCGATTATGATGAGGACCTGGAAGGGGCGCGCTGTCCGCTCGGCGCCCATGTGCGGCGGGCCAATCCCCGCGATGCCCTGGGCTTTCAGGGGCAATTGACCAACCGCAGGCGCATCCTGCGCCGGGGATTGCCCTATGGGACCGCGACCCCTTTTGGTGAACTGGGCAATGACGACGGCGAGCACGGCATTATTTTCATGTCCCTCAATGCCAGCATCGAACGTCAGTTTGAGTTTGTTCAGCAGCAATGGATGAATTACGGCAATGATTTTATCCAGGGTAATGACAAGGATATTCTGGTTGGTGACAATGACGGCAGCACCCAGGCGGTGATCCAGAATGATCCGGACGGCGACCGGCCGCCGTTTGTCTGCGCCGATATCCCCCGGTTTGTGGAAGTGCGTGGCGGAGATTATTTCTTTATCCCCAGTCTGACGGCCCTGCGGATGATCAGCAAGCAGGATATTTCCACCATTTAACCGCAGACAGGAAGGAAGCATTGATGGAATTTGTGATCGCACCTTTGAGGTCAGTTTTTTCCTGTATTTACAATATCTTCAGAAATATTTTTAAAGCGATTTATGTGTGGTGTTACGGCCTGTGGAATCTGCTGTGGCTGATCAAGGAACTGTTGTTCGGCAAGGGCACCCTTGCCGACAAGGCCGCTTCGGTTGGCGTGCAACATGCCGGCATGATGTTCCTCCGGGCGTTCCTGCCGACGATTGTGCTCCGCAAGAAGCTGATCACGGCCTATGAAAATACCGGCACGGCGGTGGTGACCGCGGCGGAGGATGTGTGGGAAGTGGTGAATCAGGACGAAGTCTTTCTTACCGCCTATGCGCCGAAAATGGCGGTGCTGACGAATGGCAGCAACTTCTTTCTCGGCATGCAGAATACGCCCCGGTATACCAACAATGTCAGTGACCTGAGGCTGGCGGCCAACCGGGATGACATTCCGCGTGTAATTACGCCGACCGTCAGCCGAGAAGCCGGACAGATCGTGGCCGGGGCGGGGGGCGAGCTGGATCTGCCGCAGCAATTGACCCTGCCGGTGATGGCGCAATTGGCGGAAGAATATTTCGGGACAACCGGTCTTTCCAAGGAAACGTTGATCCAGTGGACCCATGCCATTTTCCGCTATATTTTCTTCGATTTTTCCGAGGAGCCTGCGGTGAAAGATCCGGCGGCCCAGGCGGCGAAGGAAATGCGGGACTATCTGGACCAGCTGATTGCAGACCGCAAGGCGGGGCCGGAAAAGGATGATGTGCTGGGCCGCTGCCTGAAGCTGCAGGCGGCGGGGATGCCGGCTATGGGGGACGAGAATATCCGGGATAATTTCCTTGGTATGTTGACGGCAATGGTGCCGACCATTCCCAATGCCGCGGCAAAAATTCTGGATGTGTTCCTGGACAAGCCGGAAGCCCTGGCCGGGGCGCGGGCGGCAGCACTGGCGGATGACGATGAACTGTTGCTGAAATATATCATCGAGGCCTTTCGCTTCAATCCCATGAATCCGGTGATTTTCCGTATTGCCGCCCGGGACTATGTGGTGGCGGAAGGCACCCTGCGGCAGCGGACCATACCCAAGGGTACCTTTGTCTTCGCCGCCAACCTGTCGGCCATGTTCGATCCCTGGGCGGTCAGCTCACCGCAGAAGTTTGATATCACCCGCCCGCCGGAAGATTATATTCTCTGGGGTCTGGGCCTGCATCGCTGTTTCGGGGAATATATCTCCCATGCGGCTCTGCCGGCATTTTTCAAGCCGCTGCTGCAACAGGAAAATCTGCGCCGGGCGCCGGGCGCGGCGGGTCACATTGAAACCGGTCAGGGCCCGTTTCCCTGGCATTTCCATATCGAGTGGGACTGACCTTTCACGCTCCTGTCATCTTCCGCTTCCATAACACAGCAAACACTTTCGCGGAGGATTTGAAACGTGATAAAATATGGCGCAGTTATCCTGTCTTTATTGTGGAGCTTGACGTCCATGTCCAACGCCGCAGATGCTGTCCCGACCCTGACCGGGGAAAAGCCGGTGATTATTGCCCATCGCGGCGCCAGCGGCTATCGCCCGGAACATACCCTTGCGTCCTACAAACTGGCCATCGAGATGGGCGCCGACTATATCGAGCCGGACCTGGTGATGACGAAGGACGGGGTGATGGTGGCGCGCCACGACCGCTACCTCGGCACCACCACCGATGTGGCCGATCATCCCGAATTCGCCGACCGCAGGCGGGAAGACAGCCGCACCGGCCGCGACCGGCATGAAGGCCTGGAATGGTTTGTGGAGGATTTCACGCTGGCGGAAATCAAGACCCTGCGCGCCCGCCAGGTTTGGGACAGCCGCCCCAAGCAATTCGATGGGAAGTTCGAAATCCCCACTTTCGAGGAAATCCTTGAGCTGGTGCAACAGGTGAAAACGGCAACCGGCAGGACGGTTGGAATCTATCCGGAAACCAAGGCGCCCGGCTATTTCAAGTCGATCGGGCTCGATTTCGAGGCACCGCTGCTGGCCATGCTGAAAAAATACGGCTATGACAGCGCGGAAGACAAAATCTTCATCCAGAGTTTTGAGCCGGAAATCCTCGAAAGCCTCAACCAAAAGACCGGCATGAAGCTGATCATGCTGCTGTGGCCCGACGATATGAAGGTCATGGTGCCCAACTATGACCTCGACTATGTGGCCGCATTCGCCGACGGGATCGGGCCGCTGAAATTTATGCTCCTCAACGAACAGGGCCAGGACAATGGCCTGGTGAAGCAGGCCCACGCCCTCGGCCTCGAAGTGCACCCCTATACTTTCCGCAATGATCAGTTGCCGGAGCAGTTTGCCACGCCGCAGGCGGAATATGAACATTATTTCCGCATGGGTGTTGACGGCCTGTTCAGCGATTTTTCCGACACCGCGCTGGCGGTTCGCGACCGCCTATACTGAATAACCGGACCCGATAAGGGGAACTCAATCACTCCAGGCGACGTTGGTGATTTCTACACCATAGACATGGTGTCCCTTACTGGCCTTTTGCAGGGCGGTTTCCACGCTCTGCTGCATTTCCAGTTGCAGCGCGCGATAAATCGTTTTGTTATCCCAGTCCTGGTGCAGGTTTTTCTTGATCGCCCGGTCGGCGCCGCGCTGGAAGACCGTCTGCCGGTTCTCCTCGATCTGTGCCTCATCAAGGTCGGTGGTAAGCTTGTAGGTAATGTCCAGGGTCTTGTGCCCGTTGAAACTGCGCATGACCCGTGTGTAATGCAGCTGGATTTCGACGCTATTCAATGTTGCCCCTTGTGGCGCAGGGGGAATATCGCCGAGCAGATGCGCTTCATATTCATCCAAATTCAGGCAGGACTTCTGGAGTGTGGCGGAGAGCCAGAATGTTTTCTGGCTTGGCAGGGGCGGCTCTTCCCGGACCAGTTCCAGTTCCGAACGCGCCATACTGGCGCAATAGCCGCCGGCCGCGGCACCGGCACGTTTTTGTAGGGAATTATGCAATTTGACAAACTGGTTGATTTCATCTTCCGACAGTTCTTCTTTTTTCCTGGCGCGTATCAGAAGCGGGCAATAAGGGACGAGATCCTGCATGATCTCCTCGCCATTTTCCTCAATCATTTGCTCCTTGTAAACGTCTGCGCGATCATGGAACTCCCGGGATTTCTTTTGTTTTTCCGCTACAAGCTGATTCGGGTAATCGAGGATAAAATCCCGGCCGCAACTGCAATTGATGAATTTGCGTTGTTCGGGACTGGCGGCGTCACAGGCTTCCAGAAAAGCCGCCGCGCGGGTTTCCAGCGTGGCTTCTTCTTCAGCGACGACCGGGCCGCTCAAAACAAAGAAAACAAAGGGAGTCAAAAGCAAGATGAATTTACGCATTTCCAGATCCTGAAGTGGGTGCCTGAACATATCTACGACCACTCCATTAACATGAGATATTTTACAGCTTTATGACAATCCTGTGACGGCGGACAATTCTGCGGCTTAACAGAGGTCTTTCTGTTCGGTGAGTATGTCCCTGAAGGCATCCCTGTAGATGCCGAGGACGGTGATCATCACGGCGGCCAGCACCGGGCCCAGAATGATCCCGGCGGCGCCGAACGCGGTAAGGCCGCCCAGCGTACTAACCAGCACCAGCAGGTCCGGCATTTTTGTATCCCGCTCCACAAGCCGCGGACGCAGGATATTGTCCACCATGCCGACGATAAAGAACCCCCAGGCGAAGAGGCCGGCGGCAAGGCCGTAGTCGCCGCTGGCCAGAAGGTAAAGGAAAGCCGGAACCCAGATGATGCCGGAACCAATGCCGGGAATCGCGGAAATCAGGACCACGATCAGGCCCCAGAAGACCGGGGCATCAATGCCGCAGACCCAGAAGGCCAGGCCGAGAAGGGTTCCCTGGATGGAGCCGATGATCAGGATGCTTTTCAGCATGGCCTGGGACATGAACAGGCCCTTTTGCCGGATCAACTGACGGTCTTTTTCACACAATGGCAGATACTGGTAGATGGCCTCCATTGTGCCGTGGCCCCAGATCAGGAAAAAGAACATGGCATAAACCATGATGAACAGGTCCACCAGCATCTGGGCTGTGCCCTGGGTGGCAGCCGACAGGGTCCTGATGACGAAGCCGCTGGCGGTGCCGGCCCATTCGGCAAGCTTCGAGTAAATAGTGGATTTATAGGCGGCGAGTTCGTCCGCAAAGGGGAACCAGTCGGGCAAAACGCCGTTCACGGTACTATTCTGGCTGACCTGCAGATTGATCCAGCTGATCACGGCGTGGGAAATCTTCAGGCCCTCTGCCGCTGCCAGGGACAAGAGGCCGATCACAGGAATCCCGACCACAATCATGACCAGGAACAGCAGCAGCCCTGCCGTGAGGCCCCGGCGTTCCGTCCCCAGTTTGGCGAGCAAGGCATCATAGGCGGGTTGCAACAGGGCGGCGAAGATGGTTGCCATGATAATGGTAATGATATAGCCGTGGATCACCCACAGGAAGACGCTGGTAAACAGAATCATCAGGCCAATGATGAATCTTTTGCGCTGTCTGAGCGACAAATCTTCTGTCTGAACCTGTTCTGTTACTTCCTCTGCCATGTCTCCGCCCCGAAATGGTTGCCGGATTAGTCTAGGGGGAAATTGCTGTATGGCAAAGAATAAAAAAGCCCCGCCGTACACGCCGGCGGGGCAGTTTGCTAGTCGCATCTAAGGAGGGGTAGGGAGGTCTAGCTGTAATCTTCGATGACAATGGCTTGGGCGGCCGCATTGATCACGGCGGCAATCCGGACG
Organism: Emcibacter nanhaiensis; assembly: GCF_006385175.1. Classification (NCBI taxonomy): domain Bacteria; kingdom Pseudomonadati; phylum Pseudomonadota; class Alphaproteobacteria; order Emcibacterales; family Emcibacteraceae; genus Emcibacter; species Emcibacter nanhaiensis. The sequence continues at coordinate 15,787 of NZ_VFIY01000004.1, forward strand.
GTGGACTGTACGCCCACTTTGGAGATTCCGGCCTTGATCACTTCATTGACATGGGCCTCGAGGCACATACCACAGCCGTTGATGGCGCTCACCGCCAGGGAATAAAGTTCGAAATCCACTTTTTCGATCCCCGGTCGGCCGATCACATTCATGCGCAGCTTGGCCGGCAGGCCCAGGTAATCCTTGTCGCGCACCATATGGGTGAAGCGGTAATAAACGTTGTTCATGCCCATGATGGTCGCCGCCGCCTTGGCGGCATTGATTTCTTCGGCCGTGATATTGCCTTCGGTCTCGATGGTCAGGGCCTCGATCACGGCCTGGTTTTTGGTGGCATAGGCACTGGCCAGGGCAATACCATAAATCTGGTTCTGGTTCAGGCCTTCCGCACCTTCCTCTGACAGGACACTGGACAGATTAAGTTTGATGTCCTTGGCATAGTCGGGCATGCGGGATTTGATATTCTGTACTGACATAACTGCTTCCTTTCAAAAACTTTTCTGCTGGTGCCCTCTGTCGGGAGGGAGAAGAGGGTGGCGGAGACCAGGGGAGGACGGTCTCCGCCCACTGTGGGAGGGGTTTATTCCACAGTGATGGTTTCTTCACCCTGCTGCCAGTTGCAGGGGCACAGTTCGTCGGTTTGCAGGGCGTCCAGCACCCGCAGGACTTCTTTCGGGTTACGGCCCACGTTCATGTCGGTCACCATGACGAAGCGGACAATGCCGTGCGGGTCGATGATGAAGACAGCGCGCTGGGCGACGCCCGCTTCCGGATCAATGATGCCGAGGGCTTCAGACAGTTCGCGCTTGACGTCGGCCAGCATCGGGAAGGGGAGGTCATTCAGCTCCTCCTTGTCCTTGCGCCAGGCCAGGTGCACAAACTCGCTGTCGATGCTGGCGCCGAGGATCTGGGCGTCGCGGTCCTGGAAGTCTTCGTTCATTTCACCGAAAGCTGCAATTTCCGTCGGGCAGACGAAGGTAAAGTCTTTCGGCCAGAAGAAGAGCACCTGCCACTTGCCGGCATATGTCTGGTCTGTGATTTCGGTAAAGGCATTGTTCACATCGTTGGAAACGGTCGCCTGCACTTTAAATTCGGGAAGTTTCTGACCTACGCTAATCATTGGGTATCTCCTTTAAGTCATTGTTTGCTGCGGTTGAGTTGAAGATATGTTTTTAAAAACGATATGTACAATCGATTGTTATTAGTGTTATGATAAGAAAAACTTATTAAGGTGAAATATGAACCTGCGGGACCTGAACTATCTTGTTGCGGTGGCGGACAATGGCCATTTTGGCCGGGCTGCAGAAGTCTGCCATGTTAGCCAGCCGGCGCTGAGTATGCAAATCCGGAAGCTGGAGGACTTCCTTGGCGTGCCCCTGTTTGAGCGCACCAACAAGACCGTCATGATTACGGAAGCAGGGCGCCAGATTGTCGCCCGGGCGCGGGTAGTCCTGCAGGAGGCGGAAAATATTCGCGAGATTGCCGACAGCTTCCGGGATCCCCTTGCCGGTAAAATCCTGCTTGGCGCCTTTCCGACCTTGGCGCCTTATCTGCTGCCGAAAGTCATACCGGCTCTGCATCAGCATTTTCCGGCGCTGGCCCTCTACCTGGTGGAGGAGAAGACCGAGGTTCTGGTCGAGAAAATCAAGGCGGGGGAAGTTGAGGCTGCCATGCTGGCCATCCCGGTGGAGGAGGAACAACTGGACTCCGAAGAGCTGTTTACCGAAGAGTTTCTGCTGGCGCTTCCTGCCGATCACAGGCTTGCCGGGCACACGTCCGTATCCTTTAATGACATCCGCAACGAAAGCCTGTTGCTGCTGGAGGAAGGGCATTGCCTGCGGACCCAGGCGCTGAAGGTTTGCACTCTGGTGGGGGCGCGGGAAAATACCGAGTTTCGCGCCACCAGCCTGGAAACCCTGCGCCAGATGGTGGCTGCGAGTGTGGGCATGACCCTGATGCCGGAGTTTGCCGTACGCGAGCAGGAGGGGGTCGTCTATCTGCCTTTTACCGGCGATGTGCCAAGCCGGACTATCGCATTGTTTTATCGCAAAAGTTCAGTGCGCAAGAAACTGCTGTCCGAGATCGCCGGACATGTCCGTGACCTTATCGGGCAGGCAGGCTGAGGCCTTCCAGTTCCAGAAGGCGTTGCTTCCGCTCCACACCGCCGGCATAGCCGGTGAGGGTGCCGTCGCTGCCGATGACCCGGTGGCAGGGGACGATAATGGCAACCGGGTTTTGGCCGTTGGCAGTGCCGACCGCCCGTACCGCCTTTTCATTGCCGACGGCCCGGGCCAGTTGCGCGTAGGTCCAGGTTTGCCCGGCGGGAATGGTGCGCAGCGCCTGCCATACTTTGACCTGGAACGGCGTTCCCTGCATTTCCACGTCGATATCATCCAGGCTGTCTGTCCGGCCGGAAAAATAGCTTTCCAGCTTGCACCGGAGAGAGGGATTTTTCTGCTTGGTCAGGGTGTAGTCCCCATATCTTTTTGACAACAAACGATGCATTCGCTCCTCATAACTCTCGAAATCAAGGGCGCAGATCCTGGTCCCGTGACTGACGGCAAAGATCCTGCCGACCGGGCTTTCGATATGGTCAATGGTGAGGTCAGTCATCGGCGAAATCCTTGTGAAGTGAAGACCAGAGATACATGGTGGCATAGCCCCGGAACGGGCGCCATTTTTCCGCGATTTGCAGCATGCCCAGGCTGGATTTGCTGTTTTGTTCCAGGCCCAGGGCCTTGATCAGGCCCAGGTCATTGACGGGGAAGGCGTCCGGCTCGCGGAGCCCCCGCATGGCGATATAGTTGGCCGTCCAGGGACCAATCCCCTTGAGAGCGCACAGGTTCTGGACCACATCCTCCAGCTGCGCGGGGCGGCGCAGGAAATCCGGGTCCTTCATAACCCTGGCCGAGAAGCTTTTGAGCAATTCCTGACGGCTCCGGGGAATGCCGATATCGGACAGGTCGGCGGCGGCAATATCCTCAGGCCGGGGAAACAGGAGCGAAAGTCCTTCGGGGGCCCCGGCGAGCGGTCGTCCCAGCTTGCGCACCAAGCGGCTGGCGAGGGTGGTGCCGCCTTCAACGCTGACCTGCTGACCGAGAATCGCCCGGATGGCCAGTTCAAAGGGGTCCCAGCATCCCGGAATCCTGATGCCCGGATTTTCCCGGACAGGGCCAAGTAGTCGGCCATCCTGTTTCAGGCTCTGGTTGATGCTTTGCATATTGCAATCCAGGTCAAGCATCTGGCGAACGCGGCTGACAATCACGGCCAGGGCCGAGAGTTCAGGATAGACGATATCCACTCGGAATGCCGATTGGTCCGGCAGGTGTTCGACGATCAGGTAGCCACCGCGTCCATTCAGTTCAAAGCTTCTCTGGTACCGATGGTCAGAAACCAGCTCGACGTTCCTGAGGGCCCGGGTTCTGAAATAATTTCTGGTCCAGAACCAGCTGTAGGGCGGCGTATAGCGAAGCGTGAGTTGCAGGCCGCCGTCGGGGCCTCCGGCATCAGTCACACTGCGGCGACGGAAGTCGCGCGGCGCCCGCTGGTAGCTTTTCAGGAAAGCGTCATTAAACCGGCGCAAACTGTTAAATCCCGCCGCCAGGGCGACTTCTGTCAGGGGCAGGCTGGTCTCCGTGATCAGTTGTTTGGCAAACAACAGCCTGCGGGTGTCGGCGATCTCTTTTGGCGAAGCTCCGAGATATTGCTCGAACAGCCGGCGCAGGTGGCGGCCGCCAAGCCCCACCCGGTCGGCCAGATCCTCCACCGATCCTTCATTCAGGGCGCCTTCATTGATCAGGCGCAACGCCCGGGAAACCGTACTTGCCGATCCTTGCCACGCAGGCAGGTCGGGGGAGACTTCCGGCCGGCATCTGAGGCAGGGGCGGAACCCTGCGGCCAGGGCTGCGGCAGCGCTGGGCAGGAAGGTGCAGTTTTCCTTTTTCGGCGTTTTGGCCGGACAAACCGGGCGACAGAATATCCCGGTGGTCAGGACGGCGGTGAAAAATCTGCCGTCGTAACTCTTGTCCCGACTCAGGAGAGCCTGATAACATTGGTCCCGGTCGAGTGGGTTTGGAGTGTTTCTCGTGTTCATAGGTGAAATCTAGCATAACACGGTCGGAAAACTCGCCATTTTCGGACATAAATCGTAAAAATATACGGTTAATCCGTCCCAAAACTCGACTGAAGCTTTAAAATGCCGGGAAATTCTTATATTTTTATTTGTCGGATTTCGGGAAGAAAATGATGAATTACAGGCATTTATTGGATTTTCTTTAGAACAGGCTTTTAGGCTTTGTTAACGAACTGGACTGTAGAATAACAAGATACACCAAAGCCGGATGCAAAGCGCCGGTAAAGTCGGATAAACGGAAAACAGGAAGCGTAGGTAACTAAACCACTATGGGCGCACTTGATAAGGGGTATAAGGCTGACGAACTGATCAGGCTCGCAGCCGACAAGTCAGTATCTGCACGCAATGAGCTTGTGGAAAATATTACTGACCTCTTTTTGACTCCCGGGGGCCGACTGAATGAGCACGAACGTGCTCTCATGAATGACATTCTTTCCAAGCTCATCCTCAACGTCGAACAGCATATCCGCAGGGAGCTGGCCAGAAGGCTGGCCGATTCCATGGACTTGTCCGGTGAACTGGTGGGCATGCTCGCCAACGACAAAATCGAGATCGCCCGTCCTGTGCTGGAAAAAAACAAACTGTTGCAGGACGCGCAACTGATCGAGGTGATCCGGAACCGGACCGATGCCCATCGCCTGGCCATCGCCATTCGCGAGGATGTGTCCGCAGAGGTTAGCGATGAACTGATTGAACATGGCAGCGAGGATGTTGTCGAGGCACTGATCAACAACAGCAGTGCCGAAATATCAGAAGCCTCTATGGAATATCTGGTGGCAGAATCGAAAAGCCTGGACAGGTTCCAGGAACCGCTGCTTAGCCGCCAGGACCTGCCGCCGGGGCTTGCTTTCCGGATGTACTGGTGGGTGTCTGCGGCTCTGCGCCGGCGCATCATCAAGGAATTCGAAGTGGATGAAACACTTCTGGATGACGCCATAGAAATGGCGACCAAACATTCTATCCAGCAGGCCGAGGAGGAAGACAGCGTCATGGATAAGGCGCTGAAGCTCGTCCGCAAGCTGGATGATGAAAACAAACTTAATACGACCTTTGTTCTTCAGGCCCTCAGGCAGGAGAAAGTAAATCTGGCAGTTGCCGGACTTTCCCAGATTGCGGGCCTCAGTGTAAAAATAGTCTGGCGGGCTTTCAGAGAAAGAACCGGAGAAAGCCTGGCTGTCATTGCAAAATCTATCGGGCTTAGTAAAGAGGAATTCACCTCGTTGTTTCTATTGGTCATGCAGACCCGTTCCGGCGGAAAGGCCAGGGCGACCAGTCTGCTGAAGTCAATTCTTACCATGTATAACGATATCAAGGCCGCCAATGCGCGGGCGGCGGTAAGACATTGGCAGCGCGACCTGGGCTACCAGGACGCTCTGACAGATATGAAAGAGGCTATATAAGCTATGCACGGAAAATCGGAATTTTATCGCGAGGCAGGGGAGAGCGGTATGAGGGGATCAGCAACAAGCCGGACAATCGTTCCGCTGGAAACACTGGAATCCATGCGCCGCGGCAAACGGGCGAAATCGAAATCCGGGTCTTCCCCGCTTCTGGCCCAGGTGAAAACACTGGTCGACCGGATGAATATCGATGACAGTGTGCCGCTCTATGTGGCCTCTGTTGAAGGGGAACTGGTTTATGTGAACGACGGCTATCGGGAACTCGTCAGCAGCTGCACGATTTCAGGAAGCCTGGATGAGGAAAAGGAAGGCAAGGCGCTGCCGTCCAGCCTGATCGCCATTCTCAATGAAGTACAACTGACTCGCCAGACTGTGGTCTCCGAGGAACAGATCCTGGTCAGCAAGGAACTTCGTCACTACAAATCCCGCCACTTTCCGATCTGTGACGATCAGGGTTTTGTGATCGCGGTGGGCGGAACCTATGTGGACTTTACGGAACAGAAAAAGCAGGAACGCAGCGAAGGCCTCATGCAACAGCGGTTCCGCGACTTTGCCCGGGCTACATCCGACTGGTATTGGGAAGTTGACCGGGATTACAGGATCACCTTTGTTTCCGAACGCCTGACCTCCCTGACCGGCCTGCCGGCTTTCATGATGAAGGGCAAGCGGTTCGAACAGGTTGGCATCCTGAAAAAGGATGTGGATGGTGAGGAAATCATCTGCGACGATTTTATGGACCTGTACAAACCGTTCCGCGACTATCTCCTGCTGATGGAGGGACAGGACGGTGAACCGATTTATGTCCATCTCAGCGGCGTGCCGCTGTTTGACGGCGAAACAGGGGCCTTCCAGGGCTATCGTGGCGCCGGCATGGATGTAACGGTCAATTACAAGGCGCGCCTTGAGACGCTGGCGGTTCAGAAATCCCTGGAAAATACCCTGGAAGAGCTCACCAACAAGAATATCCAGCTTGATATGGCGTCTGCCCAGGCCGAAGCGTCACTCAATGCAAAGAGCGAATTCCTGGCGGCCATGAGCCATGAACTGCGCACACCGTTGAATGCGATTATCGGCTTTGCCGAAGCCATGAACATGGAGGTCTTCGGCGACCTCAATCCGCAGTATATTTCCTACAGCACGGATATCATGAATGCGGGCAAACACCTGCTGGAACTGATCAATGATGTGCTTGATGTGGCGGTGCTGGAAAGCGGCAAGCTGTCCCTGGAAGTAACGCCGACCTCGCTGGCGGAGATTATCGAGAAGGCCCTCAACCTGACCATCCTGCGCGCCAACAGCAAATATCTTGATACCAGCAACGTCAAGATCAGCCAGGATTATATCGTCAATGTGGATGAACGCCGGGCAACGCAGATTTTTGTGAACCTGCTCAGCAATGCCGTGAAATTCACCCCGGAATATGGTGAAGTCGGTATTCGCGTCCGCAAACTGGACCGCGGTCATGTGGCAGTGACAGTCTGGGACACCGGCATTGGTATTCCCGAGAGCCAGCAGGAGCTGGTGTTCGAAAAATTCCACCAGGCGACCGACAATATCTATTCCCGCAAGGAAGAAGGCACCGGCCTCGGCCTGCATATTTCCCGTCACCTCGCGCAGCAGATGGGGGGCGATATCCAGCTGCACAGCGTGGTGAATGAAGGATCTGAATTTACCGTGATCCTGCCGATCGTTGCGCGGAACTAAGGTTCCGCCCGCCGTTCAGCAGGCCATTTTTTCAATCACTTTTGCGAGTCCGGACAGAAGTTCCCGGTTGAGGGCGCTGTTTTCGTCCATATCATCGCTGGTCAATGTGATCTGGATGGCCTGGACATGGGCGCTGAGGCCGGGGATGAAACCTTCATGGTCCTGGCTGCATTTTTCCAGCATGTCGCAAATCGACGCACAGATTTTTCCAATCAATTCAAAGCCAATGGTGCCGGCCACTCCCTTGGTCTCAAAGGCAGCGTTGTAAAGGTCCGTCTCTTCGGGGGTTGCGACGGGAAAGGCCGTCAGATAATCCTGCAGCGCCCGATCCAGTTTTTTGAGGTCCCGCAGCATGTTGTCGGCGACTTTCTTTTTAACTCCTTCCACGGAGCAGTTGGCGCGTTCAATGGCCTGCCAGTCGATACCGCCAATCTTGCCGCCCATTTTCTCGAGCAGGATATTGGGTGGTGTGACAATCTTTGGTTTGCCCGTCGGTGTCACTTTATTATCCTTCCCCTCAGTTGATGAATTGTTCGTTGAGGATGCGCTCCTCCAAGGTATGTTCCTTGTCGAATAACAGTGTGATTTCGATGGATTGATCCTGTTCGACAGTGACTTCGGCCACATCCCGGACTTCCTGGATATCGGCCACAGCACTGACTGGCCGTTTTTCCGGATGAATGATTTCGAACCGGATGGTTGCCTTTTGCGGCAACAGCGCGCCGCGCCAGCGGCGGGGCCGGAACGCGCTGATGGGGGTCAACGCCACCACATCGGAGCCAAGCGGGATAATCGGGCCGTGGGCGGAAAGATTATAAGCGGTGCTGCCGGCGGGGGTCGCCACCAGAACGCCGTCACACACCAGTTCGTCGAGGCGCTCCTTGCCGTCGACGAATATCCTGATCTTGGCGGTTTGCCGGGTTTCGCGAAGAAGCGATACTTCGTTGATCGCCAGCCCTGTATGGCATTCGCCGGAGGTGGTCACGGCGGTCATTTTCAGGGGATGGAAACAATAGGATTCCGCCTGCCTGATCCGCTTGGCAAGATTGCCCACGCCAAATTTATTCATCAGGAAGCCGACCGTGCCGCAGTTCATGCCGAAGATGGGCGTGTCATTGTGCAGCAGGTCATGCATCAGGTGCAGCATATAGCCGTCACCGCCGAGGGCGACGATGACATCGGCCTCTTCAACCGGGACAAAATCATAAAATTCCCTGAGCTTCTCTGCAGAGGAGATGGCATTCTCCGTGTCGCTGTTTACCAAGGCGAGCTTCATATTGTTATTTTTACTCATATTATCCGCCGGTCATACTCATGTGACGTTGCAGGGTCGGCCGGTTGTGTTCCGGATCAATAGTGAAATAATGCCGTTCCGGCTTTTTGGAGATCGCAGAAATTATGGCTTGTTCCACGGCCTGCCGGTCTCCCTGATGATTCCGCAAAACCTCGCGCAGGTCAATATTGTCCTCATGCCCCAGGCACATGAAAAGCTGGCCGGTACAGGTCACGCGGATCCGGTTGCAGCTGTCGCAGAAATTATGGCTCATGGGGGTGATCATGCCCAGTTTCCTGCCGCTGCTGCCGACGGAATAATAGCGGGCCGGGCCGCCGGTGCGGTAGTCGCTTTCCGCCAGCTCCCAACTGTCGGCCAGCTGTTCCCGGACCTGTTGCAGGGACAGATATTGTTCGTGTCGGTTGACGTCGATTTCCCCCAGCGGCATGGTCTCGATCAGGGTCAGGTCCATCTGGTTGCGCACGCACCAGTCCAGCATCTGTCCGATTTCATCGTCATTGATGCCTTTCAACGCCACCATGTTGATCTTGATGGCAAGGCCGGCGTCCTGGGCCGCGCGGATGCCGTGCAGGACCTGGTCCAGGTTGCCCCAGCGGGTAATATGGCGGAACTTGGCTTCATCCAGGGTATCGACGGAGACATTGATCCGGCGCACGCCGGCCTCATAGAGGCCGCTGGCATATTTTGCCAACTGGCTGCCGTTTGTGGTCAGGGTCAACTCCTCAATGATGTTGTCCTTCACATACTGGCCCAGGTTGTCGATCAGCGACATCATGTTTTTGCGGACCAGCGGTTCACCGCCGGTCAGCCTGATCTTTTTAACGCCGTTGGCAATGAAGGCCGTGCAGAGGATTTCCAGTTCCTCGAGGCTGAGCACATCGGATTTGGGCAGGAACTGCATATTTTCCGCCATGCAGTACTGGCACCGGAAATCACACCTGTCGGTGACCGATAGGCGCAAATAAGTGATATGCCGTCCGAACGGATCGATCATTGGGTATCCAGTAATCTGTTATCTCTTCAGACTTTTATAAACAGATAAAACCGAATAATCCATTCAAGAATGGGTGAACTGTCAGAACAGCGGGGATTTGCTGGCGTCCTGGACCCAGCTGTGCAGTGTCAACTGGGCGCGCCGGGGCTCCATGTTGTTGAAGCGGTCATAGGCGCGGTCGATTTCTTCCTGGCTCAGCTTGGTTTCCATGTCGCGCGCTTCCCGCGTCATCCGGTAGATGGTGAGAAAGACGCTGCGGTCGATATTGATCGCCCGGCAGGCAATGGCGAGCGCTTCCGACCCCCGGTCATAAAGGATGGAGGACATGATGTCCTTCGGAATATTGGCCAGTTTGGCAAAACCCGCCTCGAACAGGGAGACCTGCCCCTGGCTCAGCGATTTCATCAGGAAAGCCGGGCCCAGCTTGCCGGCCTTGCTCAGTTTCTCGATCAGGTTCTCTTCGGCGCTAAGTAGTCCCGCGCGTTTCTCGTCCTCAGTCTCGATTTCCCTCAGGGTGCCGCTGACGATATCGTTGATATCCTCGACCGACATGGAATGGGTATCCAGGATAATTTCTTTCAGGGAATCCGACACCCACTGATACATCTGGGCGCAAAGTTCGCGCGGGAGATCCTCGCGGTTGATCAGCGGCGCCTGAATTTCTTCCCGGTTCCGGGACTGTTCGACCAGACCCGCCAGGGTTTCATTGTCGATATTGGCATCTTTGTTGGACAGCAGGGACACCACAACCCGGTCATTGCCGGTGGTGATCAGTTCGCGGCAGACGCCCGAGGACAAATGCTTGCGGGCGGTGATGCTGAGCTGATGCTGGATGGTCTTATGGCGGATGATCTTGATCAGGTTTTTGTCGTCAAGAAGCTTGCTCAGCATAAGAACCGGGCGCGCCACTTCAATTTCGTCATTGGCCAGCAGGATAATCAGGTCCACGGATGTGTCCATGCGGGTGGCCAGCCGTTCGGCGAGCTTCTTGCGCACTTCCATTTCCACATGATGGAAAAGAGTGCCCAGGATTTCTGTCATCAGGGAAACTTCTTTACCGGACAGGTCATCATGACGCCGTTCCAGAAGGTCTGCAATAGATTCGAAAAGCTCACTGCGTCCGGAGATTGATTTTTCGTGGGCCAGTTTGATTAGACCAGTAACTTCCCCATCGAGAGTGTTGTTAACGCTCGCCATGTTGTTTAACTCTTGTACTATATTATTTAAATCTTTAAGCCTGCCCAAGGACCATCCTCACAATTTATGCTTAATATAGCGGACAATAGTAAACAAACCCTTGCTTATGCAATAGTTTACATCATTTTTCGAATTTGGAACAAGAGGTTGGGGGAAATACTGGAATTATTATTGTGCTACAATATGGTGATTTCAGGTTTGGTCCGGGTTGTTGGGATAGCAACGGACCAGGGCTGATCAATCCTTGAACTGATCCAGGAAATCTTCTTCGATTTCGGCCAGGGTTGACAGTACCTGGGCGTTGGCCTTGTAGGCGTTGGTGGCCTTGATCATTTCCCCGACTTCGACGAATTCATTCACATTGGGGATCGCCACATAACCGTCTTCGTTGGCCACCGGATCGTCCGGGGCATAGGCGGTGAGGCTGGCCGGATTGACCGGGATATTATAGCTCATCACCCCGCCGTATTTGTTGCTGCTTTGCTCGTGTTTCAGCGGCGTATAGGCCTTGTTGACCAGCGCGGCGGCGGAGGGGTTGGCGGCAAAAGTGCCTTTGGGGGTGGAGGTATTACGGGAATTGACAATGTTGCTGGCTGCAACATTGAGCTTTGATGTGGACGCCAGAAGTCCGGAAAGACTTGTATTGATAGCGTTGTTCATCCGTGTTCCCTTGGTAACTCCGCTGTCCCCTGTTCTGGGGACCGGTGGTTTTGCGTCCCGGCGTCGCCGCCGGTTTGCCGTTGTCAGGAAAACCCCTTTTCCCTGCCTACAGAGTCGCACAGGGGGTTTAAAAATCATTTAAGGAATAGGGTTAATTTTAGGCAATGGGAAAAGTCGTGAAAAATCAGCCCTTTGCGACTTTAGCCAGGGCCCGGGCCAGGTTGAGGGAGCCCTTGAGCCGGCTTTCGATCTTGCTCCATTTGCGCACATAAACCAGTTTGTGATCGGGCCGCAGTTTGGCCACGGCGGTCTGGTTGGAAATAAAGTCGATCAGGCCTGCCGGGTTGGCGAATTTATCACCCCGGAAACTGAGGATTGCACCCTTGGGCCCGGTCTCGATCTTCTCGACCCCGGCCTCGCGGCAGTAATGCTTGATCAGGATCACCTGGAGCAGATGCTCCACTTCCTCGGGCAGGGGGCCGAAGCGGTCAATCAGTTCCGCGCCGAAGGCGTCGATGTCCTGCTTGTCGGTGAGCTCCGCCAGCCGGCGATAGAGCGACATGCGCAGGTTCAGGTCCGGGATATATTTTTCCGGGATCAGCACGGCGGCGCCCACATTGATCTGCGGCGACCAGCTGTGGTCCTCGGCCTCGGCGGCGCCACCTTTGGCCTGGGCCACCGCTTCCTCCAGCATCTGCTGGTAGAGCTCGAGCCCCACTTCCTTGATATGGCCCGACTGTTCCTCGCCCAGCAGGTTGCCGGCGCCGCGGATGTCCATGTCATGGCTGGCAATGGTGAAGCCGGCGCCGAGCGTATCCAGCGCCTGCAGCACCTGTAGCCGTTTTTCCGCATTGGCGGTGGGGATACGCCGCGGTGGCAGGGTCAGGTAAGCATAGGCCCTGATCTTGGAGCGGCCAACCCGGCCCCGGAGTTGATACAGCTGAGCCAGGCCAAACATATCGGCCCTGTGGATGATCATGGTATTGGCGGTCGGAATGTCGAGGCCGGATTCGACGATGGTGGTGCTCAGCAGCACATCATATTTGCCTTCATAAAAGGCATGCATGATGTCCTCGATCTCGGCTGGCGGCATCTGGCCGTGAGCGACGACGAATTTCACTTCCGGCACATGCTCTTTGAGGAAATCGGCAATTTCCCTGAGGTCGGCGATGCGCGGGCAGACATAGAAGCTCTGGCCGCCGCGGTAATGCTCCCGAAGCAGCGCTTCGCGCACCACCAGGCTGTCCATGGGCAAAATAAAGGTGCGCACCGCGAGGCGGTCGACCGGCGGAGTGGCGATCAGGCTCAGGCCGCGCATACCACTCATGGCCATCTGCAGGGTGCGCGGGATTGGCGTCGCGGTCAGGGTCAGCACATGCACGTCCTGGCGCAGCTTTTTCAGCCGTTCTTTGTGGGCGACGCCGAAATGCTGTTCCTCGTCAATGATCAGGAGTCCCAGGTTGCGGAACTGGATATTCTTGCCGAGCAGGGCATGGGTGCCGATGACGATCTCGCAGGTGCCTTTCTGCAGCTCTTCCCGGGTCAGCTTCTGTTCCTTTGACGGCACCAGCCGCGACAGGTGGCCGATCCGGACCGGCAGGCCGCGGAATCGTTCGCTGAAATTCTTGTAATGCTGGCGGGCAAGCAGGGTGGTGGGGGCGACAATCGCCACCTGGAAACCGCTCATGGCGGCGATAAAGGCGGCGCGGAGCGCCACCTCGGTCTTGCCGAAGCCCACATCGCCACACACCAGCCGGTCCATGGGGCGGCCGGAGCCCAGGTCGTCAATCACATCCTGGATGGCGCGCAACTGGTCGTCGGTCTCGTTATAGGGGAAGCGGGCGCAGAATTCCTCATACAGTCCCTCCGGCGGGGTGATGGTTGCGCCCTTGCGCAGCTCGCGCTCGGCGGCGAGCCTGATCAGTTCATCGGCCATTTCCAGCAGCTTTTTCTTGAGCCGGGCCTTCTTGCCCTGCCAGGCGGTGCCGCCCAGCTTGTCGAGCTGGGCCTCGGTGCCTTCGGAGGAATAGCGGCTTAGCACCTCGATATTTTCCACCGGCACATAAAGCTTGTCGCCGCCGTGATAGGTCAGCATGACGCAGTCATGGGCCGCGCCGCCCACCTCCAGGGTCTTGAGCCCCTCATAGCGGCCGACGCCGTGATCCATATGAATGACCAGGTCGCCGGGGGTCAGCGCCGAGGCCTCGGTCAGGAAATTTTCCGCCTTGCGCGAGCGGCGCGCCTTGCGGATCAACCGGTCACCGAGGATATCCTGTTCGGCGACGATTGCCAGATCATCTGTCTCAAACCCGTGTTCCAGCGGCAGGATGATCAGGCCGAGGGCGTCCCCGGGTAATTTTTCCACATCGACCCAGTCATCCAGCAGCCGGTGCCGGCCCATATCATGGTCCTTGAGCACGCCGGACAGACGGTCGCGGGCGCCGACGCTATAGCTGGCGATCAGGACTTTCTTTTCATTCTGGATCAGCGACACCGCATGCTGGCGCAGGGCGTCATAGATATTGATGTCCCGGTTATTGCGTTCCGGGGCGAAATCCCGGCCGATTTTGCCTTTCAGGTCCAGGTGGTCCACACCCGGCGGCGAGGCATAGGGGGAGAAGCGGTGGATGCAGTGGTCTTCGCTGAGGGCCTGCCATTCCTCCGCACCCAGATACAGCAGCGCCGGGGGCAGCGGTTTATAGACACTGGCGGTCTGGCTGCCGGCGGGGCGGCTTTTCCAGTCGCTGTGCCGGGCTTGGTAATAATCCTGCACCGCCTTGAGGCGATCATCGACCGCTTCCACGCCCAGATGGTCCAGGGTCATGGGACAGTCGGGCAGGTAATCGAACAGGGTTTCCAGCTTTTCGTGGAACAGCGGCAGCCAGTGTTCCATCCCCTGGTGCTTGCGGCCTTCAGTCACCGCATCGTAGAGCGGGTCGTCATCCAGTACGGTGCCGAATTCAGCCACATAGCGGGCGCGGAAATGACGGATCGAGGCCTCGTCCAGGAACACCTCGCTCATGGGCACCAGCGCCACCCGCTCCACCTTGTCGCCGGAGCGCTGCGAGAGAGCGTCAAATTCCCGGATCACATCCACTTCATCGCCAAACAGGTCGATGCGGACCGGATTTTCAAAGCCGGGCGGGAAAATATCCACCAGCCCGCCGCGCACGGCAAAGTCGCCATGCTCCATCACCGAGCTGGCGCGGCTGTAACCGTTGAGGCTCAGGAAGGCGGTAAGCTTGTCGATATCCAGCAGGCTGCCGGGGGTGATGACAAAGGAGCTGTCCCGCATGATGCGCCGTTCCGGCAGGCGCTGGCTCGCTGCATTGACAGAGGTGAGGACCAGGATCTTTTGTCCCGCCGGTGCGCTCTCCAGCCGCGCGAGCCGGCTCAGCGTCATCATCCGTTCGGCAACGATTTCATGATTGGGCGAGACCCTGTCGTAAGGCAGGCAGTCCCAGGCCGGGAAGGTGAGGATTTCAATTTCCGGCGCAAAATAGCCGATCAGTTCCGCCATATTGGCGAGCCGGGTATCGTCCCGGGCGATATGCAGGAAGATCTGCCGGTCGGTTTCCTCGATGGTGCGCGCCAGGAACAGCGCATCCATGCCTTCCGGCGTTTTTGCGATCAGAAGGGGCACTTCGGCGTCGATGAACTGGTCGAGGATAGTCACTTTACGATCTTGAGGTAATCCATGCCTCTGAGAAGCTGCATGATCTCGTGGTTAAGGTGCTCCGGCGGCTCCCGGTCGGAGGTGATCCAGGCCACCAGGTCGCTGTCCGCTTCGCGGAGCAGGTCTTCATAAATATCAAGCTGAGCCGCATTGAGGTCATCAAGATGACTATCGGCGAAATTGCCCAGCAGAAGGTCAGCTTCCTTGATGCCGCGATGCCAGCTCCTGAACTTGAGGCGCTTGCGGCGGATCTCGATGCTTTCACTTTTGTCAATTTCCGGTTCGTTAAAACCCGGTGCGTCAAGTCTGCTCATGATCTTTTCTGTCCATTTCGGGATTCTGTTTTTGCTATCCCGCGGAGTTCGGCTATGTTTATCCTTGTCTACAGGATATCGACAGGAAAATAAAACAACAAAACCATGCGTCCGGAGATTCTTTACCCCTTTTTTGCTGAAACCGTGAGCCTGCCCGGCGTGGGCGGGCGCATCGCTCAGTTGCTGGAAAAAGTGGTCGGCCGCCGGGTGCTGGATCTGTGCTGGCATTTTCCGGTCGATATCATCGACCGGCGAAACTCCCCCAAGCTGGGTGACATCCGCCATGAACAGATGGTCACGGTGGAGGTGGAAATCGGCAGCCACGACGCGCCGCCGCCGCGCACCAAACGGCCATACCGGGTCTGGTGCCATGACGATACCGCCCAGATGCAGCTGGTGTTTTTCCATGCCAAGGGCGACTATCTGCTGCGCCAGCTGCCGGAAGGCGAAAAGCGCGTGATCAGCGGTAAGGCGGAGATTTTCAATGGCCAGCTGCAGATGACCCACCCCGACTATATGGTGGCCCCGAACAAGCGCGACGAAATCCCGGCCATCGAACCGGTCTATCCGCTCACCGCCGGGATCAGCGGCCGGGTGATGGGCCGCATTGTCAGGGCGGCGCTCGAGCGCACGGTGGAACTTCCGGAATGGCTCGATCCTGCGCTGAAAAAACGCGAAGGCTGGCCCGACTGGCGCGCGGCCCTGATGGCCCTTCATCATCCGGAGGCTCCCGGCGATGTGGACCCGTCGTGCAAGACCCGCCGGCGACTGGCCTATGACGAATTCCTCGCCAACCAGTTGGCGCTGGCCCTGATCCGCCGCCAGGAAAAAAGGAAAAAAGGCCGGGCTCTCAAGACCGAAGGGCCGCTGGTTGAGAAGCTGATTGAAAAACTGCCTTACCGGCTGACCAACTCGCAACAGGAATGTATCGCCGAGATCAACACCGATCTCGCCAGTCCCCACTCCATGATGCGCCTGCTGCAGGGCGATGTGGGCAGCGGCAAGACCGTGGTGGCGATGGTCGCCATGCTGGCGGCGGTGCAGTCGGGCGCCCAGGCGGCCCTGCTGGCGCCGACCGAGATATTGGCCCGGCAGCATTATGACAGCCTCACGGAAATGAGTGAGGGGCTGGATATCCGTATCGAAGTGCTGACCGGCCGCGACAAGGGTAAGGCGCGGGAGAGGCTGCTGGCCGATCTGGCGGCGGGGGAGATCGACATCCTGGTTGGCACCCATGCCCTGTTCCAGAAGGATGTGGTCTATCATGACCTGGCGCTGGCGGTGATTGACGAACAGCACCGCTTCGGCGTTGAGCAACGTCTGGCGGTGGCTGCCAAGGGCACGTCGGGGCAGGGCATGGACATGCTGGCGATGACGGCAACGCCGATCCCGCGCACGCTGACGCTCACCGCCTATGGCGACATGGATGTTTCGCGCCTGACGGAAAAGCCGCCGGGGCGCCTGCCGGTGGATACCCGAACCATTTCCCTTAATCGCCTTGACGAAGTGGTCCGCTCCCTCCAGCGCCCGTTGGAGGGCGGGGCACGGATCTACTGGATCTGCCCACTGGTGGAGGAATCGGAAAAGTCGGACCTGGCAGCGGCAGAGGAGCGCTTTCGCCAGCTGGACCAGATTTTCCCGGGCCGGGTCGGGCTGGTGCACGGCAAAATGAAAGGCCCGGAAAAGGACAAGGTCATGGCCGCCTTTGCCGGCGGCGCTCTGGATGTGCTGGTCGCCACCACGGTGATTGAAGTGGGCGTCAATGTACCGGAAGCGACCGTGATGGTGATCGAGCATGCGGAACGTTTCGGGCTGGCGCAACTGCATCAACTCCGGGGCCGGGTCGGGCGCGGCAGCGGCCAGTCGGTATGTCTGCTGCTCTATGGCCATCTTGGCAGTGAAAATGCCCGGGCGCGCATGAAGATCATGCGCGAGACCGAAGACGGGTTCCGGATTGCCGAGGAGGACCTGCGCCTGCGTGGCGCCGGCGAGTTACTTGGCACACGTCAGTCCGGCATGCCTGACTTCAAGGTGGCGTCGCTGGAATTCCACAGCGACCTGATTCCCATGGCCCGGGATGATGCCAAACTGATTCTGCAGACCGATCGCGAGCTGAAAACTGACCGGGGGCAGGCGCTCAGGGTATTGCTCTATCTGATGGAGCAGGATGAGGGAATCAGATACCTGAGATCAGGATGATTCTTTGTCCTCGTCCGGTTCTCCATCAGCCCATTCGGTAATGCGGGAACCGCGCACCGGGCGGGCCCGTCTTTTCAGGTCTTCGGGCTGGTCTTTGCCGTTTTGGGGGTCCACCAGTCCGGCGGAAATCACATATTTGACCCCTTCGTCGGTGGTCATGTCCAGGTAGATCAGATCCTTTTTCGGCACGAACAGCAGGAAGCCGGAGGTGGGATTCGGGGTCGTCGGCAGGAACACATTGATGATATTGTTTTCCAGCCGTTCCTGAACCTCGCCTTTGTTTTCACTGGTGACAAAGGCGATCGCCCACAGGCCGCGACGGGGATATTCCACCAGCACCACATCCTTGAAGGAGCCGGTATTTTGCGTCACCACCGTCTCGAAAATCTGCTTTATCGTATTGTAAACACTGCGGATAATGGGCATGCGATTAAGGATGCGCTCGCCCATGCGGATCAGGGCGCGGCCAAACAGGTTCGCCGTCAGGGCGCCAAGGACGGTCAGGAACACCACCACCACAACCAGGCCAAGTCCGGGGATGCCGAACGGCAGGTAGGTCTCCGGGTTATAGGCCTTGGGGATCAGCGGGGTGACGTTGCGGTCAATGGTGTTGATGAAGGCCCAGGCCAGATAGACGGTAATGCTGATCGGGGCGGCAACGACCAGGCCGGTCAGGAAATAATATCTGATCCTGGACCCCAGTCCCTGTTTCGGAACCAGCGGATTGCCGTTTTCGTCGACGCTGTTTTCTTCTTCCGGCGTATTTTCAGACATTTTCCAGCCCTTTGATATGCCGTTGTTCCGGCACCGTTGACTTCAATTCAGTGAATTTACTAGCTGCCGAAAATGGCAAATATGTGTCTGTTTTCACAGTTCCCTGACAAACAGCCGATAAGTCTTGTAATGGGCGCAGCCGATGGTTTCCAGCATTTTCTGCAGCCGGGTGTTTTCTTCCAGCACCCAGCCCAGCTCCGCATGGGTGCAGCCGGCCGCCGCAGCATGAATACGGCAGGTTTCAATCAGGGAAAAGGCCATGGCGCCGCCCAGCATGCCGTTCTGGTGTTTCTTGCGCACCCCCATCAGCGGCACACGCACGGTTTTGTAATTGGGGTGGATTTTCAGGCGCCACAGCAGCTTGATAAAGCCGAACGGCAACAGTTTCCCGTCGAGGTCACGAATAATCTCGTTCAGGTTGGGCAGGGTCACCATCATGGCCTGGGGTTCGCCGTCCATTTCCGCGATATAGGTAAAGTCGGGCCGGATAATCTGTTTCATATCCTTGGCGGCCTGCTTGAGCTCATTCTCGGTGAAGGGGATAAAGCCCCAGTTGTCCGACCAGGCGTCATTGAAAATATCCAGGATCGCCGCCAGGTCCCGGTCGTAATTCTTCATGTCGATCGGCCGGATCGTAATCTTGTCGTTGTTGAAGGTCCGTTTCACCAGTTTGTCCACGGCCGGTGGCAGGATCTCCTGGCTGATGTCCAGCCAGTAAGCCCAGACGTCCTTGACCTTCTCGAAGCCATGATTGCGGACCAGGTTCTCATAATAGGGGCGGCTGTGGCCCATCATCAGGCTTGGCGGGGTATCGAAACCGTTCACCAGCATGCCGGTTTCTTCATTGATGGACAGGCTGAAGGGACCGATTACTTTTTCCGCCCCCTTGTCGCGCAGCCAGCTTTCCGCCGTATTCAACAACGCGTCCGCGACGCCCTGGTCCTCGATACAGTCGAAAAAGCCGAAATGGCCGGTTTTTTCGCCGTGATATTTCTGCACCAGCTGATCCATTTGCGCTGAAATACGACCGACAGTTTCGCCATTCCGTCGGGCAATCCAGTAACAGGCTTCGGCATGTTCGAAATAGGGATTCTTGTCGCGGGACAGAATATCCTTCCGTTCCATTTCAAGCGGCGCGATATAGGCCGGATCGTCCTTGAAAATGGAATAGGGCGCCCGGATAAAGTCATTCAGCAGCTTGCCGTCGGTGACTTCAATGATGTCCAGGTTGGTCGGGGGGACTTCGGTACTCATATTTTTGCCTCTGTAGCGCGGGTCATTCTTCAGTCAGGAGAATAAAGCTTATACCTGTCAAACTGAACAGCAGGAGTGGCAGCCAGGCGGCGATGAATGGCGGTACGGCGCCATACTGGCCCAGAGCGACAAACAGGTTATTGATCACAAAATAGCCAAATCCCATGCCAAGGGTCAGCAGGATGCGCCCGAACAGATTGCCGCCGCGGTGCAGGCCAAAGGCGGCCAGGCCGGCCAGCAGCGGCATCAGCAGGGTGCTGAGCGGCGAGACGAATTTCTGGTGCAGCGCGGTTTCATAATCGTTGGTCGCATGCCCTTCCATTTGCAGCTGCTTGATCGCCTGGCGTAACTGTTGCAGGTTGACCTGGTCCGGTTTCAGTGCCAGCGCGATATAGCGTTCCGGCGGCACGTTGGTCTTCCAGTCCAGGTTTTCCATCGGAGTGACTTCCAGGGTCTTGAGATCGAATTTCTTGACCTCGAACAGGGTCCAGGCACCATCCCGGTAGACGGCGAAGTCGGCCTTGATCAGGGCGGTGACCTGCTGCTCCTTGTTGCGGATATATTGGGTCACATTGTCCAGCAGCAGAATGCTGCCGTTGCGGCTGGCGCTTTCCGCCTTGATCAGGTTGTTGCCGTCGGCCACCCAGCTGTCATAGACCACATCCGGCGCAGGCGGCAGGTCGGCGGCAAAATCATGTTCCTCCCAGTTGCGGAGTTCCGCCCTCGCCTTGACCGAAACGGTTTCGTTGAACACGAAATGCAGGGCGGCAATCAGGATCGACATCATGATCAGCGGCAGAACAATGCGGAAGGCGTTCCAGCCGGCGGCTTTCATGATGATGATTTCGCTGTGCACATTGAGGCCGGCAAAGGAGAGGATAGCGGCCAGCAGGGCGACGAAAGGGGAAAAGAGCGAGGCGAGCTGCGGTGTGCGCAGGGTCACATAGGTCCAGAGATCCGCCATGGTGGCGCCTTCGCCGGCCAGGATTTCATCGGATTTGGCCAGCAGGTCCAGCGCCTGCAGCGTGGCGATCAGGCCGACCAGGATCACCAGGTAGCGAAGAAGGAAGACCTTGGCCAGATAGAGGTCGAGGCTGCCCGGATTAAACAGCCTGCCGATAATGCTGGAATATCTCAGTACCCGCTGCATCTCAGTCCACCGTTCTCAGTCTGCTGATAAGGCTTGTAATGGCTTCCACCACGACTTCATAGATGATCTCGAGCCGTCTGAGCGGTAGACCGCCCACCTTGTAGGCCCCGATATAATAGAGCCGGGC
The DNA here is from genome assembly GCF_006385175.1 of Emcibacter nanhaiensis. Lineage (NCBI taxonomy): Bacteria > Pseudomonadati > Pseudomonadota > Alphaproteobacteria > Emcibacterales > Emcibacteraceae > Emcibacter > Emcibacter nanhaiensis. The sequence continues at coordinate 36,659 of NZ_VFIY01000004.1, forward strand.
CGTCAGCAGAATAAACAGAAAGGTCGGCAACCAGATCGACAGCCAGGGCGAGATGGCGCCTTCGGCAGAGAAGGCCTGTCCGAATTCCAGGACCTTGTGATAGACCAGCAGGATCACGATCCCCACTGTAATCCCGAGTGCACGTCCTGACCGTTTGGCGACAAGGCCGAGCGGGAAGGCCAGGAAAGGCACGATCAGGATGGACAGGGCCCGGGCCGTGCGGGCGTGCAACGCTGCCACATAGGAGTCATTGCCGCTGCTGCGTTCCTGCCACAACTCCAGGAACGTCATTTCCCGGGCGTCTTCGCCGCGGGCGCGGAATTGCTCGAACATGGGCACGTTGAGCGGCAGGTCATGTTCGTCGAAATTGAGCACCCGGGGTTTGGCCTGGCTGGAATCCAGTTCGATGATGGTGCCGTCAAACAGTTTCAGGATCAGGTATCTTTCATCAGGCGTAATGAAGAAACCGCCTTTTTTCGCCGTAATGGCAAGGACGCGACCGTCTTCATTTTCTTTCTGCGCGAAGATGTCCAGCAGTTCCCGGCCGGAATCGCGGCTTTCCTCGATCCTGAGGGTCAGGCCGTCGCCGAGGTCGGTGAATTCACCGGCCTTGATGCTGGCGCCCAGCGCCCCGCTACGGACATCGAAATAAAGGCCATTATAGGCATAGCGGCTGTAGGGCTGGATGAAACCAACCACAATCACATTGACGATCAGCAGAAAGGCGGCGATGCCGATACAGGGGATGATCAGTCGGTTGAGGCTGACGCCGCTGGCCAGCAGGGCATCCAGTTCACTGTTGAGCGCCAGCTTGCGGATCGCCAGCAGAACGCCGAGGAACATGGCGAGCGGAATAACCAGGGTCAGATACTGCGGCATCAGGTTGCCGAGCATCTGCCAGACAATGTCAATCGGCCCGCCTTCGTTGATGACAAAATCAAACAGGCTCAGCATTTTTTCCAGCAACAGGAGCAGGGCGGCGATACCCAGGGTCATGACCAGAGGTACGATCGTCTCGCGCAGAATGTAATAATCAATTTTTTTCAGCATGAACCTGATTTTTGGTATGGATTTTACAGTCTATCCTGCCTATAGCTGCTTATAGCTAGGAATATATACAAGGAAATGAATTTTTCCATTTAAGAATTTAGAAGCTTTGGCCTTTTTTGTGTTTTTTTCAGGGCGCACGCCAAGAAAAGACCATATTCGCCGGAATATTATGCAGGCTTCAAAAACCAGCGGGACAGTCCATTGAGTGTTATTGCCATTTTATCCAGTCCGTCATCCTTCAGGGGAAGTGATGAGATGGACCGTTTACGCCAGGTGATTTCCGCTGGTTCCGGCATCATTCATTACGAAGTTGAGAAACACCGCCATATCGGCGAAGCCCTGGAAACCTTTCACAAAACCAATGCCGAAGCGATCGTCATTATCGGCGGCCAGGCGCTGGCGGCAGCCACGTTTGAGTTCCTGCTCGAGAAAGATCCTTTCGCCGGCAAGGTGCCGCCGCTGGCCATCCTGCCTGCCGGCGACAATAATATCATCGCCGAGAATCTGGGCGCCCAGTCCGCAAGTCCTCATCGCGAGCTTGCCCGCCTGCTGAAGGTGCGCAAATCCGGACAGCTTTTGACCAATATTCTGTCAGTGCCCCTGCTCAAGGTAGAGGGGGTTTACGGGGTCGGCACCGTCTACGGCCTGTATCTCTGTTGCGGCGAGGTGACCCGGGAGAAAAATATCTTCAGTGGAGCGATTGCCGGCAGCGGCCTGTTGAGCCGGGCCAAACGGCGCCTGTCGACCATGGGATTTATCCGCCGGGCTTCCATGAAAGCAAGGAAGGACAAGGGCATGGACAGTGCTGTCCGCGTCAACCTGAACCAGCGCGGTGCCGTGGTGGGGCGTTATTTCATGGTCTGTATCACCACCCTGCGCGCGGTGCTTCTGGGCGCGCAGCTACCGGCGCCGCAAAAGGCGGACAAGCTGCAGTTCATGAGCGTCGAGAATACGTCCGAGGCGCTGCTTTCCATGGGCAAGCAGCTGCTCAAGGGACAATTTGACGACAGGATCATGCCCGGACAGGTGATCAAACAGATTGCCCATGCCCGTATCGTCCAGCACAAGCCTTTTGTGCTTGACGGCAGCTACTTCGAGGTGGAAAAAAACGGCGAACTGCTGATTAGCTCAACAGATCGCCTGTCTTTTATTTCGCTGTAAAGCCGGAGACCGTTCTCACACGGTTTCCAGGGCCTTGTCGCTCAGGATTCCAAGCTTGCGACCGACCAGCTCGAATTTCTCCAGCATATAGTCAATCTGCTCGTTGGTATGGGCGGCGGAAAGGCTGCAGCGCATCAGGTTGTAGTTGTTCGGGGTTGCCGGCGGCAGCGCCAGGTTCACATAGACCCCTTCCTTGATCATTTCGCCCCAGAAGGCGATGGCCTGGTGCATGTCCGGCACGATGATGGCGGCAATGGGGCTTTCCCCGGTGGTACCCATGTTAAAGCCGATTTTAGCCAGGCCCTTGTTCAGGCGCATGCTGTTGGCCAGCAGCTTTTCCCGAAGGTTGGTATTGGCAATAATCTGCAAGGCCTTGGTCGCCGACGCCACCACTGACGGCGGCAGAGACGCAGTAAACATATAGGGGCGGCAGACCAGCCGCAGCACTTCGAATTTCGGGTGGTTGGAGACGCAATAGCCGCCGATGGTGCCGACGCTTTTCGAGAAAGTGCCGACAATAAAGTCGATCTGGTCTTCCACGCCCTGAGCCTGGGCGACGCCGCGGCCGGTGGCGCCGAATACGCCGATGGAATGGGCTTCGTCCACCAGGATATAGGCATTGTGTTTTTTGGACACCGCCGCCAGTTCCTTGAGCGGGGCCTGGTCACCCAGCATGCTGTAGACCCCTTCGACCACCACAAGGACCCCGGCTTCGGGGTCGCTTTTGCGCAGGCGGGTCAGGCGTTTGTCCAGATTTTCCGGATCATTATGGGCAAAGCGGATCACCGTGGCATTGCCCATGGCGCAGCCGTCATAGATGCTGGCATGGCTGTCGGCATCGATCAGGATATAGTCCTTGGGGCCGGCCAGGGTGGCAATGATACCCAGATTGGCCTGGTAGCCGGTGGAAAAGACCATGGCATGCTCTGTGCCGTAGAATTTCTTCAGTTCCTCTTCCAGCGCCTTGTGGCTGTTATAGGTCCCGTTGAGCACGCGGGAGCCGGTGGTGCCGGTGCCCTGGGTGAGCAGGGCGTCCTGGGCGGCGGCAACGGCTTCCTCGTTAAAGGTCATGCCCATATAGTTGTTGGTTCCGGCAAGGATGGTTTTGCGGCCGTTGATGATGGCCTCGGTCGGAGAGAGTATTTTCTCCATGCTGACGGTGAAGGGATTGGATTCACCTTCAGGCAGTTGCCGGAAGTTGTTCAGGGTTGCATCAAATTTTTCAAAAAGATCAACAGTCATTGTTCACTTAATATTTTGTCAACTGCATCGGCAACCTGGCCTACTTTTTCCAGGTCCGGCAGGATATTCAGGGGCACAGTAATATCGAAATGGTCCTCAATCTCGGCCAGCAGGTCCATCACGGCCAGCGAATCCAGCTCCAGGTCGGTGCTGAAAGTGGTGTCGGCGGTCAGGGAAATCCCCTTCTTGTTGAAGGGCTCGATCAAGGTGCAGATTTGCTCTAGCGTAGTTTCTGTTTCTGTCATGTCTCTCGCCTTAGATAAGGCTGGCTAAGTTACATAAAAAATAATGGTAAATCCATCTAAAATCAGGCTGGCTACAACAAATTTTCTTCCCTGTACCAGCGGAAACATATCTCCAGTCCCTTATTTAGCCCGATTTTTGGCTCCCAAGCTATGAAATTCTTGATATGTTCGTCCCGGCAGCGCCAGTCCGGGTGGCAGAGTTCATTGACCTTTTCCGGCGAAACCATTGGAACATAACCGAAAATCCGGGACATGAACTTGTTGGTGTGGGCAAAAAGTTTCAGGGATTTTCGCCCGGCGGTCAGCTTTACCGCCCGCCTGTTCATGATTTCCGAAGCGGTGGAGAAAATCTCCTGCAGGCTGTAGCCGTCTTCCCGGTTGTCATCCACATCGAGGATTTTTGAATAAACCTGTTCGCAGTTGGCGCATTCGGCCATCGCGCCGACCAGGTCCTCGACGAAAATCAGGGAGGTGCGGTTGCTTTTGCTGCCCGGGACCAGGGAGAAGCCCCACTTCAGGGACTTGAACAGCTTCAGGATCTCATAGTCGCCGGGGCCATAGACCGCGGGTGCGCGGATGATGGTCCAGTCAAGGTCCGCGGGCGCATGATCAAACAACACTTCCTCGCCCTGACGTTTGCTTTCGGCGTAGTGGGACAAGCTGCGTTCCCGGGCGGCGAGGGACGATAAAAGAATGAAATGAGGCCGTGGTTCGTCGTTCGGCAGTGCATTGAGGAGCGCCATCACGCTGTCACGATTTATGGTGGCGAATTCGGCGAAATTGCGGGCCTTGATGGCGCCGGCAATGTGATAGACCACGTCGGCGCCGGTGATCAGCCGGGTCAGGGCGAGCTCGTCCTGGAAGGTGCCCTCAACCCATTCCACATGATCGGAATCCGGTTGCGGGCGTCGGGTCAGGGCCCGGACATGGTATCCCTGCCGTGTCAGCAGGCGAACCATGTGTTTTCCCACGAAGCCGGTTGCCCCGGTAACTGCGGCAATTTTGTTCATCAGACCCCGAACGTCATTTCATGTTGTACTGCACAAAATATAACCCTCTGTTGAAACGGGTCAACAGAGGGCTGAATAATCCGAATAAATTGTAACAGAATCAGGATGCCAGCTTGCCGGCAAGATATTGCTGGCGGGCCTTGCTGCGGCTCAGTTTGCCGGATGAGGTGCGCGGCAGGGAGCGCGGCGGCAACAGGACAACGCGGGCGCTGGCACCGACCATTTCCTTGACCTTGCTCTTGATCCGGTCTTCCAGTTCCATGCGGTCAGATTCGTCCCGGGTACGGCACTGGACGAGAATGGCGGGAATTTCCTCGTTATTGTCACCGGGAATGGAAATGGCGGCACTGTCGCCGGAACGGAGGTCGGCAATCTGTTCCACCGCCCATTCAATATCCTGGGGCCAGTGGTTTTTGCCATTAATGATGATCAGGTCCTTGATTCGGCCGATGATGTAGATGGAGCCGTCGGCCACGTATCCCATGTCGCCGGTATCCAGCCAGCCGTCTTCGCTGAGGCAGGCGCGGGTGGCTTCCTCGTCGTCAAAATAGCCGACCATGACACTGGGGCCGCGCACACAGATGCGGCCGATTTCCCGCTCGCCGAGGTCATTGTCATCTTCGTCACGGACTTCGAGCTCATATTGAGCCAGCGGGCGGCCGCAATTGACTACCTCGCGGTAGCTGGCGGCATGGCCGTTGACCTTGCTCTTGTCCAGGCGTTCCAGGGTCTTGATTTCGCCGGTCAGGACCTTTTCGTTGACCATGTCGATCTGGACGCCGGTGTCCAGCGTCATGAAGCTGACCGCCAATGTACATTCGGCGAGGCCGTAGCTCGGCAGGAAACTGGTATCACGGAAACCGTGGGTTTCGAAGGTGTCATGGAAGTTCCGCAGCACATCGGCGCGGATCATGTCGCCGCCGATCCCGGCGACCCGCCAGCTTGACAGGTCCAGGCCTTCGGTATCCTTGCCGTTGGCACGGCGGGTGCAGATTTCATAGCCGAAGGTCGGGCTGTAGGTAATGGTGCCCTTGTTGCGGGAAATCAGCTTGAGCCATTGCATCGGCCGGCGGGCGAAAGCCTCGGTTGCCAGATAATCAGTGGTCATCTGGCAGGAAATCGGGGACAGAAGTGTCCCCACCAGGCCCATGTCGTGATAGAAGGGCAGCCAGGAAACCACCCGGTCATTGTCATTCACATCCACGCCTTCGGCACTGATGCCGTGACAGTTGGCCATCAGCGAGCGATGGGTCACGGCGACACCGTGGGGGAAGCGGGTGCTGCCGGAAGAATACTGCAGATAAGCGAGATCCTCGGGCTGCAACTCGGGAAGTTCCACACCGTCCAGGTTTTTCAGTTCGGCCTGTGCTTCAAAAGTATCGGCGGTGCCGACAAAACGCATTTTCAGGCCTTCCGTCGCCTCATCCAGAAGCGGCAGCATGTAGGAGGCGGAGAAAGCCATTTGTGCGCCGCAGCTTTTCATCTGCTGGTGCAGCTGGCTGGTGTAGCCGTCCCGGCCGCCGAATGAGGTCGGCAGGGGCAGGGGAACCGGCAGCATGCCTGCATACTGGCATCCCATGAAATAACAGACAAAGTCTTCGCTGGTTTCGGCGATCAAGGCAACCCGGTCACCTTTCTGCATGCCGAAATGAATAAGACGACGACCCATCTCCATGGCGCGTTCCCGGATCTGCGCAAATGTTATGCTGCTTTCCAGTTCGCCTCTGGGAGAATAGAAGTTCAGACCCCTGATTCCCTTGGCCGCATAATCCAGGGCGTCCGGGAGGGTGTCAAAATCCGCAACACGCCTTGGCAGCGTCGGATCTAGTGTAGGAATAGGTTCACGCATATACGTTTTTTATCACTTACCTAAGCCTTGGTTAGCTTTTCCTCAAACGATAACACGATGCTTTTCGCGCTATCGTTAATTTAAATTTCCCTCTCGATACATTTACTCGTGCTGTATCGCAAGAAATTTATTTTATTTTTGCCACTTCCTTTCCCGGCAAAAGATAAAATATCTGCGGGAAAAAAGTTTACTAAGATGTTGAATTATATGTCAATTAACTTTTTTTCAGCCTTCTGTTTCCATCTTTCTGTAAGATATATACCTGTCAACACCAGAAAAACCGACGCAAATGTTGTCTCTTTGAGCGGCTCATTCAGCCAGATATATCCGGTAAATACCCCTGTCAGCGGAACAATGTAATTGTTGTAGGCGACAAATGTGGCACCAACAAGATGGGTCAGGTGAACAAGCACGATGGTCGCCAGGCCCGTGGAAACGATCCCCAGGAAGGCAACCGACCAAAGCCCGCCTGTATCGGGTGATCCGGTCCAGGGTTTGTCAACAATCAGGGCAATCGGCCAGATAACACATGAGGAACAGATCAGCATGACGGTGGCACCGACCAGGGGGTTCTTGTTTTTGAAGTGCCGGATCATGACGCCGCTCAGGGAGTAGCAAAGTCCTGTTACCAGGAAAGCAAGGAAGCCCAGAATTTGAAGAATTCCTTCCGTTTCAAAGTTGGTTGAATCGATAAACAGGATCACGATCCCCGAAACCCCGAAGATAATGCCGACCAGCTTTATCCATGACATTTTTTCGTCATGGGTCAGGAAATGCGCCAGAATGAAAGTATGCAGGGGAACCAGCGACATGCATATGGCGGCGGTGCCCGCATTCTGGTATTTGACCCCCCAGCTCACCAGCATGAAGGGCAGGGCGGTGCCCAAAATGCCGACCCGTCCGATATTCCACCAGCTTCTGATGTCTTTCGGCAGGCTGAGTTTCTGATGGCGCAGGATCAGCCAGACGACAAACGCGCCCAGGGAAATTCGGCTTGCAGCAATGGTGATCGGCGGAATAGACTGGACGGCGATTTTATTGAACATAAAAGCAGACCCCCAGGCCAGGGCGAGAAAAAGCAGGTAAATGTAATGCTTCGGGGTTCTGTGATGCTGCATAAACGGGTTCTTCGGACAATGACCACAAAAAACAGAAAAGCAGGGAAAATCACCCCTGATTATCTGCGCAATGCAACCTACAGGTACCTGGAAAGATACGCAAGCTCGGAAGATAACCTGCGCCGCGTCTTGCGGCAAAAAATCAAGCGGCGGTTGATGGCGGCCGACCAGGCGGCGGACCTGACCGCCGAGCATGAAGGCTGGATCGAGGATGTTGTCCAGCACTGCCGCAAGCACGCTCTGATAGATGACGAACTTTACGCCCTGTCCCGGGCACGCAGTTTCCTGCGCACCGGCAACTCCCGGGCAAAGATTATCCAGAAATTGCTGGCCAAGGGGATCTCCCGCGACCTGATTGACCGGGTTCTTGCGGAGCTGGTTGACGAAATGGGGGATTCCGAACTTTTTGCCGCCGCCAGTTATGTGCGCCGGCGCCGGTTCGGTTCCTTTTCCACCAGGGCGGCAGACGACGCCAGGCGGCAAAAGGAAATGGCCTCCCTGGCGCGGGCAGGTTTTTCTTTTGACCTGTCTCGCCGCGTACTGGACTCCGACCGTGACGAGTTGGAAGATATCCTGTATGGGATGACGGCGCAGCAATGAACCGCATGTGCGGAGAGGGGTGTATTGATGATTGACGAGACCGCGCGGCGTTCTGCCTCCATCCGGCTGGGCGGCACCTTTGGCGCCCTGTTTCTGTATGTGGGAGTATTTCTGCCGTTCTGGGCCGTCTGGCTGCAGTATACAGGCCTTACTCCGGTGGAAATAGGTCTGGTGATGACGGTGCCCTATGTCCTCAAACCGGTCATTCCCCTGATCTCGACCCAGCTGGCCGACCATATCGGCCGGGTGAAACCTATTTTCCTCGCCAATCTGGCTTTGACGTTCCTGTTGTTCATTCCCTACCTGTTTGTGGACAGCTTCTGGGGGATTTTGCTGGTGACGCTGTTCCTTAATTTGTTTTTTCAGCCGCTGATGCCGCTGCTGGATGCCATGTCGGTAAAGCAGGCCCGGTATTGCGGCATGCATTACGGCCGGGTCCGTTCGGTGGGCTCGGTTACTTTTATTATCACGGCCTTTCTGATTGGCCTCCTGATCAAGAACACAGATGCGGGTTGGGTGGTGCCGGTCGCCCTTGCCTGCCTCGCGGTTATATTGCTGGTGTCCCTGGGGCTGCCTCCCGACCCGGTGGAGGAAAGTGAAGAGGAGGATATGGCGGCGCAGGGAAGAAAGCCTCTGCGGCGTCTTCTGGGCGATCGTCGGTTTATCGGGTTTCTGATTGTAGTGGCCCTGATCCAGATGAGCCACGGGGTATACTATACCCTGGGCAGTGTGCACTGGAAGAACAACGGCCTGGACGAAGATATCATCGGCATGCTCTGGGGCATCGGCGTGGTGGCGGAAATTCTGATCTTCATCTTTGCCAGTGAGAAAATTGCCAAAATCGGCCCGATGAAGGCCCTGATGTTTATCGCCCTCATGGGCGTCGTGCGCTGGACGACCCTGGGTATGACATTTTCGCTGCCGGTTCTGTTTCTGGTCCAGACCATCCACGGCCTGACCTATGGTGCGGCACACCTCGCCGCCATATATTATATCGCCAACCGGGTGCCTTCCTTTGCGTCATCCACGGCCCAGGGGCTCTATTCCGCTGTTCCCATGGGAATTGGCATGGGGATGACGACATTTCTGGCCGGTATCCTGTATGATGGCTGGCAGGGAAAATCCTATTGGGTTATGGCCGCTCTGTGCCTTCTGGCGTTTTTTATCGCAAATAGATCGCGTTCCGTCGCATCCGCGTGAAGGGTTTTCCATTTTATTGCCGTATTATTGTTGTCATGTGGACATTTGGGAGTGGTGAAGGAGAAAAGAGATGAAGAAACTTTCAGTAGCTATCGTTTCCGGTGTTTTGGCTATGGCTGTCGCCGGTACAGTGGTTGCCCAGGATATGCCCCGCGGACCGGGTAAGCCGGGTGGAGGCTGGACCAAAGGCATGGGTCCGGGTATGGACCATGGCGGCAGAGGCATGTTCCGCGAACTGATGGATGCCGATGGCGATGGCAATGTCACGAAACAGGAGGTTGCCAAATTCCATGAGGATCAGGTGAAAAAGGCGGATAAAAACCGGGATGGTGCGCTGTCCCAGAATGAATTCGCCGCCATGCAGGAAAATATCATGGAAGAAATGCGCAAAATTCACGAGCGAAAACAGTTCGAGCGCATGGATGCCAATGGCGACGGCAAGGTGACCGCTGAGGAACTGACCGCCCATCATGCCGCCAGGTTTGACCGGATGGACCGGAATGACGACGGTATGATTGGCCCGGACGATCGTCGCATGCCGCGGAAATAAGCCCTGGAGCAGAAATCTGGTAAATGGCGGGATTTTCCCGCCATTTTTTTGTCTATTTGATGCTGCTATAATATCTTGCTTGCGCTTCGCCTTCAGGAAGACTATTTTGCCTCAAAATTAACAGCTATTTCAGGACGTTCGATGACTGCCAAAATGATCAGAGGATCCATTCCCGCTTTGATTACCCCGTTCCGCGACGGAAAAGTGGATGAGGCTGCCTTTCGAAAGCTTGTGAACTGGCAGATCGAGCAGGGCTCTCACGGCCTGGTGCCGTGCGGGACGACAGGTGAATCCCCGACACTGAGCCACCAGGAACATCGCCGGGTGACAGAGATTTGTATCGAGGAGGCCGCCGGCCGCGTGCCGGTGATTGCCGGATGTGGTTCCAACAGCACCGCAGAAGCCGAGGGTCTGATCCGTTTCGCCAGCGACGCCGGGGCCGACGCCGCGCTTGTGGTGACACCCTATTACAACAAGCCGACCCAGGAAGGGCTGTTCCAGCATTTCAAAGTGCTGAATGACGCCAGTGACATTCCGATCATCATCTACAACATTCCGCCGCGTTGTGTCATCGACATGAATGTGGCGACCATGACCCGTTGTTTCAACGAACTGGACAAGGTTGTCGGCGTCAAGGATGCCACCGGAGATATCGCCCGGGTCGCCCTGCAGCGGGAGTCCATGGGACCGGATTTTATCCAGCTGTCCGGTGAAGACCAGACTGCCCTTGGCCTGATGGCCCATGGCGGGCACGGCTGCATTTCCGTAACCGCCAATGTGGCGCCGGCCCTGCTGGCACAGTTCCAGGAAGCCTGTATGGCGGGCAACTACGGTAAGGCGCTTGAGATCCAGGACCGGCTGACGGTACTGCATGATGCCATGTTCGTGGAAGCCAATCCGGGGCCGGTCAAATATGCGGCTGAGCTGTTGGGCCTTTGTTCCGCTGAAATGCGCCTGCCGATGGTGCCGGTGAGCGAAAATACCCGCCAGGTTGTGCGTGCTGCCCTGGTTAAAGCCGGACTGCTGGACTAGGCAGATGTCCAAAAAGAAGTCAAATGACGGACGGCGGGTAATAGCCGAAAACCGAAAGGCCCGTCACAACTTCTTTATCGAGGAGGACTTCGAGGCCGGCATTGTCCTTAAAGGCACAGAGGTCAAGTCGCTGCGCCAGGGCGAATGCAATATTGCTGAATCCTATGCGGAAGTGAAAGGCAATGAAGTCTGGCTGATTAACGCCCATATCAAGGAATACAGCATGGGCAACCGGTTCAATCATGATCCGCGTCGCCCGCGCAAGCTGCTGCTCCATCGCCGGGAAATCAACAAGATTTTTGCCGCCGTGCAGCGCAAAGGCATGACCCTGGTGCCACTGTCCATCTATTTTGATGACCATAACCGGGCCAAGGTCAAGCTGGGACTGGCCAAGGGTAAGAAAGCCCACGACAAGCGCGAAGCCTCCAAAGAACGCGACTGGAGCAGGGAAAAGGCCCGCATGCTCAAGGAGCATAGCTAGGCCTTTTCGTCTTCTGGCACAGGATTGATTGTTATCTGGCGTATTGGGGGACCTGTTTGGCCGGGCCGAACTGCCAGCTGCCGTCCGGCTGCAGACAGGCGGTACCATAGGCCGGCACCGTTTCATTGCCAACAGTAATAGTGGTCTGATATTCCCGTTCCTGCAGGCAGGTGCCGTGGCTATAGGATACCTGCTGCGGTGGCGGTGCGGCGGCCCATCCCTGGCCGCCGGCCGGAGACGGCTGGGCAGCGGGCACATAGACCACATCAGGCTGGTTATTGGCCTGGGCGGCCTGGGTCAGGCCATAGACCAGAAGCCCGCCGGCGAGGATACCCAGCGCCACATCATCGCCATGACCGTGGACACCGAAATGCGCCCGTGGCCGATGGGGACGGTAGCTGTACCTCACATGATCATAATGATGCGGGCGGTAATAAGTGTACTGCTTGTATTTGTAATGTTTGTTGTATTTATGGTGTTTCTCGTATTTGTGAGAACGGTCGTGTCTGTTTTCCTGGTGGCGGCGATCGTCCCGGCGACCGTCGGCCCAGGCCTGTGTTGTGGTTACAAAGCCGAATGAAGCCACGCCCAGGATGACTGTGGATGTTTTCAGGAACCGTGTAATCTTACTCATGGTAATCCTTCCTTGTTATCGATGGTTCATCCCTACACCTGAACTCAGGCTATATTATTGAGTCTGAATATGTCCTGAACGTGGCATTCAGCGAAGCCTCATGGAAGAAATAAAGGGGAATTGCCCTGAGCGGTCAGGCCAGCTGCGCTTCAATCAGCCGGAACACATCCTCGAACATTTCCGTCGTCAGCCGCCCGGTGTTGGTGTTGTAGCGGGAGCAATGATAGCTGTCGATCAGGCAGATTTTGTCATTCAGCTGGTGCCGGGCGCCATGAGCGAATTTATAAGCCGATTTTTTGACCCCAAAGGTGGTCAGCACCGCATTGTGCGCCACCAGCCCCAGGGCCAGCAGGACCCTGACGTTGCTGAGGGAGTCGATTTGTTCGACCAGAAATGGTCGGCAGGTCTTTTCCTCGGTGGTGGTGGGTTTGTTTTGCGGTGGCACGCAGCGCACCGCATTGGTGATCATCGCCCGGTTGAGGGTCAGGCCGTCATCGATTTCCTGGCCATAGTTACCCGCGGCAAATCCGAATTTCACCAGGGTCGGGTAGAGCAGGTCGCCGGCGTAGTCGCCGGTAAAGGGCCGGCCGGTGCGGTTTGCCCCGTGCAGGCCGGGCGCAAGGCCGACCACCAGAAGTTCACAGTCACGGTCGCCGAAGGACGGGACCGCGCCGTTGAAATAATCGGGAAATTTTTCCTGGTTTTCCTGCCTGAATTCCACCAGCCGCGGGCACAGCATACAGTCCCGCGGGGCTTCGCCTGCGGGCAAATTCTCAACTGTCATGGATGCTGTCCGTTCCCCTGGCGGCCAAAGGCGTCGTGCATGTCGGACAGCTCGATGAAAATATCGGCCTGACGGCGCAGTTCGTCCGCAATCATCGGCGGACTGGTCTTTGTGCTGCTGATGACGGATACCCGCACCCCGCGCCGCTGCACGGCCTCGACCAGTCGGCGGAAATCGCCGTCGCCGGAAAACAGCACCATATGATCCACATGTTCGGCCAGGCCCATCATGTCGATGGCCAGCTCCATATCCATATTACCCTTGATTTTTCTCTCTCCCCTGTGGTCGATAAATTCCTTGGTGGGTTTGGTCACAAGGGTATAGCCGTTATAGTCCAGCCAGTCTACAAGTGGTCGCAACGGGGAATATTCCGCTTCCTCGATCAGGGCGGTGTAATAATTGGCGCGCAACAGGATGCCCCGGGTGGCGAAATATTCACGCAGCCGCTTGTAGTCAATATCAAAGGAGAGTGCCTTGGCTGTGGCGAACAGATTCGACCCGTCAATGAAAAGGGCAAGTTTCTCGTTCGGATAGAAATACATAACGAAAATTCCTAAATAAATATATCGCTTATTAGTATAACATGAAATTCATTTTATTACAAATGGTTAGCCGTTTGTCATGCTGACATTTTTTGGTGTTGTTATCAGGTCTGATCCGTTATGGTAGGCGCCGATTACGTCGATAAAAAGGCTTTGCTATGATCCTGATCGGATTTGGCGGCAACCTGCCGTCCCCGGAACATGGAGCTCCGGAAAACAATATCCGCGCCGCCATTGAAATTCTGGAGGCCCATGGTGTCGAGCTCGACCGGCTGTCCGCTTTTTATGAAACCGAACCGGTACCGGTTTCCGACCAGCCCTGGTATGTGAATGCGGTCGCGTCGGTGACGACGGCGCTGGGGGCGGGGGAATTGCTGGAGCTGCTGCATACCATCGAGCAGGACCTCGGACGGGTGCGCAACAGGCGCTGGGAGGCGAGGCTGATTGACCTGGATCTGCTGGCCTATGACGACCTGGTGCTGCCGTCGCCTGAAAGCTGGGCCGAAGCCGGGAAGATGGACCCGCCGACAGAGCCGGTGGTGCCGCATCCCCGCATGCATCTGCGGGCCTTCGTCCTTGACCCGCTGATGGATATTGCGCCCGACTGGCGCCACCCGGTATTTGGCCGGACCGCGCGCGAGCTTCGATCAGAGCTGGAAGACCCCGGCCGGATCAGAAAGCTTGTACGCTGAAAAATAGTGAAAAATATGGGCAAATTAGTGGTTTGCGGGGTTTACAGCCGCGGGTGACGGTTGTATAAGCCTCGTTTCAGGAAAATTCTATTGGAGAGCATTGCGGCATGGCACGCGTTACTGTTGAAGATTGCGTAGATAAAGTACCGAACCGGTTCGAACTGGTTCTTGTGGCGGCCCAGCGGGCCCGTCAGATTTCATCCGGCGCTCCCCTGACTGTGGACCGGGACAATGACAAAAACCCGGTTGTTGCCCTGCGGGAAATCGCTGACGAAACCGTCAAGCCGGGAGATCTTGAGGAAGCTATCGTTCACGGTATGCAGAAACATGTCGAAGTGGATGAGCCCGAAGAGGATGATATTTCCCTGCTGCTGGCCGGTAAAAAACTGGAAGAAGCCAACCAGGATGTGACCCCTGAGAATCTGTCAAAGATTGCAAGCGAAGTCATGGAAGAGGCGGCAACTGCTGAAGAGCAGGCGGAAGGCGACGAAGAAGAATAAACGCCTTGAAACAGTGATTTGGAAAAGAAGGTCTGCCGGTAAAATAGGCAGGCCTCTTTTTTTGACATTTAACCTTTCAAGTTAAAGCGTGGCGACATATATCTGACATAGTGAAAAGAAATTAAACGGATCAGGCAGTGATCAGGCAATTTGAACTTGTAGAACGGGTAAGAAGTTACGATCAGGAGCTCAATGAGAATCTCCTGAACCGCGCCTATGTCTTTTCCATGAAAGCCCACGGCAAGCAGAAACGGGCCAGCGGTGATCCCTATTTCTCCCATCCGCTGGAAGTGGCCGGTATCCTGACCAATATGCAGCTGGACTGCGATACCATTGTCACGGCCCTGTTGCATGACACAATCGAGGATACGGTTGCCACCTACGAGCAGATAGAGGAACTGTTCGGCGAGGAAATCGCCCGTCTGGTGGACGGGGTGACCAAGCTGTCCAAGCTGGAATATTCCTCGGAAAGTTCCAAGCAGGCCGAGAACTTCCGCAAGTTCCTGCTGGCCATGTCCAACGATATCCGGGTGCTGCTGGTCAAGCTGGCTGACCGCCTGCATAACATGCGCACCCTGCATTTTATCAGCAAACCGGAAAAGAGGGCCCGCATCTCCAAGGAGACCCTCGACATCTATGCGCCCTTGGCGGAACGTATCGGCATGCAGGAAATCAAGGAAGAGCTGGAAGCTCTGGCCTTTCCCAATGTCTATCCCGAAGCCCATGAGTCCATTATCCGCCGGCTGGATTTTCTCCATGCCAATACCGCAGACATTCGCGAACAGGTGATCACCGAACTGGAATGGCTGTTGACTGAAGCGGGGATCGAGGCGGAAGTCAAGGGCCGGGAAAAGAAACCCTTTTCCATCTGGCGCAAGATGACCTACCGCAACGTGAGCCTGGAAGACCAGGCAGATATCCTGGCGTTCCGGATCATTGTCGATGACACGGAAACCTGTTACCGGGCGCTTGGCGTGGTGCACCAGAAGTGGCCGGCGGTGCCGGGCCTGATCAAGGACTATATTTCCATGCCGAAGCCCAACGGCTACCAGTCCATTCATACGGCGGTGATCGGTCCCCAGAAAAAGAAAATCGAAATCCAGATCCGCTCCTCCGAAATGGATGCGGTGGCGGAAAAGGGGGTGGCCGCCCACTGGTCCTACAAGCAGCATGCCTCCGAGAAGGAAGGGGCGCAGTATCGCTGGCTGCAGGATCTGCTGGAGATCCTGGAACATTCTTCCGATCCCGAGGAATTCCTGGAACATACCAAGCTCGCCATGTACCAGAACCAGGTGTTCTGTTTTACCCCGAAAGGGGAACTGGTCAGCCTGCCGATGGGGGCCACGGTGGTGGATTTTGCCTATGCGGTGCATACCCGGATCGGCGACAACTGTGTCGGTGCCAAAATCAACGGCAAGCCGGTCCAGCTCAGGACCCGCCTGTCCAATGGCGACCAGGTCCAGATTTTGCGCTCCAACGCCCAGCAGCCGTCGCCCAACTGGCTCAGTTTTGTCATCACCGGTAAGGCCAAGTCGGCGATCCGGCGCTTTATTCGCCACCAGAAGCGGGACGAATATGTCAAGCTGGGCAAAAGTATTCTGGAGCGGGCATTCCAGCATGAAAGCCGGGATTTCAACAAAAAATCCATGGAGCTTGCCGCCAAAAACCTGAATATGTCCGATACCGACGAATTGTTCGAGCAGGTCGGCAAGGGCGAGTTGCTGGACCGGAAAGTCCTGGAAACGGTTTTCCCCGGCATCAAGCTGAACGGCCGGGAAAGTGCCGCCGCTTTTGTGCGTGCCGAGGCGACCGATACCGCCAAGAAAGGCGGCGCCATCCCGATCAAGGGCCTGACGCCGGGCCTGGCGGTGCACCTGTCCGAATGTTGTCATCCACTGCCCGGAGACCGGATCGTCGGTATTACCACGACCGGCAAAGGGATCATGGTGCATACCATCGACTGCGATGCCCTGGATGTTTATTCGGAGACCCCCGAGGTCTGGCTCGACCTGTCCTGGTCGGCGCCGGGCGAGGATGCGGGCTTTTTTGTCGGCCGCGTCGAAGTATTGCTGGAGCATGAGCCCGGCGCCTTGGCCAATGTGCTGAATGTGGTGGCCCGGGAGCACGGCAACCTCAGCAACATCAAGTTTGCCGAGCGTTCGCCGGATATGTTCAGGATTGAGCTTGATATTGAGGTCAGAGATGTTAAACATCTGACCAGCATTATTACCGCCCTGCGGGCCAGCGAGAGGGTCAACAGCGTGGAACGAGCTTTCAGCTAGACTGCATCACATAAAAGGAAGAATTCGATGGATCGTGAGGACGTACTGGAACTATTCAGGGAGGCCGGCGCTCTGCTGGAAGGACATTTCCTCCTGTCATCCGGGCTGCACAGCACCATGTACCTGCAGTGTGCGCGGGTGCTGATGGACGCCCGGCGGGCGGAAAAACTCTGCGGCGCCCTGGCGGACAAAGTCCGGGCGACAGTCGGCGAAGTCGATATGGTGGTGTCGCCGGCCATGGGCGGTGTGATTGTCGGCTATGAAATGGGCCGCCAGCTGGGGGTGCCGGCCATTTTCACCGAGCGGGTTGATGGGGAATTCACCCTGCGCCGCGGTTTTGAAATTCCCGAAGGCGCCCGTATTCTGATGGCGGAAGATATCGTCACCACCGGCCTGTCGTCCCGCGAATGTATTGAGGTGATCCGCAAATATGGCGGCAACGTCACCGTTGCCAGTTGCCTGATTGACCGCAGCAACGGCGCTGCCGATGTCGGGGTGCCGCTGGTGTCCCTGGTCGGTCTGGATATCCCGACCTATGAAGCGGACAAATTGCCGCCGGAGCTTGAAGGCACGGAAGCCGTCAAACCGGGGAGCCGGGGGCTGAAATAAGCAATAATCAGGCTCTGAAGATACAGGAAAGGGAAAGACACTGTTTCTGCGCCGCAAGAAGAAGACCGTCCTGACCAGGATCCAGGATCTGCTCTGGCCCGCTTTGGGCTGGCGGAGGGCCTTCAGCTATATGCATCACCGGCTGGCGCGCATTCCCGGAACCTCCTATGCCCTGGCGGCCGGCTTTGCCAGCGGCGCCGCAATCTCCTTTACCCCCTTTGTCGGACTTCATTTCATTCTGGCGGCGATCTTTGCCTGGATTATCCGGGGGAATATCCTGACCTCCGCCATGGGGACCGTGGTCGGCAATCCCTGGACCTTTCCCGTGATCTGGGTGGCAACCTACGAGACCGGCAGCTGGCTTCTGGGCTGGGAGCCGAAAGACAATATGTGGGGTGGCATGATGGAAGCGGCCGATCATGTGACCTTCGGCAGCCTCTTCGTTGACCCGCTCAAGGCCCTGGAACCTATCGCACCCTATTTTCATTCCGTATTCCTGCCCATGCTGCTCGGGGGAATTGTGCTTGGTGCAATTGCCTGGGGGGTTGTATATTGGCCCATCTATAAACTCGTATCCGAATATAAACGCAAGCGTTTTGAAAAACGCATGAAAGCGCTGGAAAGAAAAATCGCCACAAGCGGTCACAGCGATCTGGGAGAGGAAGGGAAAACCATATGGTAGAGCAGGACCGTATTCGTCTGGGGGTTAATATTGATCATGTCGCCACCATTCGCAATGCCCGCGGCGGGCAGCATCCGGATCCGGTGCGGGCAGCCGTTTTGGCGGCCAAGGCCGGCGCTGACGGCATCACGGCCCACCTCAGGGAAGACCGCCGCCATATCTCTGACAATGACATCGAGCGGCTGATGGCGGAAATCAGCCTGCCGCTCAATCTGGAGATGGCCGCAACCGAGGAAATGCTCGCCATTGCCCTGCGTCACAAGCCGGCGTCCAGCTGCCTGGTGCCGGAAAAGCGTCAGGAGCTGACCACCGAAGGCGGACTGGATGTTGCCGGCGCGGAGGACTATCTCGGTCCCTATGTGGAAAAGCTCAAGGCTTCCGGCATCAGCGTCAGCCTGTTTATCGATCCTGAGGAAAGCCAGATCCGCGCCTCACACAGACTGGGGGCTGATAAAGTGGAGCTGCACACCGGGACCTATGTGGAGGCAGAGGGCGAAGATCACCAGCGGGAACTGGATCGGTTACGCCGCGGCGCCAGCCTGTGTGAAGAACTGGGCCTGGAGGTTCATGCCGGGCACGGGCTGAATTACGACACGGTGGAGGCCGTGGCCCGGATTCCCCAGTTTGCCGAGTTCAACATCGGCCATTTCCTGGTCGGCGAGGCCATTTTTGTCGGTTTGCCGGAAAGCCTGCGCCGGATGCGGGTGCTGATGGACCGGGGCAGGCGGAACAGGGAAGGCTGATGCGGGTTCTCGGCCTCGGCAACGACCTGGTGGATATCCGGCGCATAGAGAACTCGCTGGACAAATACGGCGATCGTTTTATCCGGCGCACCTTTCATGAGGTGGAAAAAGAACGGGCGGAGGCCCGGCCACAGACCAGGGCGTCGGTTTATGCCAAGCGCTTTGCCGCCAAGGAAGCCTTTTCCAAGGCGCTGGGGACCGGTTTCCTGCAGGACGGGGTCAGCTGGCAGGATGTCTGGGTGGAAAATGACGACCGGGGGCGACCGCACATCCGGCTTGCGGGCCGGGCAAAGGAGATACTGGAAGCAATGGTGCCGGAAGGTCTGACAGCACAAATCGACCTGACGATTACCGACGATTACCCCTGGGCGCAGGCCATTGTCTTAATTACAGCATATTACGCTGATAGATAAATCCGGAAGCAGGGAGATTTTATAAAATCCGCCCGGCTTTTCATTTTTATCATTTGTGATTTGAGGCGGCATGGGCTAAGCCTATGAACAATTGGGTATTTGATTCCTTCACGAGCGTATCGCGAAAGAGAGATTTTTTGATCAATGACTGAAAATACAAAAGACCAGCCGCAGACTTCTGCCGAGGTCAAAAAAACTGTCGAGATTAAAAAGGAAGAAAGCTGGCTTGAATTTGCGTCGACCGTTGGTCTTGCGGTTCTGATTGCCATCATTTTCCGCAGTTTTATCTACCAGCCCTTTACGATCCCTTCTGAATCCATGCTGAATAACCTGATGGTGGGTGACTATCTGCTGGTATCGAAATTTTCCTATGGCTACAGCCATCATTCGCTGCCGTTCAGCCCGCCGCTCTTTTCCGGCCGTATTTTCGAAAGCCCGGTCGAGCGCGGCGACGTTGCCGTGTTCAGGCTGCCCCGCGATCCCGGCACCTATTATATCAAGCGTATTCTCGGACTGCCCGGGGATCGCATCCAGATGAAGAAGAGCGTGCTCTATATCAATGGCGAAGCTGTCAAGCGTGAACGGCTTGAAGATTATGTCAGGATCAAAAACGGCCGCCAGGAAGTTTTCAAGCAATATCGGGAAACCCTGCCCAGCGGCCGCAGCTATATCACACTGGATATGGGCTATTTCCCGGGGTCACGGGCTGACGACACGCCGGTTTTCAGGGTGCCTGAGGGGCATTACTTCGGCATCGGCGATAACCGGGATAATTCCCAGGACAGCCGTTTTCCGAAATCCGAAGGCGTCGGCTATATTCCCAGCGAGAATGTTATCGGACGGGCGGAATTTCTGACACTTTCCTTCGATGACCAGGCGGCGCTTTGGGAATTCTGGAAATGGTTCCCCAAGGAACGTCGCGAACGTTTCTTCACGAAAATCAAGTAGGGTAATACCAAAAAACGCCGACAAAATAAGAATGAGAGAACGGTGACGTCAAAAAAAGGACAATATAGCGCTCTGTACCAGACGCTGGGGTATGAATTCAGGGATGAGGACCTTTTGCGCCAGGCACTGACCCATCCCAGTCTGGAAGGACCGGTGAATTACCAGCGCCTGGAATTTGTCGGTGACCGGGTGCTCGGGCTTTTGATTGCCGAATGGATTTATGAAAAATATCCCAATGTGGATGAGGGTGGCATGGCCAGCCGCCATACCAACCTTGTGCGTCGGGAGACCTGCGCCGAGGCCGCTGAAAAAATGGATCTCGCCGATTATATCCTGATGGCCAAAAGTACCGAGGATACCGGCGGACGAAAACGGGCGACCATCCTCGGCGATGTCTGCGAGGCGGTGCTGGGCGCCATGTATATGGAAGGTGGCCTGGATGTCTGCCGCAAGCTGATCCGGACCCACTGGCAGGTCTTTATCGACCAGGATGGCCTGGCGGTGCGCGATGCCAAGACCAGGCTGCAGGAATGGGCCCAGAGCCGGCGCATTTCCACCCCCAGTTATGTGACGCTCGGACGCGAGGGGCCGGCCCACGAGCCGTTGTTCACCATCGCGGTGCGTCTCAACGGAATGGAGGAGCAGACCGGGCAGGGCGGCTCCAAGCGCGAAGCCGAGCAGGCTGCCGCGGCAAAAATGCTTGATTACATTGAAGAAAATTACTGAGAACAGGTGATCCCGATGACGACTGAGCAGAATACGCGTTGCGGTTATGTGGCGTTGATCGGGGCGCCCAATGCCGGGAAATCAACCCTTCTCAACGCCTTGGTGGGCAGCAAGATCGCCATTGTCACCCATAAGGTGCAGACCACTCGCACCCGCATTCTTGGCGTAGCCATAGACGGTCCGAACCAGATGATCTTCCTGGATACACCCGGGATATTTCAGCCGAAAAAGCGCATGGAGCGGGCCATGGTGGCCGCAGCCTGGGAAGGGGCTCATGATGCGGATATCATTGTCCTGCTGGTGGATGCCTCGCGCGGCATTGACGAGGATACCCGCCGCATTGCCGGCGACCTGAAGGAAAAGAAACGCAAGGTTATCCTGGCCTTGAACAAGGTGGACGGCATGAAGCGGGAGACGCTTTTGCCATTGATCCAGGAAATGAACGAGATCGGCGAGTTTACCGATACACTGCTGATTTCCGCCCTCCGGGGGGACGGTCTGGATGAACTGAAGGCAAAGATCGCGGAATATCTGCCCAAGGGGATCTGGCTTTACCCGGAAGACCAGCTGACCGACATCACCGAGCGCATGCTGGCGGCGGAAATCACCCGGGAGAAATTCTTCCTGCGGCTGCATGACGAGCTGCCCTACAGCGCCACTATCGAGACCGAACAGTGGAAAAACCTCAAAGACGGGTCGGTGCGCATCGAGCAGGTGATTTACGTGGAGCGGGAAAGCCAGAAGAAGATCGTGATCGGCAAGGGCGGCGCCATCCTGAAGGAAATCGGCAAGCAGGCCCGGGAGGAACTTGAGGAAATCCTCGACCGGCGGGTGCATCTGTTTCTCTTTGTCAAGGTCCGCAAGGACTGGACCGAAGACAGGGAGCGTTACCGCAACATGGGTCTCGACTGGGTCAAGTAGCCGTTAGTCTGCTGCCGGACAAGGCTGGACGCCGAGTTCGTTATATCCGGCCCAGCCGCAGCGGATCCTGTCCGAATAAGTCTCATCCAGTTCCAGCCCGTTGAGCCGGACGGCGGCCCGTTTGCGACCGTCCTCCAGCGGGATATCGTCCGGGATGAGACCGATCTTGTAGGCCAGGCGGTCAGCCCGCCCCGGCAGAAGGATCCGGAAGTCGATGAAATAGGTCTCGTCGCTGATCGGTGTATTCTTGATCAGGTTGGTCAGGCAGCTGTCGAACAGGGTATTGTAGAAATCCGGACTGTTGTGGAGCTCATTGGTCTCGGTGATAACTTTCAGGAAATAGGCCTGCATCACCCGCTTGTCTTCGATCATGACGGGGTACAGCATGACATGTTCCCCCCGCACATGGGTGCGCTGGCCGATGATATCCTGTTCCGTCGCCCAGACATAGATTTTGTTGAATTGACGCAACATGCCGCGGAACGCACCGTAATGTTCGCCGGGATGCAGGCGGGTTTCCACTGACAGCGAGAGATATTCCCCGTTTTCGAATTCGAAGCTGAGGAAATTATGGGCCAGACCCACAGGCCCGAAATGGGAAATTCCGTACCAGATCCGTTTCAGCTCGCCAGGATAGTAACTGCGGTCAAAATATTGTATCCGGTCCGGCGAGCGGTCGGCATGATAGGTGAAATCCCGCACATTATGCAGATGGATATGCTCGTCCTCTATTTCCGCAAAGGCCGTGCGGGCCAGCTGCGGCTGCCAGGGGCCGGCCCTGTCGGGGGTTTGTAATTCAAGGAAGATCCAGAGACCGATAACCAGCCCGCTGAGGATCGCCGCAGCATATTTCAGGAAACCAATAAATCTATTTCTGGAACGAGCCATGTCACCCCCAACTTACTTTTAAAAATGTTAGGGGGAAACGGCCCTTTTGACAAGCCTGTCTGTATCAGCCTTCGTCCTGGAGAACTTCGGCAATCTGTTCGGCCAGCCAGTCGATCTGCTCCATTTCGATCACCAGCGGCGGGGCGAGACGGATCACATAGTCATGGGTTTCCTTGCACAGAATGCCCCGATCCATCAGCGCTTCGCAATAGGGGCGGGCCAGGCCCACTTCCTTGTGCAGTTCGATGCCGATAAACAGGCCCTTGCCGCGGATGTCCGCCACCTTGTTGGTGGGGATGGCTTCCAGCTTGCGCATCAGATAGTCGCCCAGCAGGCGGGAACGGTCAGCCAGTTTTTCTTCTTCTATGACTTCCAGGGCGGCCAGCCCGACGGCGGCGCCGAGCGGGTTGCCGCCGTAGGTGCTGCCGTGGATGCCTGGCGTAAAGACCCGGAGAATCTCACGCGAGGAAATCACCGCCGAGACCGGATAGGCGCCGCCGCTCAGGGCCTTGCCGACGATCAGCATGTCCGGTTTGGCATGATCTTCATGCTGGTAGCAGAACAGCTTGCCAGTGCGGCCGAGGCCGGTCTGGATTTCATCCATGACCATCAGCACATCATTGTCGCGGCAGATTTTCCGGGTCGCCGCCAGGTATCCTTCCGGCGGCACGTTGATGCCGGCTTCACCCTGGATCGGTTCCATGATGATGGCGACTGTATTGTCGGTAATGGCGGCCTCCAGGGCCGCGGCATCGCCGTAAGGCACGATCCTGAACCCGGGCGTGAAGGGGCCGAAATGATGCTTGTAATCCTCTTCGGACGACGCGCTGACGGTGGTGACGGTGCGGCCGTGGAAATTACCTTCGAAAAAGATGATCTCAGCCTGGTTGTCGGGCACGCCTTTGACTTCATAGCCCCATTTGCGCACCGCCTTGATCGCAGTCTCCACCGCTTCGGCGCCGGTGTTCATGGGCAGGGCCATTTCCATTTCCGCCATAGCGCAGAGTTTCTCCAGGAAGTCGCCCATTTGATCATTATGGAACGCCCGCGAAGTCAGCGTCAGCTTTCCCGCCTGTTCTGTCAGCGCACTGATGATTTTCGGGTGGCAATGGCCCTGGTTGACGGCGCTGTAGGCGCTCAGGCAATCCAGGTATTTGTTGCCGTCCACGTCCCATACCCAGATGCCCTTGCCGCGGCTGAGAACCAGGGGCAGGGGGTGATAGTTGTGGGCGCTATGCAGGTCGGTTTTATGAATAATTTCCTGTTGCAGGGGCATTAGCGGGTTCCTTTGGTAGGCGGAAGAATATGATTGCCGAACAGGCTGGCGGCCAAATCTACAGCCAGTTCTGCAGTTATGTTTTTATGGTCGAGAGCCGGATTGATTTCAGCAATATCCAGTGACCCCATGATGCCGCTGTCATAAACCATTTCCATACACAGCTGGGCCTCGCGATAGGTCAGGCCGCCCTGGATCTTGGTCCCCACGCCTGGCGCGATGGAAGGGTCGAGGCTGTCCACATCAAAACTTACATGCAGGTGGGCGTTTTTATCCCGGACCTGCTCGATGATGCTGTGCATGGTCATGCGCATGCCGATCTCGTCGATGCGGCGCATGTCAAAGACATTGATGCCGCTGTCGGTCACCAGCTTTTTCTCCGCCCGGTCGACGGACCGGATGCCGACCTGATAGATGTTGTTGGGGTTGACCATGGGGGTGACCGAGGACAGGCCGGTCAGTTCCACCGGGCCCACGCCGGACATGACCGCTACCGGCATGCCATGAATGTTACCGGTCGGACTGGTTTCCGGCGTATTGAAATCCGCGTGGGCGTCAATCCACAGGACGCACAGCGGGATATTTTTTTGCGCGCAATAGCGGGAGACGGCGGCAATGGAGCCGATGCTCATGCCGTGATCACCACCCATCATGACGGGGAAATGGCCCTCCATCAGTTCCGTATAGACGGCATCCTGGACGTTCTGGCACCAGATCACGGTTTCCTTCAGATGCCTGAGACCGTCCTCGGGAGGGTGGTTGGGGGTCTTCGGGCCATAGAGGTTTCCGGTATCAACCACCTCATAGCCGAGTTTCTCCAGCGTGGTCGCCATGCCGGCGACTCTGAGCGCCTCCGGTCCCATTGTGGCGCCGCGATCACTGGCGGAAATATCGCTGGGCACGCCAATAAGTGAAATTTTCTTTGTCATATCCGATTTAACAGCATAGATAGTAATAGCTTGATTTGTGCTAGCTTTGCATGAAAACGGAAAAATGAAATATCTATTTTTCACAAAACGCCGAATATTCTTCGGGTTTGTTGGAGAATGTGATACATTGTTCTAACATGCTATAAAAACAATATCTAATAACTAAAAACATATTCTACGGAGAGAATTAGTGGCCCGGAAAAAGTCTATGGATCGAATTGATCTGAAGATTCTTTCGATTCTTCAGGAAAATGCCCGTATTACCAATCACGAACTATCCCAGAAGGTAAACCTGTCCCCCAGCAGCTGTTTGCAGCGGGTGCGCAAGCTGGAAGAGGACGGCTATATCGACAGCTATATGGCCAATATAAACCTGGACAAGATCTGCCGCACGGTGACGGTGCTGGTGACGGTCAGTCTGCATGATCACACCAATGCGAACTTCAAGGCGTTCGAGGAGGCCATGGCCGAGTTCCCGGAGATTGTCGAGTGTTATACGGTAAGCGGCAATTTCGATTATTTCCTTCGCGTGGTCTGTCCTGACATGAACAGCTACCTCAAGCTGAACGACGACCTGATCGGCAAGATGGAAGGGGTCGCCAATATTTCGAGCCAGGTGGCGCTGGCCCACACCAAACCCTTCCGGGGTTATGCGCTGGAGCGGTTGGTGGAGTAGGGGACCTTTACCGTCCCGGCATACTTTCGGAAAACTTGATAAAAAGGGTGTGATTTTCCCCAAACGCCCTCTTGCGGAAGCGGCTGCCCGGTGCTAGTTTCCGGCTTTTGGAAATTATCTCAACCTGTCAGGAAGAACATGTCTGTTGATAAGGATACTGTGGCGAAAATCGCCCATCTCGCCCGCATCAAAGTGCCTGAAGAAAAGCTGGAGCCTTTGGTGGGGGAACTGAACAATATTCTGGACTGGGTGGAAATGCTGTCAGAGGTGGATACCGACGGCGTGGAACCCCTGACCAGCGTGGCCGATGTCACCCTGCCCATGCGGGAAGACAAAATCACCGACGGCGGCTATCGGGATGATGTCCTGGCCAATGCCCCCGAAGCGCAGCACGGCTTCTTTGCCGTGCCTAAAGTGATCGAGTAGGGAGGGCGAGATGAGCGAACTGACAAAACTGACAATCGCTGAAGCCCGTGACGGATTCAAGAAGGGTGATTTTACCGCCCGCGAGGTGACGGCGGCTCATATTGAAGCCGTGGAAGCCGCGCGGGAGCTGAACGCTTATGTGGCGGAAACGCCGGACCTGGCCCTGGAGATGGCTGATGCGGCCGACGCCATGATCAAGGCCGGCGACCAGAAGGGCATGACCGGGATCCCGGTCGGCGTCAAGGATCTGTTTTGCACCAAAGGGGTGCACAGCTGTTCCGCCAGCCACATCCTCGATGGTTTCGAGCCCCGCTATGAAAGCACCGTCACCCAGCAAATGTGGGATGACGGCGCCGTGATGCTCGGCAAACTGAACATGGATGAATTCGCCATGGGCTCTTCCAATGAAACCAGTTATTACGGACCGGTGAAAAATCCCTGGCGCGCCGAAGGCTACGGCCATGATCTGGTGCCGGGCGGTTCTTCCGGCGGCTCTGTCGCTGCCGTGGCCGCCGATATTGCCATTGCCGCGACCGGCACCGACACCGGCGGTTCCATCCGCCAGCCCGCCAGCTTCACCAGCCTGGTTGGTCTGAAACCCACCTACGGACGCTGTTCCCGCTGGGGCATCATTGCCTTTGCTTCTTCCCTGGATCAGGCCGGGCCGATCACCAAAACCGTGCGTGACGCGGCCATCATGCTGGAAAGCATGGCCGGCCACGATGCCAAGGACAGCACCTCCGTGCCGTCGGCGGTGCCCAACTATGAAGCGGCGCTGACCGGGGATATTCGCGGACTGAAAGTTGGTATTCCCAAGGAATACCGCGTGGAAGGTATGCCGGAAGAGATCGAGAAGCTCTGGCAGCAGGGCATGGCCTGGCTGAAAGACGCCGGCGCGGAAATCGTCGACATTTCCCTGCCGCACACCAAATATGCGCTGCCGACCTATTATATCGTGGCCCCGGCGGAAGCGTCTTCCAACCTGGCCCGCTACGACGGCGTGAAATACGGCCTGCGCGTGGATGGTGAAAACCTGGCCGACATGTACAGCAATACCCGGGCCGAGGGTTTCGGTGACGAGGTCAAGCGCCGGATCCTGATCGGCACCTATGTGCTGTCCGCCGGCTATTATGACGCCTATTACCTGAAGGCCCAGAAAGTCCGCAGCCTGATTGCCCGTGATTTCCGCGACGCCCATGAGCAGGTTGACGTGATCCTGACGCCGACAGCGCCGAGTGCCGCCTTTGCCTTGGGGGAGAAAACATCCGATCCGCTGTCCATGTATCTCAACGACGTCTTCACCGTGCCGGCGAGCCTGGCCGGTCTGCCGGGCATTTCCGTGCCGGCCGGACTGAACAGCGAGGGACTGCCCCTCGGCCTGCAGCTTCTGGGACGGCCCTTTGACGAGGAAACTCTGCTCCGGGTGGCAGAGGTTCTGGAAGGGGCGGCCGACGTTAAGGCGAAACCTGTTAAATGGTGGGGAGGCAAATCATGAGCAAGCTAATTCAGGGAGCCACCGGTGACTGGGAAGTTGTCATCGGTCTGGAGGTCCATGCCCAGGTAATTTCCGAATCCAAACTCTTTTCCGGGTCCGCGACAGCCTTCGGCGCCGAACCCAACAGCCAGGTCAGCTTCGTGGACGCGGCCATGCCCGGCATGCTGCCGGTGATTAACGAGGAATGTGTCCGCCAGGCGATCCGTACCGGCCTCGCCATGGGGTCCAAGATCAACCTGCGTTCAATTTTTGACCGCAAGAACTATTTCTATGCCGATCTGCCGCAGGGCTACCAGATCAGCCAGTTCAAAGATCCCATTGTCGGTGAGGGCGAGATCGTGATCGAACTGGAAGATGGTTCAACCAAGGCCATCGGTGTCGAGCGCCTGCATCTGGAACAGGACGCCGGCAAGAGCATGCATGACCAGCATCCGACAATGACCTATGTGGACCTGAATCGCTCCGGCGTGGCGCTGATGGAAATCGTCTCCATGCCGGATATGCGCTCTGCCGAGGAAGCCGGGGCCTATTTCCGCAAGCTGCGTTCTATCGTCCGTTATGCCGGCACCTGTGACGGTAATATGGAGCAGGGAAGTATGCGCGCCGACGTCAACGTGTCGGTGCGTCGTCCTGGCGAGCCGTTCGGCACCCGCACCGAAACCAAGAACGTAAACTCGATCCGGTTTGTGATGCAGGTGGTCGAGCATGAGGCCAATCGCCAGATCGCCGTCCTGGAAGACGGCGGCACCATCGACCAGGAAACCCGGCTGTTCGATCCGGGTACCGGCACAACCCGGTCCATGCGCTCCAAAGAAGAAGCGCATGATTACCGCTATTTCCCGGATCCCGACCTGCTGCCGCTGGAATTTACCCAGGAGTTTGTGGATGAGATCGCCAAAACCCTGCCGGAACTTCCGGATATCAAGAAAAACCGCTTCGTCGAGGATCTGAAGATCAGCGCCTATAATGCCGGCGTTCTGGTGGCAGAGAAAGAAAATGCCGACTATTTCGAGGAAGTGCTGAGCCATCTTGAGAAAGCCAGCGGTAAGGACAAGCATGAGTTTGCCACCCTGACGTCCAACTGGGTGACCGGCGAGCTGTTCGGTGCCCTGAACAAGCTGGGTTGTTCCATTTCCAATAGCCCGATTTCGGCCGAGCATGCTGCCGAACTTCTGGGGCTGCAGATGGACGGTACAATTTCCGGCCGTATTGCCAAGGATATCTTCGAGATCATGCTGGAAAGCGACCAGAGCCCGTCTGAGATTGTTGAGGAAAAAGGCCTCAAACAGGTGTCTGACACTGGCGCCATTGAAGCCTTTATCGATGAGGTGATGGCGGCCAACATGGACAAGGTTGAAGAATACCGCGGCGGCAAGGACAAGCTGCTCGGCTTCTTTGTCGGTCAGGTGATGAAGAAAACCCAGGGCAAGGCCAATCCACAGGTGGTCAATGAACTGCTGCGGAAGAAACTTAACAGCTGAATATTTCGATAGTTAAAGAAAAAAAGGTCGGAAATTTTCTGTTTCCGGCCTTTTTCATCATAAAATTGCCTTATTAACTATAATACTGTAGTCTTGCACTGGATATGACTTTCATATCTTTATTTAACTATAGTTAGTAGGGGACGAACAACATGTTGGACATCAGAAAATTACTCCTTTCTTCAGCGATTGCGGCCGTGGCTGCTTTCGGCCTGGCGGCTTGCGGTGAAGACGAGTCTTCTTCTTCAGCTCCGGCTGAAGCCGAGAAAGCTGTTGAAGAAAGCTCAACCGTGACCGATCAGGCGAAAGAAGCCGCTGATGAAGCCATGGATAAGGCTGGTGAAATGGCTGATGACGCTGCGGCAGCAGCAGGCGAAGCCATGGACGAAGCTGGCGAGGCCGTGGAAGGCGCTGCAGAAGACGCTAAAAAGGCGGCTGATGAGGCCATGGAAAAAGCCAAAGAGGCGATGCCGCAGTAATTTTGTAGCTATCGAATTGGTTAATTCGGTATAATATTATTTGTTAAGAAATGCAACGGGTCCCGCTTCGGGGCCCGTTTTTTGTCCTATAAAGCTATAAAAAACAATGTGTTGTAAAGTTTTTCTTAGGGTTAACCAATTGTTTAACGTTTGGCTGGCATTCTTGTCCTACAGACCGGGAAAAACGGTTTTGATTAACGCATACACCATTTAACAAGAAGGGTTTTATAGGAGAACAAAATGGGGCAACTGAACCACAGCTATGTAAAGGAAAGAATTTCCGCCGCTGACGAGGGTACTCCCGAAGCGCTTTACGACCTCGGCCTGCTGTATTCCATCGGCCAGGGTGTTGAGCAGAACAATGTGGAAGCTCATAAATATTTCAATCTTGCATCTATCCGCGGCATGAAAAGCGCCCAGATCGATCGCGCCGAAGTGGCTGAATATATGACTGCTGCAGAAATCGCCATGGCCCAGAAAATGGCCCGCGAGTGGTTGTCCACCCACTAAAAGAAAGCATTCCATGTACGGTTTTGAGTAAAAACCTTCTCCCCGGTCGGGTGAGAGGGTTTTTTGTTGCCGACAGTGAAGGTTATCTCCGGTCCGGTAGGAGCAAAAATCAGGACAAAGACATTGACACCCTTGATCGACTTGGGTAAATACGGCGTTGACAGAGAGGTGGCTGAGTGGTCGAAAGCGCTCCCCTGCTAAGGGAGTATACCTGGATAAGGTATCGAGGGTTCGAATCCCTTCCTCTCTGCCATTTCCCTCCGGCTCCGTTAGGAGCTTTTTTATTTGTGCCTGACAATCTTCTGCTAATCGACGCCAAGCCACCAAAGCGACTATCAAGTTGCGCGATACGACGGGTTTGCCTATCTGATAAGTTGTAATCATTTCTGTATTCGGATATTGTTATACTATAACTGAATATAAAAAGGGGGTTTACATGATCAGGTTCCAAAAAAGTCTACTTATTCTCTGCATGTTGCCGGCTTTCCTTCTGCAGCAGCAGGCGGCTTATTCCGGGGACGCTCCAGAGGAATTTCCCCTGCCGGATATTTTTTTTGAATATGACCCGGCCTCAGAGATAGAAGTTGCCTATGATGATGTCACTTTTCTGCTGAGAACCCATGTAATGTTGAGCGGGAATGATGAGCGCGCAAAGGCGCCCAGGTCGGTTGCGCCAATCGGTACAAGATTTAAAGCAAAAAGAAATCTGCTTACTGTTCTGGAGGGAAACAAATTCTACTTCGATGCGTTCAAGGATGAAAACAGACGGACTTATCTTACCGCAGTCAGGAAAAGTCTTGAACGCCTCCCCAGGGAAATTCCCCTGAACCAATTAAACCGCAGAGAACAGCTGGCTTACTGGTTGAATCTTTACAACGTCACCGTGCTGGAGCAAATCGTCAATAATCCCAGAAAAAATCTTAATCGGACAATTGTTGGTGATGATTCACTACTGGACAAAAAGCTGTTAAATGTCGCGGGAATTCCTCTCTCACTCAATGATATCGAGTATCGGATCCTGGCCCCTAATTACAAAGGCGAACCTCTTGTGATTTATGGTTTGTACCAGGGCTATATCGGTTCGCCGAGCATCCGTAAAAAAGCCTATACAGGTGAAACGGTCTATCGCGACCTGGAAAAGAATGCGGTCGAATTTATAAACTCCAACCGCGGCACCTATTTTCGGGGAGGTGTGTTCAGGGTTTCGGGTTTTTACAAGAGAAACAAAGTCTTTTTTTCGGACTTCCAGCATGATCTGAAAAAACATATTAACCAGTATATTGAATCGCCCTATTGGGAAAGATTGCAGGAAGCTGATACGTTAAAGGCGAACATCAACGACTGGATGATCGCGAGTGTTTTCGGCGACAACAGGGATTACGGCGGGGCCGTATCCACCAATCATGCAGCGCTTTTTGATTCGTTCATCGCAGGAGGCGCCGGCGGACTGGTATTGGGGGACTATGTTATGAATCAGGCGGAAAATAATGGTGTCTTGAGTCTCGACCAGGCAAAGATGCTGAAGCACCTGAATGACATGCGACTGAAAAACACCGGTATCGTTACCGTGGAAGAAATCCAGCGCAAAGATATAGAGGAATAGGAAAAAGATGAACTGGGGGGGCTGGTTATTTGTCCATAGCCAACACGGCGTCTGCTTTTTTCCTATTTCCCAGCATCCTGTAGCTTTCGGCGAGAAGATCGTTGAAACGGGGGTCCTGTGTTTTCTTGCCGACAATTTTGGTGAGGGAGGCGACGGCTGAGTTATAATCCCCGCTGTCAAATGCACTCTGTGCTTTGAAATAGTGATAATAGGGGTTTTGTTCCTGGTAATCCCGGGCTTTGGCGGCAAAATACTCTGCTTCTTCGTCGTCGCCTTTGATGTCATAGAGAATCGCCAGGTTAGACAGGGCAGAATGGTTGGACTGGTCGTATTTCAGGGCGGCGTGGTAAGCCATTTCCGCGTGATCCAGAAGCTTGTTTTTGCGATAAAAAACGCCAAGATTAGACCAGAAAGAAGAGGTTTCCGGGGACAGCCGGATCGCCTTGACCATATAGCGGAAGGCATTTTTCATATCGCCGCGGTCCAGAAACGCGGCTCCCTTGTTGCTGTAATAATGGGCTTCGGCTTCGGCATCGGACATGATTCGGGTCGGATAGCCGGGATCGATATTGACCTGGTCAATGTCCAGTGTGAAGTCGCGGCCGCTGCGGGACTGGACCCGAACGTTGACATGCCCCGTAGCGTATATGAGTTTCTCCTCGTCAGACGCCCACAGGGGAGGGATGTCAACTTCCTGAAAGGCGGCTTTCAGGCCCCGCTCGCGGGCCATCAGGACGGTGAGGTAGCTGAAGCCGAGGCAGTTGGCTTCAGCCTTCCGGAACGCTTCATCGGCACTGAGGGTCGCGGTCCTGTTGTAAGCCATATTCAGGCCATCCTCGGAAACAATGGAATTCGCCAGGGCGCGGACCTTTACGATTTCCGCATTTTTCAGCGGGATATGTCGTTCGGTGAAGGACTTTATTTCGGGGGTTAGCGCAAGAACATGATCTTCCGGCTCCGGCAGGTCGTCTGCCTCGGGACCCCAGAGGGCGTAGCCGCTGAGCAGGGCGCCACGGCCAATGAAGGTTTCGGAATAGTCGACCGGCGATGTCGATGAGGTGGTGGTGCAGCCGGCAAGGAAGAGGAACAACGGCAGAAGCATCAGCAGGGGGATGCTGATTGATCTATATATCATACCGTATGGTGCCCGGACCATATTGTCTCCTTTTCCCGATATTCACCTCTTCCCTAATTTTTGTTTCAGCCTGTAATATTATTGTCACATAACTGAACTATTATTTCGAAAATAATACTACAATCAGCAGTTAATCTTTATGAACTTTTTGTTTCATGAGGGGCTTTCGCGCGGAAAACTGCCATTTCCTGGCGAAAAAAATTGCCGGACAGCCGAAAATAACCTATTGAAACCGGCTAGGGATTAACTTTTTCGGGGGCGGGACGCATATGGCGGACGTCTTAAAATGGGGATCTGTTCTGGCCCTGGCTGCGGCCGGTATCGCGTTACTGCCAGCGAATCTTCAAATATGGGGGGCTGTCCTGTTCGTTCCCCTTATGGTCCTCAGCCTTATCGATTTGAAGACTTACCGCTTGCCGGATTATCTGACCCTGCCTCTTGCCGGCGCCGGCCTGGCTTTCAGCTATTTGGGTTATCCGGCTTTTCCGGATTTTCTGCATAGCCTGATGGGGGCTGCTGCCGGCTATCTCTTTATATATATGGTGGCTCTGTCCTATCGGAAGGTCAGGGGGCGGGAAGGGATCGGCATGGGGGATGCCAAGCTTCTCGCCGCGGCTGGCGCCTGGGCCGGCGTATTATATCTGCCTTTTATCCTGCTTTTGGCGTCCGTCGCCGGATTGCTGGTTGTACTGGTCAGTAAACGGGGGGCGGCAACGCTGGAAACCATGATGCCATTCGGACCGTTCCTGGCGGTTGGAACATGGCTGACCTGGGTTCTTAAACTGTCCTCTATATTAGTTTTGAGTAATTAAAAGAGACTCGCAGGGGCGGCCGCTCTTGTTACATTTCAGTTTAAAACTATTCGTCATTTCAGGCAGGATATTTTGAATCCGATGGTTGGAAAATAAATCCTGACGTTCAGTCTAGGTTGATCAACCTCTTGAAAAATAAGTCATATTAAATGTGACTGGGCGTGTAACAAAATATTAAACTAACCGTAACAATTACTGAAGCATAACTGTCACATTTCCCTCCTAAAACCGCGACCTGATTAGTCCGGGGTGAATTGCGCCCGGATTGTCTGTCGAACTTAACTGTAATTTTTTTTTCTCGTTTAGGGGCGGAAAATGATCAAATCCATTAAACTCAGAACTGTACTGATTGCAGCCTGTGCCACTGTGGCGCTCGCAGGCGCTGGCTGTCAGGGCGACGATTCAATTGAACTGGCTTCACCGGGAACTACCGGTCCGAACCCGGGTACCGGCGACACTAGTGGTGATACCGGCGGCAGCGGCGGCAGCAGTGCCGGTAACTGCCCGTCTGGTACAGCAGACCTGACTGTTGGTACGGAAACACACTGTGAACTTTCCGGCACTCTGACGAGTAACATTACTCTTACTGCAGAAAACCTTTATGTGATCGACGGCCTGGTCATTGTTGGCGAAGACGTTGGCTATGACGGCACCGGCGGGGCACCGGTCACACTGACCATCGAGCCCGGCACAACAATCTACGGTAAAGACGAAAACTCTGTTCTGTCAGTTTCCCGTGGTTCGCAGCTCATGGCAGAAGGAAGCAATACAAACCCGATTATCTTTACTTCCGCTCAGGATCTTGGATTTGATGACGAGCTGGGGCTTGCCTCCCGCGCCGCTTATTCCGGTGCTCCTCTGGAAGAGCCCTGGTCCGGTGAATGGGGCGGTGTCGTCCTCAACGGTCGCGCCACCACCAACGTGAACTGCGTGGCCGGTGTCTGTGAAGGTATCGACGAGGTTACCAACGAGCTTTACGGCGGCGACGATGATGCCG
The DNA here is from genome assembly GCF_006385175.1 of Emcibacter nanhaiensis. Lineage (NCBI taxonomy): Bacteria > Pseudomonadati > Pseudomonadota > Alphaproteobacteria > Emcibacterales > Emcibacteraceae > Emcibacter > Emcibacter nanhaiensis. The sequence continues at coordinate 71,380 of NZ_VFIY01000004.1, forward strand.
ACAGCAGCGGCTCCCTGAAATTCGTTCAGGTCAAATATGCTGGCTTTAAAGTGAATGCCATCAGCGAACTGAATGGTATCGCCATGCAGGGTATCGGTAGCGGCACTGAAGTGGACTATGTTCAGGTTCACAACAACTCTGACGATGGTATCGAATTCTTCGGTGGTACCGTGAACGCCAAACACCTGGTGGTAACCGGTTCCGACGATGACAGCTTCGACTGGACCTTCGGTTGGCGCGGCAACATCCAGTATGCTATCGCCATTCAGAACCCGAACCAGGAAAATACCGACCGTGGTATTGAAGCTGACAACAACGAAGATGACAACACTCTGACTCCGCGGTCCAACCCGACCTGGTCAAACATCACCTTCGTGGGCATCGATTCCTCACCCTACGGCGATACAGGTATCGTCCTGCGCCGCGGTACGGCCGCAAGCTTCTACAACGCTGTTGTAACCGACTTCACCAGTGACTGTCTGGATGTTGACGGTTCAGAAAGTTATGCCCAGCTGAACGCCGGTGAGATTGTCATGGAATCAACGCTGCTGGATTGTACTTCCAACTTCGCAAATGAAGATGAAGACGGCGCGGATGAAGACAACCTGCCGACCTGGTTTGCTGACCAGGACAACAACACCCTGGCAACAAACTCACTGTCCGTTTTTGTGAACGGTGCAACAGAACAGGGTGTGACAGCGACTGACGCAAATGCCGTTAACGCCTTCTTTGATACAACAGACTACATCGGTGCCGTTAACGGTCCGAACGATCCGGAAAACTGGACGCTCGGCTGGACTTACGGCATGAATGACGCGGCAGTATGCCCGACCGGTACGACAGACAACGGCGACGGTGGATGTGTGCTTGAAGGTACTTACACCGACACAATGCGCCTGGTTGCTGGTCTGGATTACTTCCTGCGTGGTCAGGTGAACATTGGTGTTGATGTGGGTTACGACGGAACCGATCCGGACGGTGATCCCGCAACGCTGATCGTTGATGCCGGTGTGACCATCTATGGTGAGGACACCAATGCGGTACTCAACATCACTCGTGGATCCAAGATCTTTGTGAACGGTACTGAAGATGCTCCTGTCACCATGACAGCCACCAACGATGGTGCCCGTGATATTGATACAGCCAGTGGCCTGTGGGGTGGTCTGATCCTCAATGGTCGTGCCTCTACCAACGTGAACTGCGTGGCCGGTGTCTGTGAAGGTATCGACGAGGTGACCGGCGATCTGTATGGCGGTGACGACGACACCGACAACAGCGGCCGCCTGAGTTATCTGGTGGTCAAATACGCCGGCTTTAAAGTGAATGCCATCAGCGAACTGAACGGTGTTGCCATGCAGGGTATCGGTAACGGTACTGAAGTGAACTATGTTCAGGTTCACAACAACTCTGACGATGGTTTTGAATTCTTCGGTGGTACCGTGAACGCCAAACACCTGGTGGTGACCGGTTCCGACGATGACAGCTTCGACTGGACTTTCGGTTGGCGCGGTAAGGTACAGTATGCCATCGCCATTCAGAACCCGAACCAGCCCAACACCGACCGTGGTATTGAAGCTGACAACAACGAAGATGACAACACCCTGACTCCGCGGTCCAACCCGACCTGGTCAAACATCACCTTCGTGGGCATCGATTCCTCACCCTACGGCGATACAGGTATCGTCCTGCGCCGCGGTACGGCCGCAAGCTTCTACAACGCTGTTGTAGCCAGCTTCACCGATGACTGCCTGGATATCGACGGTTCAGAAAGCTATGACCAGCTGGATGCCGGCAACATTGTCATGCAGTCAACACTGCTGGATTGTAACTCCAACTTCGCGAATGAAGACGAAGACGGCGCCGATGAAGACAACCTGCCGACCTGGTTTGCTGCTCAGGCCAACACTACCCTCGGTGGTTCAACCCTGGCTGTACCGTCTGACGGCACCAAAAAATATATCAATGGTACTGGTGAAGCAGCAGTAACTGCAACAGATGCAAATGCTGTAGACGCCTTCTTCGATACCACAAGCTATATCGGTGCGGTGGAGAACGCTGCTGGCGACTGGACTGCCGGCTGGACGGTCTGGATCCACGACTAAGCTTCAGTGATTGGCTGCGGCGGGCATTACTCTGCCTGCCGCAGCTCTCTCATTTAAAAAAATCACACATGGTGCTTGATATGAAAAGTTATACTACAAATTTGAAGGGAGCCCTTCTGGCCAGTACGCTGATACTGGTTCCGGCAGGGGTTTACGCCCAGCAGGCAGAGCAGGCCGAGCCCAATCAGGATATCGAGGAAGTGACCGTTATGGGTCAGTATATTCCTGATGAAAAGCGGTCTACCTCTGAAATTTCCAACATCCTCGATGCCGCCGACTTCTCCCGCCTCGGGGACAGCGATGTCGCGGGATCCCTGAAGCGTCTTACCGGTCTCAGCCTTGCTGAAGACGGCGTGGTCATTGTTCGCGGTCTTGGCGACCGTTATTCCAACGCACTGCTTGATGGCGCAAATCTTCCGAGCCCCGACCCGCTTCGTCGTGTCGTTCCTCTCGATATCTTTCCTGTGAACGTGCTGGACGGCGTGCTTGTTCAGAAAACCTTTTCACCGGAATATCCGGGTCACTTTGGTGGCGGCCTTATCGAAATGCGCACAAAGGCTGTGCCGGATGAAGATTTCTTCAAGGTTGGCATTTCCACAGCCTATAATACAATATCAACTTTTGAAGACGGCCTGAGCTACGATCATTCCGACACCGACTGGCTCGGTTTTGACGATGGTCTTCGTGACCTTCCGGATGCCATTAAAGCTGATCCCTATCTGGCAAATATGACAGACGAGGAACGGGAAGCGGCCGGTGAAGCCATTTCCAATATCTGGTCTGCTGATTTCCAGGAAAACCTGCCTGACTTCGGTCTGGAAGGCACTTTGGGCAAGCGCATTGAAATGGACGACAGCAGCCTGGGTGTTCTGTTTTCCGTCTCCTATGACAACCAGTACCGCAACAAAGAAGGTGTGTTTAACGAATACAGCAATACCTCTGAAGGTGCGGAACTCAACGGTCTGGGTATTCGGCCGGAAGCCTGTCTGGAATTCGAGGGTGCACCGCAGAACTGTGGCCTGAGAAGCACGACGTTTGAAGTGGACCTTAACGGTATTCTCAATGTCGGCTATGAATTCAACGGCAACAACAACATCCAGCTGACATCGCTGCTGCTGAGAAAATCATCTCGTTCCGCAACGATCTTCAGTGGTGATTTCGCCGCGGACCCGGGCCGGTTGCGTACGCTGACTCAGCTCGAGTGGGTTGAGCGCCAGGTATGGTCAAACCAGCTGTCCGGTGACCATTTCTTTGACTTGAGTGATGCCGGGGAAACGGAACTCAAATGGCATGCTGTTTACGGAACAGCCAGCCGCGACGTGCCGATGCGTAAGCAGTCCACCTATGAATACAACGAAGCTCTGGGCGCCAACATCCTGTCCACGCGTGAGAGTATCCAGCTGGGTAACGGGATTTTCTGGGGCGAGCTGGACGATACCATTTATGAATATGGTATGGATCTGAAACAGCCCGTTGAGTTCGGTGATGTCCAGGCAGATATTTCTGCTGGCGGAATGTACTATAAAAAGGAACGTGAATCCTCATATCTGAGATACCGTTTCGGCTTCCCGGCCGGTGGCGCTTCTCCGGAGCTGAGAATGCTTGTTCCCGAGATCGTATTTGGTACGTTCAACATCGCTCCCGACGGAATTCAGCTGCTGTCACAAACATTGGCAGGTGACTACTTTGAAGGAAGCGAAGAAGTCCTGGCCGGCTACATCAAAGCTGATGCCCAGGTTTCTGAAGACATCCGCCTGGCTGTCGGCGGACGCTATGAAGATACCACGCAGAATATCGATACTGTGAACCTGTCTGTGCAGCCGGAGAGCCAGAGGTTCCTGCCGGCAGCGACTCTGACCTGGACCTTTGCGGAAAATATGCAGCTTCGTCTGGCCGCATCGCAGACCCTGTCCAGGCCTGACCTGAGGGAACTGGCTCCGGTTTCCTACTATGATGAGCTGGGCCGTTCCCGCACCGGTAATCCGGATCTCAAGACCGCGAAGGTCACCAATCTGGATGCCCGTTTCGAATGGTATTTCGGTGAAGATGAGTCAGTGACCATCGGTGCCTTCTACAAGGACTTCAAAGATCCGATTGAAGAAACCGTAACCATCATCGGTGACGGCACCAGGAACCTGAGTTACATCAACGCGGATTCAGGTGAACTGTATGGTGTCGAAATTGAGGCAAATATCAATATTCCGCTGGCTGAAACCTTTGAGGGTGAATTCTGGCAGAATCGTCTCTTTTACGTAAAGGCCAACGGAACATACATCAACTCTGAGGTTAATATTGCTCCAGAAGACCTGAATGTTCTGACCAACGCGGTTCGTCCGATGCAGGGACAGTCTGAATGGCTCGGCAACCTGCAGCTGGGATGGGATGGTGAAGACGATCGCCTTACTATCCTTGTGAACTACACCGGCGAGCGCATTGCCAGTGTCGGTACATACAGCCTGCCGGACCTGGTCGAGGATGCGACTGTTTTTGTAGACCTGGTTTATAAACGGGACATCGAAATCGGCGGTGGCGAAATGGAGCTGAGCTTCAAAGTCGAGAATATTCTTGATGAAGATTATCAGGTTACTCAGGCTGGCTTCCTCGCTGAAAGCTATAACATCGGCACTACATTCTCAGTGGGTGTAAGCCACACCTTCTAAGGCTGAAGCCACGGTTAAACATCAAGGGCATCTGCGGCGGCAGGTGCCCTTTATTTTTATGTAACAATACTATCACATTCCTGTAACAAACAGGTTCCACAAGATGAATCTTGGAAAATTTCAACGGGTTGTCGCGTGGCTGTAACAAAAACAAATTTCACAGAAAAACTGGCCTTTTTCCGGGGGAGTCTGCAACGCCTGCCGGCGAGCAGGGGCGTCTCCGAGTCGAAAAACAGGACGCCCTTTCAGTATTTTGTGTGGTTTCTGGAAATAATTTTCGCGGCATTGCTCCTCTATGTTCTGGCGCTTTTGTTCTGGGACTTCACCTCGCCCAGGCTGCCGGTGGTGGAAGGGGGCGGTGTTGCTGTCACAAAACAGACAAAAAACCGGGCGGCGACGGACTGGTCGGTTTTTGCCTCGGTCAATCCCTTTTACCGGGATCAGAAGATTGAAGCCGTTGAGGAGACGGCGCTGACGGAAGCCCGCGAAACCAACCTTGATCTTGAGCTGTTCGGCATCCGCTATAGCCCGGACGGCAGCGGCGTGGCGATTATCCGTACACCCGACAAACAGCAGGGGGCTTTCCGCGCCGGGGATGAGATTTTTGACGGCGTAATACTTAATCGGGTTCTCGAAGACCGGGTGGCCATTGAACGTTCCGGTGTGCTCGAGGTGCTGACCTTCCCGGGACAACAGGGGACGGGGCAGGTCGCAGCTGACGGCACACCCCGGAACCAGGCGGGACAACAACAATGAAATCAGGACACAGACAAGGTTCAGGCAGGGATATGAGGAAACAGATCACAAGATATATTGTCGTGCTGGCAGCTCTGATAACGGCTATGGCGACCGAGGCCGTGGCGCAGAACAATGAACCGGCAGTACTGAACTATCGCCAGGCCGATATCAAGGCGGTGACCGAGGATATTTCCCTACTGACCGGCAGGTCCTTTATCATCGATCCCCGGGTCTCCGGTAAGGTAACCATCATCTCCCGCGAGCCGGTGGAACGCGCCGCGGTGCTGGAAACCTTCCTGTCCACCCTGAAGGTGCATGGTCTTGCCGTGCTGCCCACGCCGGGTGGCGCCTATAAGATCGTGCCCGAGGACCAGGCGGCGGTTGAGGGGCAGATCCTGTCGAGGCGGGACAAGCCCACCGACCAGATGGTGACCGAAGTCATCAAACTGCGTCATCTCGATGTGACCCAGGCCTCCAACATGCTCAAGACCCTGGTCGGCAAATCCGGACGGGTATTGCCCTACCGGCCGTCCAATGTCCTGATTCTGGTGGATTTCGCCCCCAATGTCGAACGCCTCAAGGCGGTGCTGGCCGAGGTGGACAAGTCCCGCGATGTGGTGCGTATGATTTCGCTCAGCAACACCTCGCCCAGCGAAATGGCGGAAATTCTGGAACAGCTGAAGAGTGCTTCCGGCGCAGAGAATGCCATGTACAGCGGCTTTTCCGCCGTACCGGTGGACGCCAGCGACACCCTGATGCTGAAGGGCGACCAAAAGGTCATCGATGAGCTTATGCCGGTGATCGAACAACTGGATGCGCGGCGCAAGTCCAAAGGCGATCTCAGGGTGGTAAAACTCAATCACACCAGCGGCGAGACCCTGCTGCCGGTGCTGCAGGAAGTGAGCCAGTCCCTGGCCCAGAGCAAGGGGGAAAATGCCGGTGGAGGGCGTGCCGGAAAAACAAGCATTTCCCTGCATCCCTCCACCAATTCCCTGGTGATTAATGCCGACCCGGAAATGCAGAAGGCATTGGGTGACGTGATCCGGCAGCTGGATGTGCCCCGCGACCAGATCATGGTCGAAGGCATTATCGTCGAGGTGTCGGATACCACGGCCAAGGAACTTGGCCTGCAGTATTTCCTGTCCGGCAGCCAGACCTCCGGCGTGCCGTTCGTCACCACCAATTATTCCAACAGCACACCCAATATCCTGGCCTCGGCCGGGGCGCTGCTGGCGGCCGATGAACTGGGCGAGGACAGTGACGCCCTGGCGGCGCTGCAGAGCAACGCCATTGACTCGATCCTCGGTATCAACGGCTTCGCCGGCGGTCTTGCCGGAAAATCGTCCAACGGCACCACTTTCGGCTTTATCCTCAATGCGCTGGACGAGGATATCACCTCCAACATCCTGTCCACGCCATCGGTCATTACCATCGACAACGAGGAAGCCCGCATTCTCGGCGGCCAGGAAATTCCCATTACCACCGGCGAAACGCTGAGCAGCAACAACTCCAACCCGTTCCGCACCGTGAACCGGGAGGATATCGGCGTGAAGCTGACCGTGCGTCCGCAAATCAACGGCGAGAACGGCATTCTCGCCCATATCCAGCAGGAGGTGTCCAGCGTTGCCGGCACCATCAGCAGCCAGTCCACCGACCTGATCACCAACAAGCGGGAAGTGGAAACCACCGTGATGCTGCAGGACGGCGAGATCATGGTGCTGGGCGGCCTGATCCAGCAGGATGAATCCGTGTCCATCAGCGGTGTGCCGCTCTTGAAGGATATCCCGGTGCTGGGCGAAGCCTTCAAGAGCCGGGCCAAGTCCCGCGAGCAGCGCAACCTGATGATTTTCCTGCGCATGACCATCATCCGCGACAAGGACCAGCTGCGCCGGGTCACCAACAAGAAATATGATTTCTTCCGTAATGACCCGCTGATGGAGGATGCCTACGGCGGTATCGGGCTCGACGGCGTCATGAACAAGGTGATCGGCGCCACGCCGGCAAAACCGGAAGGCGAATGACATGGCGTCTGCGGAAGCACAGGTGAGCCAGACACCGATCTCCTACAGCTTCGCCCGGGAGAGGGGGGTGCTGGCGATTCCGGAGGAACAGGGACTGGTGCTTGGCCTCAGGCCCGACGCAGCGCTGGCGGACATCCTGGAGGCCCGGCGGGTATTGCCCGATCACATCCAGCTCCGCAAGCTGGACAAGGGCGAATTTGAAAAATACCTCTCTGACATCTATGCCATGGGCGACCTGGCGTCCGAAGACCTCAGCGACAGTCTGGAGGAGGAAAGCAGCCTCGACAGCTTTATCGAAGGCATGCCCAAGACTGCCGACCTGCTGGATAGCACCGATGATGCGCCGATTATCCGCCTGATCAACGGTCTGATCGCCCAGGCGGTGCGGCTCAAGGCCTCCGATATTCATCTGGAGCCGTTCGAAAGCCGCCTGTCGGTACGCACCCGGGTCGACGGGGTGATGCAGGAAATTCTCAGCCTCAACGCCCGGCTGTCTTCGCTGCTGGTGTCCCGGATCAAGGTGATGGCCCGGCTCGATATCGCCGAAAAACGCATTCCCCAGGACGGGCGCATTTCCCTGTCCCTGGGCGAGCGGACTCTGGACGTGCGCGTGTCCACGTTGCCGTCCCAGCATGGCGAACGGGTGGTGATGCGTCTGCTCGATAAGTCACAGGCGCAGCTGAGTCTGGGAGATCTCGGCATGGAGCCGGATACCCGAACCCGGATGGAAGCGCTGCTGGAAGAGCCCAACGGCATTATCCTGGTGACCGGTCCGACCGGGTCCGGGAAAACCACCACCCTTTATGCCGCGCTGTCGCGGCTCAACAACTCCACCCGTAATATACTGACCGTGGAAGACCCGGTCGAATATGCCCTCGACGGCATCGGCCAGACCCAGGTCAACAGCAAGGTCGGCATGACCTTCGCCACCGGGTTGCGCGCCATCCTGCGCCAGGACCCGGATGTGGTGATGGTCGGCGAGATCCGCGACCCGGAAACGGTGGAAGTGGCGGTGCAGGCCTCGTTGACCGGCCATCTGGTGCTGTCCACTGTCCATACTAACAGCGCCGTCGGCGCCATCACCCGCCTGCGCGACATGGGCGTAGAGCCGTTTTTGCTGTCCTCCACCATCAAGGGGATCCTGGCCCAGCGTCTGGTGCGCCGCCTGTGTCCGCATTGCCGCAAGGAAAAAATCGTTACCGCCACCGAACACCGCTTGTCCGGCGGTCACCTGATGGAAGGCGCAAAGGTCTTTGAAGCGGTCGGCTGCGACGCCTGCCACCATACCGGCTATACCGGCCGGATCGGTCTCTATGAACTGTTGGTCATCAACGAAAACCTGCGGCGGATGATTTATAATTCCGCCAGCGAGCAGGATATGGAAGCGGAAGCGTTCAAGACCGCTGGCAGCCTGTTTGTCAACGGCCTGAAAGCGGTCCGGGAAGGCCAGACCTCGCTCGAGGAAGTGCTGAGAGTCTGTCGTCACCAGGAGGATGGTGATGGCGGTCTATGAATATGTGGCGCTCGACCACAAGGGCAAGAAACAGAAAGGCGTGATCTCCGCTGACAGCAGCCGCCAGGCGCGCAAGGACCTGCAGGAACGGCAGCTGATGCCGGTCAGCCTGGACAAGGTGGACAAATCTGCCGAGGCCTCTTCGCTGGGCAAGTGGCTCGGCGGGGGCCGGATCGGCAACAAGGAACTGGCCATGCTGACCCGCCAGCTCGCCACCATGATCAATGCCGCGGCCCCGGTCGAGGAAGCGCTGTCAATGACTGCTGAGCAGGTGGAAAATCCCGCCGCTTCCAAGAAACTGATGGCGGTGCGGGCCCGGGTGATGGAGGGGCGCAGGTTCTCAGAAGCGCTGGCATTATACCCTAATGATTTCAATCAGTTCTATCGTTCTCTTATAGCATCAGGTGAAGTATCAGGTGCGCTGGGGCAGGTGCTGGAACGGCTTGCCGACCATCTGGAAAAATCGCAGCAGCTGCGCAATAAAATTCTCACCGCCACCCTCTATCCCGCCATGCTGGCGCTGGTCGCCGTGGTAGTGGTGATCATCCTGATGACCTTCATTGTGCCCAAGGTGGCGGGCCAGTTTGAGAGCATGGGCCAGACCCTGCCGTTCCTGACCCGCACCATGATTTTCCTGTCGGACATGATGCGGGACTATGGCATCTTCATTCTGCTGGCTCTGGCCTTGGCGATCCTCCTGTTCCTGCGGCAGCTCAAGCAGGAAAAATTCCGCCGCCGCTGTGACGGCTGGATGTTGCGCCTGCCGCTGATTGGCAAACTGGTGCGCGGCCTCTATGCCGCCCGGCTGGCCCGCACGCTGTCGACCCTGATTGCCAGCGGCTCGCCGGTGATGGAAGGCTTGCGCTCCGCCGGCCAGACCATGCAGAACCTGGTCATGCGCGAAGCGGTTGAAAAAATGGTCACCCAGATCAGTGAAGGCAGCAGCCTGTCCCGGGCGCTCCGCAACTCCGGCGTCTTTCCCGGCATTGTCGTCTATATGGCCGGGGCGGGGGAGAAAAGCGGCCAGCTGCCGGACATGCTGGAAAAGTCCGCCGACTATCTGGAAGGCGATTTCGAAACCTTTATCGCCACGGCGCTCAGCCTGCTGGAGCCCGGCATTATCATTATCATGGGGGCCATTGTCGCCCTGATTGTTTTGTCCATCCTGCTGCCGATTCTGCAGCTCAATACGATGGCGCTTGGTTAATATACGGAGAGAGAATATGTCTGCACAGCCTGAACATGATGCGCAGCAGCCTGAAGTAACGAAAGAGTCCGGTTTTACCCTGGTGGAGCTGATGGTGGTGATCGTCATCATCGGCCTGCTGGCGACGGTGGTGGTGATCAATGTGCTGCCGAGCCAGGACAAGGCCATGGTGGAAAAAGCCAAGACCGATATCAGCCGCCTGCAGATGGCACTGGAAATGTACAAGAAGGATAACCTCGGCTTTCCGACCACCGAGCAGGGGCTGGACGCGCTGGTCTCCGAGCCGGCTGGACTCAAGCGCCCGGAACGTTACCAGAAGGGCGGCTATATCCGCGAGCTGCCGGAAGATCCCTGGGGCACGCCGTACCAGTATCTGATGCCGGGCGAGCATGGTGATTATGACATTTACTCGCTCGGCGCCGATGGCCGTCTCGGCGGGGAAGACCTGGACAAGGATATCGGAAGCTGGAAGTAGCATGACGCAGGGCAAATAGCATGACGCAGGATAGGCAGGCAGGATTTACTCTGGTCGAGTTGATGGTGGTGATCGTCATCATCGGCATGATCTCTGCCGTGGTGGTGCTGAATATGCCGTCGCCGGCCTCAGATCTGGAACAGGAAACAGAGAAGCTTGCCGCCCGGCTGCGTCTGGCGGCCGAGGAAAGCATCATGGCCGGGGAACTGACCGGGGTCCGCATCACGCCGGAAGGATATGCATTTGTCATCTACCGGCGCGGCCACTGGCTGCCGCTGGACCTGCCGTCCGGGCAGTGGCCGGAAGGCGCGGTGGTGCGCCTGGTGCGGGACAGGTTGCCCGTCGAACTGACGGAAAATTTGCCTGAGAACAGCCCGTCAATCTGGTTTGATCCTCTGGGAAATCAGATGTCTTTCTCTATAGATATCAGTGGAATAGATGATAATATTAAAGTGTCAGGAGAGGAAAATGGCGAGATCATTGTCAACCCTGTCTCCTGATCGAAAATCAGAGCAGGGCTTTTCCCTGGCGGAAGTCATGGTGGCGCTGTTTGTCTTCAGCATTGCCGCCCTGGCCCTGATCAAGATGGGCGGGGAAAATGTCCGTAACCTGTCCCTGATCGAGCAGCAGACCCTGGCCTCTATTGTGGCGGAAAACCAGCTGGCCCTGGCCGTCACCCGCAAAGGGGAAATCCGTCCCGGCGTGCGCAGCGGCACCGAGGAGCAGGACGGCATCGACTTTGCCTGGCAGCTGCAGGTTCGCCCGGCGCCGGATCCAAAAATCTATGAAGTGCGGGTCCGGGTGACGGAACAGACAAGCGGGCAGGAGCTTGCCCTGCTGACCGGCTACAGGGGGCGCGAATGAGCAACGATCGCGGTTTTACCCTGGTGGAGGTGATGGTGTCGCTGACCGTCTTTGCCCTGCTGTCGGTGATGGGCATTGCCATCCTGTCTTCGGCGGTCTCCAGCCAGGAGTCTGTGGAGGATGGATCGGAACGCCTGCGCGAAATCCAGGTCAGTCGCGCCCTGCTGAAATCCGATTTCATGCAGCTGGCCCGCCGCCAGGTGCGGGATGCGTACGGCGGCCCATTGCAGAATGTCTTTGCCGGCTATCAGCCCGAGGGGCGTGACGCGTTCCTGACATTCGTACGCAGCGGCTGGATCAATCCGGGGCAGATGCAGCGCCGGGCCGAACTGCAACGGGTCAGTTACGAGCTCAAGGACGGGGATCTGGTCCGCCGGACCTCGTCCCATCTCGACCCGGCGAAGGAAGAGGATCGTTCCGAACGGGTGGTACTGTCCGGGATCAAATCGCTGGAAACCTCCTTCTACATCAACGGCCAGTGGTTCGACGTCTATGAGAGCCGGACCGGTGAGAAAGTGACCCTGCCGCAACTGGTTTCGGTTGAGGTGGAGTTCCGGGACGGCCGCCACCTGAAACAAATTTTCATCACCTCCCAGGGGCGGGTTTCATGATTTGGCGGCAGAAAGTCACATATGACCGGGAGAGCGGGGCGGCGCTGCTGACCGTGCTGCTGCTGGTGGCGATCATCTCCGCCCTGGTGGTAGGCATGCTGGACCAGCTCCGCTTTAATGTCCGTCGCGCCGGCACGCTGGAAAAACAGCAGCAGGCGGAATGGTATGCCGTGGGCCTGGAGGAATATGCTGGCGGCATGATGAAAAGCCTGCACAAGCTGTCTGCCGACAAGACCACCCGCCGGCAGCTGGATCGGGTGGCGGCCTTCAGTGTGCCCATAGAGGATGGGGTGATCCGCGGCCAGGTGACTGACGGCGGCAACTGTTTCAATCTCAACAGCGTGGTAGAACGCCGTGACGGCAACCGTTATCTGATGCGCGAGAGCGGGCGCGAGCAATATGTCACCCTGCTGAAGACACTGGGTATTCCCGGCGGCGATGCCGTGATTCTGGCCAACCGGCTGGTGGACTGGGTCGACAGCGACAGCGCGCCCATGACCTGGGGCGCCGAGGATTATCACTATATGGGGCTGCAGAATCCCTACCGGACCGCCAACACTTTGCTCGCCAATGTGAGCGAGCTCAGGCAAATCGAAGGCTACACGCCGGAGGTGCTCTATCTGATCCGCGACTATGTCTGTACCCTGCCGACCCCGGAGCTGAGCCCGATCAATATCAACACCCTGAAGCGGGAGCAGGCCCCATTGCTGGTCATGCTGCTGGGGGAAAAACTTCTACTGCAGAAGGCGGAGCAGGTGATCGATAATCGTCCGGACGGTGGCTATGACAGCCCGCAGGCCTTCTGGGCGGATCGGCTGCTGGCCGACACGCCGCCGACAGTGGATGTGCAGGATCAGGTAGTGCTCGCCACCCGTTATTTTGAACTGACTGCGGATGTCAGCTGGCAGGATCGCTATCTGGCCATGACATCGCTGCTGGAGCTGGAGAATACCGGCGATGTGCGCCTGGTGTCCCGCCAATTTGGAGAAAAACTGTGAGTATCGGGGTAATCATTTATATCGATCCCGCGGGGGAAAATATCTGGCGCCGGGCTGGGGACAGCGGACAGGCGCCACGGGCTCTGGGTGACGGCACCGCCTGTCGGGCGGCCATCGATGAAGACCGCTCGCGGAGCGTACGACTGGTGCTGCCGGGCAATAAAGTCACTGCTCGCCTGCTGGAGATGCCGGAGACGTCAGAGGAAAATGCCCGCGCCGCGGTCAGCTTCCTGATGGAGGACCATCTGGCAGCGCCGGTGGCGAAAACCCACCTGGTCAGCAGGAAGCTGGAAGAGGGCAAGCGCCTGGCGCTCGCGGTGGCCCATGCGGACATGGAAGCCTGGCTTGCGCACCTGAAAGAGATGGATATCCGGCCAGATGAAGTGGCAGTGGATTTCCAGCTGCTGGCGCCGGCCGGGGAAGAGGCAAGCCTGGAGGTTGGAGATTTCCACTACAGTCTGGACGCTGACGGTGCGGGATTTGTGATGGACCGGCAGACCCTCGCCCTGTTGCAGCAGAATGGCCTCGGCGAGGCGGGGGATATGGCGCCCCCGGCAACTCTGGACTCCGCGGCGCTGTTTGATCGCTTTGCAGTCCCTGAACTCCCGCTCAATCTGCTGCAGGGCGCATACGGCACCCAGGCCTCGCTGATGGAATATTTCCGGCCGCTGACCCGGGTGGCGGTGCTGGCGCTGGTGCTGTTTGTTTTTTACCTCGGCCACCTGGGACTGGAGGCTCATTCCTGGCGCCAGGCGGCGGACGTGCTCGACCAGCAGGCCGAACTGATGGTCAAGAAGGCCTTCCCGGAGACCAGCCGCATCGTCAACATCCGCGCCCAGCTGAGATCAAAACTGTCCATCTCCGAGGAGGGGGGAGAGAATGTCTTTATGCAGGTCAACAGCCGCCTGTTGGCGGCACTGGACAAGACCCCGGAAGTGCAGCTCGACAAGCTGCGCTTCAACAGCAGCGACAACCGGCTTTATGTCACCCTGTCCACCGGCAGTTTCGAACTCCTCGACGCCTTCAAACGGGAACTGACCTCAGGCAGCCTGCTGGTCGAGGACCAGGGGGCGCGGCAGGACGGCAACCGGGTCAGTGGTGATTTTGCCCTGGAGGTGGTCTCATGACGTGGTTCATGCATTTATCAAGCCGGGACCGGGCGATTGTGGTCGGGGTCGGCATCCTTGCCCTGCTGGTTTTCGGCTGGCTCGCGATCTGGCGGCCGGTGACGGGTTATCATGCCGATGAAAAACAGAATTATATCCGCGCCTCGGGCGACTATGATTTTGTCCGTCAGAGCCTGGCCAATATGCCGGTGCAGAAAAATACCGCGGCGGAACAGGCCGGGGACCAGGGCGGCTCCCTGCGCCAGACGGCCGGACAGGCAGCCCGCAGCATGGGCCTTGCCATCACCCGCCTGCAGCCGGGGGAGGAAGACAGCCTGACCATGTGGCTCGACAGCGCCGACGGCGGCCTGCTGTACCAGTGGCTGGCCCTGATCGGCCAGCGCTACGACATCCGGGTCAAGAATATCTCAGTCAGCAAGAATGAGGGCCAGGGCACGGTGCGGGTCCAGGTGACGCTGGTGAGGGGCGGGGCATGAGCAAAGTCCTGAAGATTGCCATTCCGGGCCTGGTGCTGTTTCTGCTGGCGCTGGCGAGCCTGCTGCCGTTGCGCACAGCCACGGAAATCTTCGGCCCGGCGGGCTTCGGCTACCAGCGGGTCGAAGGCACGGTGTGGCACGGCATGTTTCACTATCCGCGCCTTGGCCGGCAGGAAGCGCGGTCACTGGCGGTCTCGCTGTCGCCCGCAGGCCTGCTCACCGGCACCGCGGTGGCGGACTTCCGCCTCACCGGCGAGCACGTTTCCGGCAGCGGCACCCTGAGCCTGTCCGGCAGCACAACACAGCTTCGGGACGCGGGCATTGATCTCAACCTTGACCGCCGGGCGGGGGATATGCGCTTTCGCGGCACACTCTACCTCAGCATTGACCGGCTGGCGCTGACCGACAAGGGCTGCGAACAGATCGACGGCCTGTTCCGCACCGATATTCTCGGACCGCTGAAGAGCATGGGCCTGTGGAGCGCGGCGGAGGCGACCGGCGACCTCGCCTGCAACGACGGGCGGATCAACATCGCCATGACTGACGGTGAGGGCGAGGGGGCCGAGAGCCGCCGGCTGAGCTTCAGCTTTGATCCGTTGCAAATGCGCCTCGATACTGATATCTCAGTGAAAACAGTTTCTGCGGAACTCGTCAACAAACTAACGCGGGCCGGTTTCAGAAAGCGCAATGACCGCTGGGTCTGGCATCATCAGGAGAGGATCGGCTAATGGCCATAGGAAAAACAAGCGGCGCCCTGACGGCTGTGCTGGCGCTGGTCCTGCTGGCCGGCTGCACCACCTCCGGCAGTGATGCGGCCAAAAAGGACAGCGCACCCGCCATCCAGAGCTTTACTTTTGAATCCGGCATTTCCACCCTGCCGCCACGGGAAATGCAGCCGGGCCAGTGCGGCCTGTTTCTCTGGTCCAAGGTGCCGCAGCGGGAACTGGTGTTTTATTCCAACAGTGCCGATATGACCGGCGACATGATGATCGACGGCGCCGCCCGCTCGCTCACCCGCACGTCGGCAGAGGGCGAGGGTTTCTACGGCCAGTTTACCCGCCAGGTCTTTGACGGCGAGGGCTATAGTGTGCAGTTGCTGCTGGAGCCGGAACTGCGCGACGGCATGGCCAACTCCGTGGTGATCCCCCGCGGCAGCCTGCGCCTGACCAAGCCCGACGGCTGGGAGCATGTCATGGCCGTCGGCGGCCTGATCAGCTGCCAGAAATGATCCCATCGCAGTGATCTGATACTTTCCGGCACTTGCCTTTCCGCCTCCTGAAGGTTTAAACTTTAAACCTAAAATATAGGGAGAGCCGTCATGAAAAAAATCCTGTCCACCGTTGCGCTGACTGTTGCACTGGGCGCTGCCCCCGTTGTCGCCCACGCTGCCGACAGCGGCTCTGTCAAGATCATTCGCGACGGCTATGGTGTGCCGCACATTTATGCCGACGAAACTTATGGGCTGTTTTACGGCTATGGCTATGCGGTGGCCCAGGACCGGCTGTTCCAGATCGAGATGATCCGCCGCTCGGCCATGGGCACGGTGGCGGAGGTGCTGGGGCCGGACTATCTCTCCTTCGACAAGAAAATCCGCGCCTCCTATGACCTGCGTTCGATCAAGGCCCAGGTTGCGGCCCTGCCCAAGGAACGCCGCGATATCCTTGACGGCTATGCCGCGGGCATGAACGCCTGGATCAAAGAGGTCGAGAAAGCCCCGGAAAAATGGCTGCCCCGGGAATATAGCGAGTATGGCTTCACGCCGTCAAAGTGGACCGCAGAGGATGTGGCCATGGTGTTTGTCGGCGCCATCGCCCATCGCTTTTCCGATTTCAATACCGAGCTTGAGAATCTGGCCTACCTCAATGACCTGATCGCCCGCCACGGCAAGGAGACGGGCTGGCAGATTTTCAACCAGACCAACTGGATCAATGACCCCACCGCACCGACCACGGTGCCGGGCCGGAACGCAGGGAAAGTTGCTGAAACGCGTGAAATGCCGACCTATCTCGCAGGGCTTCAGGGCTCCAGCAAACAGAGGCTGTTGCTCGACCGCGACGGCAGCTATTTTGACGGCACAGAAGAGGAGGCCGAGGCCTACCGGGCAAAAGAACTGGCCGCCACAGGCCTCAGTGGTCCTGCCGGCTATCCCTCGGCCAGCAATATCTGGGTGGTCGGCAAAAAGAAAGCCAAAGGCGTCAACGGCGTGCTCCTTAACGGACCGCAGTTCGGCTGGATCACCCCGTCCTATGTCTATAACGTCGGCCTGCATGGCGCCGGCTATGACCTGGTCGGCAATGCCTATTTTGCCTCGCCCGCGGTCTTTTTCGGCCGCAACGACAAGATCAGCTGGGGCAGCACCGCCGGCATGGGCGACACGGTCGATATCTATGCGGAAAAGCTCAATCCCGCCAATCCCCGCGAATATCTGTTCGACGGCGTCTATAAGCCCATGGACAAGCGGCTCGAGGTGATCAAAGTCAAAGGCGGGGCGCCGGTAACCATTGAGGTCTGGAGCAGCGTGCACGGCGCGGTGGAGCAGATGTCTGTGGCCGAGGGCGTCGCCTACACCCGCAAGCGCACCTGGGAGGGCAGGGAGCTCGCCACCCTGATGGCCTTCGTCGATGAAAATACCGCGACCGACTGGGAAAGCTTCATGGAGGCGGCGGCGCGCTGCGCTGTGTCGGTGAACTGGTACTTCCTCGACCAGGCCGGCAACATCGGTTACGCCATCGGCGGCCACTATCCGGAGCGTCCCGCGGGCCAGGATCCGCGCCTGCCGGCCAGTGGCACCGGCGACATGGAATGGCAGGGCATGAAACCTTTCTCCAGCAATGCCCAGGTCTATAATCCTGACACCGGCTATATCGTCAACTGGAACAACAAGCCGTCCGACGACTGGGACAATGCCGATCCCTGGTATTTCATCTGGACCAAAGCAGACCGGGTCAATGCGCTCATGCGGGAACTGGAGGCCAAGGACAAGCTCACCGTCAAGGATGTGGAGAAGGTCAATCTCGCTGGTTCCTTCGCCGATGTGAATGTTCGTTTCTTCCTGCCGCACCTCGAGCGCGCGGTGGCGTCGCTGCCCGACGGTGCGCCGGAAAAACGCCTGGTCAGGCTGCTCGCCGACTGGGACAAGCAATGGACCGATGACGACCGGGACGGCTATTACGACAGCCCGGCCAACGCCATCATGCACCAGTGGCTGACCCTGATGCTGGAAAAGACCCTCAAGGATGACGTGGGCGACAAATTCTTCTATTTCTATGCCTCGCCGGGATACGCCACCGAGCCCATGACTGCCTCGGTCAATGTCTCGCCCGGCGCCCGGGTGCTCTATAATGCGCTGCAGGGGACAGCAGCCGGGGTGCCGCAAGTCTATGATTTCTTCAACGGCGAGGACAAGGACGTCCTGATCCGCAAGGCGCTGACCGAGACCCGCAGCGCGCTCAGCAACCGCTTCGGCGGCGATGTGGACCAGTGGCTGCTGCCGGTCGCCAGGCAGATTTTCCGCGGCTATAACTTCTACGGCATTCCCCAGACCACGCCCGAACACGCCAAGGCCGCTTATATCAACCTCAACCGCGGTTCGGAAAATAATGTGGTGGTGATGACCGACAAGGGCATCACGTCAAAGGATGTGGTGGCCCCGGGGCAATCGGGCTTCATCGCCCCTGACGGTACCGAGGACAGGCACTTCAACGACCAGATGAAGCTTTATGAAAACTTCCGCTACAAGCCGCTGCCCTTTACCGAGAAGGACGTGAAAAAAGCGGCCAAGAGCACGGTGGTGCTGGAGTATTAGGGCTTAGAGGAACCGTGCAATCACATCCCGGTAATTGCGGCTGACCTGCAGCTCGGCGCCGCCGTCGAGCACGATCTCATATTTCCCGCCGGAGGTCGGGCGCAGTTCCTTGACCTTGTTGAGATTGATGATGGTGGAGCGATGGACCCGCTGGAATATCTCAGGGTTGAGCCTCTTGACCATATTCTTCATGGTTTCGCGCAGGATATGGGTCTTGCCCTCCGCATGCAGGCACATATAGTCGCCGGCGGCGTCGATCCAGTCGATGGTGCTGACATCCACCCGGGTGATCTGGCCCCGGTCCTTGATGCTGAGGTGGCTTTCAAAGGGGGAGGAGGCGCTGAGCTCGGTATTGTTGATGATTTCGCTGAGCTCTTCCGGCGGCTCGTCCATAGAGCGCATCAGGTCCACCAGGCGCGCATTCTGCTCGATGGCGAGCCGTTCCTGCAGTTGTTCGCGCACCCGCTGGATACTTTGCGCGAGCCGGTCTTCCTCCACCGGTTTCAGCAAATAATCGAGCGCGTGGGATTCAAAGGCCTGGATGGCGTAATTGTCATAGGCGGTGACAAACACAATCAGCGGCAGTTCCTCGCGGATCAGGCTTTTGACCACGGCGAAACCGTCAAAGCCCGGCATCTGGATGTCGAGGAACACCAGGTCCGGTTTTTCGGTTTTAATGGCCTTGATGGCCTCGCGGCCGTTGGCGCAGGTGCCGATGATTTCTATATCGTCGAATTCCTCGAGACGGATCTGCAACCCGCGCAGGGCCAGGGGTTCGTCGTCTACCAGCAGGGTTCTTATCTTTTTTGTCATTCTGCAACCTCAGGCAATTTTTCCTCTTTGACTTCGTAGGGAATTTTTATGGTTATTTTCAGCCCCTTGGGCGAATTGGAGCCGATGGTCAGTTCATGGTCATCGGGATAAAGCTGTTCCAGCCGGTTACGGGTATTGGCAATGCCGACGCCGCTGGAGGTCATGGGAATTTCCTTGTGCACGGCGAGGCCCGGGCCGTTGTCGGACAGCACGATGACCAGCTTGTCATCCTCGACCGTGGCGCGGAGCGTGATCCTGCCGCCGTCTTCCAGCGGCGCGATGGCGTATTTGATGGCGTTCTCGACCAGCGGCTGCAACAGCAGGCTCGGGATCATGGCGAGCTTGGCCTGTTCAGAGACCTCGAAATCCAGCTCGAGCCGGTCCTGGAAGCGCACTTTCTCGATATCGAGATAGAGCCACAGGGCATAGAGCTCCTCGTCCACCGTCATTTTCTGCATGGGCTGGCTGACCAGGCTGAACCGCAAAAAGGCACTGAGCTTGGACAGCATATTGTTGGCTTCCTTGGTCTGTTTGTCCAGCACCAGCGTGGAGATGGCGTTGAGGGTGTTGAACAGGAAATGCGGGTTCAGCTGATAGCGCAGCATCTTGAGCTGAGCCTGATGGGCCTGAGCCATGGCCTGCAGGTATTTTTCCCGCTGTTCCTGCAGTTCGATCTGGTTGTTGATGATAAAATAAAGCCCGGTCCAGGTCAGCAGCACGAATACGTCATAGAGCGCGTTGGACAGGAATTCCCAGCCGCGCGGGTTCCAGTCCGGCTCGTAAGTCTGCACGTAAGTCCAGACCTCGACCGTGGAAAAGATCAGTGAACCAATCACCACGGCGGTGGTCACCGACAGCAGCATGGTCACCGGCGGCGGCGAGACCTGCCGCAGTTTCTGGTAAATATAGCGCAGCCCCAGGGTGATGATAAAACCGCCGAGGGTGCCGAACAGGGTGGCATAGAAATATTCCGGATCCCGGCCGTGGGCGTAGCCGTTCAGGGTGCGGATGGCGCAGAAAGCAATCCAGCCGGTGACCTGCAACAGCCAGAAAATGCTTTCCTTATACTGGATGATATTCCTGAGTTTAGTCTTCAAACGATCTCAAGTCCCTGTTCAACGTTACTTCAGGACAGGTCGCT
The DNA here is from genome assembly GCF_006385175.1 of Emcibacter nanhaiensis. NCBI lineage: Bacteria > Pseudomonadati > Pseudomonadota > Alphaproteobacteria > Emcibacterales > Emcibacteraceae > Emcibacter > Emcibacter nanhaiensis. The sequence goes on from NZ_VFIY01000004.1 coordinate 91,931, forward strand.
GCCGGAGACCACCTCCACATCCTGTCCTGCCCTCAGGGTTTCACCGCCACGGATGATGACCCTGTCACCGGCCTTCAGGTTACCCTGCACCTCGATCAGATTGTCTTCAACGGCGCCGGTATTGACGGCGACATTTTCCGACTTGCCCTCATCATTGACCCGGAACACATAATTGCGGCCGGCGCGGACGATCAGGGCATCCCTCGGGATGGCCGTGACCGTGCGGGGCAGATCCTTCGGCAGGTTAACCCTGACGGCAGACCCTATTATCCACAAGTTTTCAGGGATTTCCAGACGGATTTCCACCATGCGGCTGACATTGTCGCCAACCGGGATGATGGCGCGGATCGGGGTGGCGATGCGCTCGGTCCCGTTTGTCACGGTGATATTCATGCCGGCTTTCAGTCCTTTCACCAGGGCGAGGGGAGCCTGGGCGGTGATTTCCGTCTCCTTGGTGTCGACCAGGCGCACCACTTCGCTGCCGGCGGAGACATATTCACCGACCGAGATAAAGCGTTCGACCACCCAGCCCGGGACCGGGGCCCGGATCACGCTTTTGTCCAGCAGGTATTTGGTCCGGTCCCGTTCCGCCTTGGCCTGTTCCAGCTGTTGCTTGAGCACGTCGAGGGCGGAGACGGCTTCGTCATAGCGGGCTTCGGATATATTGTCCCTTTTCAGCAGGGTTGCGAGGCGGGCGACTTCCTTCTGCCGGAAGGTGATCTGGGCTTCGGCGCTTTTGATATCCGCTTCCCGGTTGGTGAGGTCAAGGGTCAGCAGCCGGGTGTTCAGGCGGGCGACGGGATCACCCTGTTTGACCTGGGTGCCCACTTCCGCGACCCAGTCCACCGTGGCGGAGGTTTCTGCCGCCAGGCGGGAATCATGCATGCTGATGACGCTGCCCGGCACCGTCAGGGTCGGCGCCATTTCGGTGCTGACCACTTTCTCCACGACCACCCGCGGTTTCGGCATGTCCTGGGCCTGTGCGCCCATTGGCGCGGCGACGGGCAGGGCCAGCAGCAACAGCAGGCCGGCTTTTCCGCTCGCACGGGTAAATTTATTTATTCCATTATGGAGAACCGCAGAAAGGGTCATTCTCCCACTCCTATCATTTTATCGTCTTCTTGTGCGTAAGTCCGGTTGCTGACCACAATCTTCGGGCGCAGGTTGCTACGGCCCAGCTGCAGCAGGCTCGGCATCAGCAACAGGGTAAAGATGGTGCTGACCGTCATGCCGCCGACAATGCTGGCGGCGAGGCCGCGGTAAATGGCGCTGCCTTCACCCGGGAACATCAGCAGCGGCAGCATGCCGACAATGCTGGTCAGGGTGCTCATCAGGATCGGCCGCATGCGCAGTTCAAGGGCGGTTTGCACGGCTTCGGAACGCTCTGAGCCTTCACTTTCCGCCTTGCGGGTCTGTACCACCAGCAGGATGGCGTTATTGACCACCAGGCCGAGCAGGATGATGAAACCGATCATGGTCAGCAGGTCCAGCGGCTGGAAGGTTATCAGGTTCAGCAGCCGGATGGCAGCCACGCCGCCAACGGTGGCCAGCGGGATGGAGATCACCACCAGCGCCGCGTCTTTCGGTGACTTGAACAGGGCGGCCAGGATCAGGAACAGCAGGCCGAAAGCGAGCAGGAAGTTGGTGCCGAGGCTGTTGACGGCCTGTTTGAGCTGGTTGGCGCTACCACCGTAAATGATGCTGCCTTCCTCACCCAGGGCTTCCCGGGCGGCGGGCTCGACTTTTTCCCTGATGATTTCCAGCGCTTCCTGCAGCGCCATGCCTTTGGGCGGCACCACGTCGATGCTCATGGTCCGGCGGCCGTTGGTGCGTTTGATAAACTGCGGGCCGACAGTGGCCTCCACATTGGCCAGTTCGCCAAGCTGCATGATGCCGCCGCTAGTGGTGGCCAGCGGAATGGCGGCAATATCTTCGCCATTTTCGCCGGGCGCGGTTTTCAGGATGATGTTCATCCGTTTGTCGCCGTCGAAATATTCACCAACATAGAGGCCGCTGCCGAGGGTCTGGACCACCCGGGCTACTTCATTTCGGCTCCAGCCGGCTTCCTGGATGCGGCGGTCGTTAGGGGTGATAATCAGCTGCGGCTGGGTCTGTTCGCCGGATTGCTGGGCCCGGACCATGGCCTCGGGCATGACCTCGCGGATCAACTCCGTGACCCTGGCGGACGCTTTCGCGAGAACCTCTTCATCCGAAGACTGGACATTAATTTCGATGCTGCCGTTGCCGCCAAAGCCGCCGAACAGGTTACCCTGGCCGCCAAAGGCCTGGACATCGGGCAGGCCGGCGGTGATTTCCTCTTTGACGACTTTTTCCAGTTCCTTAACCATGCCTTGGTCCTTGGCGCGGATGCCGATGGTGCCGCCCTGTCCGCCGTTCCAGGTCAGGATGTAATAGTTCTTGAGGGCCGGCTGTTTTTCGCCTTTCATATAGGGATCAAGCCGTTCGACAATGGTGGCGGTGATTTCGTTGCGCAACACGTCGGACGATGTGCCGGGAGGAATCTGCAGGAACATGTCCACGGCGTCGCGTTTCACCGGCGGCAGATAGTCCATTTTCGGGAACATCAGCCAGCTGCTGAGGAGCGACAGGCCGATCAGGCCGAAAATCCAGCCATAGCGTTTTCTCGGCGTATTGGTGACTTTCATGATGCCGGCGGAAATGCGCTTCCAGGTGGCCTTGTTGCGGTCTTCCGGCATCTTGCCGTGCATGAAGTGCTTGTTGGCGACGGGCAGAATCGTCACCGCCACCACCAGCGAGAAGCTGACGGCAATGGCAATGGTCAGGGCCAGGTCGGCAAACAGCTGTCCTTCAACATCCTCGAGGAACAGCACCGGGATAAAGATCGCCACGGTTGTCGCCGTGGAAGCCAGCAGCGCGCCCCAGACCTGCTGGGCGCCTACCTGGCAGGCGTCGGTATCCTTGAGGCCCTTTTCCCGGAGACGGCAGATGTTTTCCATCACCACGATGGCGGCGTCAAGCACCATACCGGTGGCGAAGGCAAGACCGGCCAGGGAAATCACATTGAGGCTGCGGCCGGTCAGTTGCAGGACGATGAAAGTGGCGAGCAGGCAGACCGGGATCGTGGTGGCGATAATGAAGGTGGCCCGGGTCTGGCGCAGGAACCACCACAGGATGCCGACGGCAAAAGCCACACCGATCAGAAGGTTGGAGCTGAGCAGTCCGATCGCCCGTTTGATGAAAACGGAAGGATCGAAGGACTTCTGCATGGTCAGGCCCTTTTCCTTCAGGATGGTTTCATTCAGTTCGTCCGCCAGAGCATTGACCCGCTCGATGGTGGCCAGGGTATTGGCACCCGGCTCCTTGAAAATATTCAGCGACAGGGCCGGGTTGCCGTTCTGGATGCCCACGTCGGTCAGTGTGCCGCGCTGGACCTTGATGTCGGCGATATCGCCCAGGCGGATCGGGGTGCCGTCGCGCCAGTCCAGGATCATGTTGCTGAGATATTCCGGTGTATAGCGGCCCTGGAACCTCAGGGTATAGCGCTTGCGGCCTTCCTCGATGGTGCCGCCGGACACATCACGGGACTGGCCGGCAAGCTGGGCCACGCGGGGGATCTGGATATTCAGCTGCGCCGCCTTGAAGGGGTCGAAAATGATCTGGACCTCTTCCTCTGGCATATTGGTTTCATTGTCGACCCTGGCCACGCCTTCCAGCGATTCAATCCGCGGGATAATAGTGTCGTTGACATACTGCATATAGTCCTCGACATCATTCGAGTTACCCGGCAGTTTCTGGATGAAATAATAAATCAGCCGGTCGCTGTCCTGACCGCCGCCCATGTTCAGGACGGGCTGGTCCGCATCGGCGGGCAGGGGGGGCATGCGGTTGAGCCGGCTGATAACATCCAGCAGGGTTTTGTCCATATTGGTGGAAATGCCGAACTGAAGGTTGGCCCAGGCGCCGCCCTGGTTGGAATAGACATTCAGTTCCTCGAGCCCGGGAATGCCCTGGAGAATATCCTCAAGGGGCTCGGTGATTTCAGACTCCACTTCGGTGGGGGAGGCCGCCCGCCAGGGCGTCCAGATGGAAACCTGGGGGTATTCGATATTGGGGAACAGCTGGACCGGCAGTTTGCTGATGCTGAAGGCGCCGAAAAGAAAGATAATGGCCACGATAACGGCAACGACGGCCGGGTTTTTCAGGCTTTTCTCTGTCCAATTCATGTCAATCCCCTGTCCCTGGATGATGTCCTTAGGTTGTTCTCATCATCCGGGATACAGGGGAAATTATACAATTGGTATCTGTTTGCGATAAGCCGTTGGAAATTGGCGACGAACGGCTTAACGCTATTTGAAATAGTGGTTTTTAGCCCTGGCTCGGCATGGAAATGACATGCATATCCATCTGCGGATAGGGGATATTGATGCCTTTTTCATCCAGCTTGTGCTTGATGTTTTTGGTCAGGGCGAATTTCACCGGCCAGTAGTTGGCGTTGGCCGCCCAGGCCCGGACAATAATATTGACGGAACTGTCGCCAAGTTCGCCGACAAACATGGCGGCCTCGGGATCCTTCAGCACGCGCTCGTCGGCATCAAGGACCTCGCCGATCGCCTTCATGGCGTCATCGATATTGTCGTCATAGCCGATGCCGATGACCAGGTCCACACGACGGTTGGTATGGTGGCTGTAATTCTTGATGGAAGAGCCCCAGATGGCGCTGTTGGGAACAACAATCTGGATATTGTCACCGGTGGCCATTTCGGTCACAAACAGGCCGAGATTTTTAACGGATCCTGCATGGCCGGCAGCTTCGATAAAGTCCCCGACCTTGAACGGTCGGAAGATCAGCAGCATGACGCCGGCGGCCACATTGCTGAGCGTGCCCTGCAAAGCCAGGCCGATGGCGAGGGAGGCGGCACCGAGGATGGCGATCAGGCTGGCGGTTTCCACGCCGAACCGGCCCAGGACCGCGATCAAGGTGAAGATCAGGATGACATAGCGGACCAGGCTGGCAAAAAAGGAAGTCAGGGTTGCGTCGACTTTTTCGCTCTTGCTGAGCAGTTTCCTCGTCCCGTTGCGGGCCCAGTTGGCGATGATCCAACCGACGATCAGGGTCAACAGGGCAAACAGGACATTCAGTCCGTAGGTTTCAACATAAAACATGATGGTATCCATATTTTCCATCACTGTTTTTTGCACTTGTTCTACATTTTCTTCCATAGCGGGGGTCCTTTGGGTTGTTCCCTGTTTATAGTTAATAAAGAGTAAATTTGATTATTAGCAAAATGACTACAAAAGCAATATCTAATGAATAATACAGGGAAAATTCCCGTAGCGGTCACTGTGTAAAAGGGGGGGGAGGGACCTGGCATATGTTGGGTTTGGATGGGTGGATTGGGCATATGCCAGGTCAGGGTATTCATAGGGTATATGTACCAACCGGAGGACGGCGGAAGATTCTAAAAAGACCAAAAAAGAAGCGTCCGCCGCGGCAATATCAGGGATGCTCCCCACTGAGTATCGCCAGTTCCTGTTGGTGAGTCTCAATATACAGCGATTTCTGATAATGTAAATAAGAATTATTATTAATTATGCATTTTTAATTTTTGGTCGCAACTATTATTCCGGCCTACTTTAGGTCTTCCAAAAGCAATATCGAATGCGTTATTATAAGAAAAAATCAGGGCTGCATTTCTGGGTAGTTGTTTACTTTTCATGGGATATGGAAGAGTTTGTCAGAGATTTTTATGCCTATAGCCACCGTTTTCAGGATTTTCCTCATATTACTTGCCGGAGTTATTGCCAGCTCTTCCGTCCGGGCGGAAGATAAGGGCTCAATTGTTATCTACAGCCTGGATATTGAGGGGCTGATCGGCAATTCAAAAGGATCGAAATATAATACCCTGCTGGACAGGGTGAGCCGGGAAACAGGTCTGAACATCATTTTGAAGGCTTATCCCGGAAACCGCCTGATGCGGGAATTCGAAAAATCGCACGGGGCCTGTTTGTTCCCGGATTACAGGGCGCCGGAGGGCCAAGGCTTTATTTTTACCGTCCCCTTCAACCAGGCGTTGGGCCATCTGGTCACTCTGAAAAAGGATAATGGCGAACCGCTCAGGGGAATTGACGGCCTGAGAGTGGGGATTGTCAATGGGTACGGATATGATTTTACCGGCCTGGACAAGGCCGCCAGCCTTGTTGGTGTGGAAACCGAACGCCAGAATCTCAACCTGCTGCTATTCGGTCGTGTGGAAGCTATTTTGTCGTATTTTCCTGATCTGCCGCTCGTGGCAACTGCTGAGGAAATGGACCAGTTGATATTTGACGAGAAGAAGCCTGTCTTCACGGCTCCTGAAAGGTTTGCCTGTGTCGATACGCCTGAAAACCGCCGGTTTCTGAAACAGTTTGATGCGGTTGTCGCGCGCCTGTATGAGAGCGGGGAACTTCGCGATATCCTGAGCCCCTTTTTTTACGGACTGCCGGAACAGGACAGAGCGCACTAGTCGTTTACACAAAGTTGTGAACGGCTGTGACTGTATCCGCCTGGGTGCTTTTGTTATGTGTTGATGGCTAACAAACAAGTATATGCATCAACATCAGAAAAGGACTTACTAATGAGCACAACTATGAAAACAGCCGGGCTGGCCATGGCCGTGGCTGCAGCCGGTTTCTTTGCCGCTGCTCCTGCCACGGCAACCGCCGGCGAGGGTGCGAAAGTAAAATGTCACGGCGTGAACGCCTGCAAAGGCCACAATGACTGTAAAACGGCAAATAACGCCTGCAAGGGCCACGCTGCCTGCAAGGGGCAGGGCTTTGTCGTCATGTCTGAAGAAGCCTGCCAGAAAATCGGCGGCAAGGTCGAAAAATAATCGTTCCGCGAATATTTTAAAGACGTAAAATAGCGGCTTCACAGGGGCCGCTATTTTTATGGATACCATGACACAAGAACATTTTCTGGGATATGGATTAGGGCTGCGGACGGATCATTACGAGGAGATTCTGTCCGGCGGACCGGCCGTGGAAAATCACGTTGACTGGTTCGAGATCATCTCGGAAAACTATATGGTGCCGGGGGGCAAGCCTCTCTATTACCTGGACCGGATCGCGGAACGATATCCGCTGGTCATGCACGGGGTTTCCCTGTCTATCGGTGGCACCGATCCTCTTGATCTGGACTATCTGCGGGACCTGAAAAAGCTGGCTGATCGCATCGATCCCCACTGGATCTCTGATCATTTATGCTGGACCGGACAGGGCGGGCATAATCTGCATGACCTGATGCCGCTGCCCTACAGCGAAGATGCCCTGGACCATGTGGCGGCGCGTATCAATCAGGTGCAGGATTTTCTCGGTCGCCGTATCCTGCTGGAAAATGTGTCCAGCTACCTGACATACAAGAAGTCGGACATGACGGAGTGGGAGTTCCTGGCGGAACTGGCCAATCGGGCTGATTGCCTGATTCTGCTTGATATCAATAATATCTTCGTCAGCGCCTTTAATCACGAATTCGATCCCATAGACTATTTAAAAGCAATGCCGGCCGACAGGGTGCGGCAGTTCCATCTGGCCGGTCATCAGAATAACGGCGACTATATTGTGGACACCCACGACCAGGATGTGCCGGGGGATGTTTGGAACCTGTACCGAAAGGCGCTGGAGCTGTTCGGACCGGTGTCGACCATGATTGAACGGGACGACAATATCCCGCCGCTGGCCGACTTGCTGGCGGAACTGGACATGGCCCGGGCCATCGGGGCGGAGGTGCTGTCATGACGTCTCTGGCGGATCTGCAGAAAATGTTCAAAAGCGCGGTGATGGAAAGAGCAGAGGAATTACTGCCGGAAATCGCCGAGGGCGGACGGATCACGCCGGAAAAACGCCTCGCCATTTATGCCTATGCCTATGGCGCCAGGCTGCGCGAGACTTTGGAAAAGGATTATCCGGTCCTGCACAGCCTGCTGGGCGACGACCAGTTTCATGATCTGTGCAACGGGTATATTGCGGCATTTCCGTCGCAACATCCCTCTCTGCGATTTTTCGGTCAACGGCTGGCGGAGTATCTGCAGGAAGGGGCCTTCAGCGGGCAGCCTTTCCTGGCCGAGATGGCCAGGTTCGAATGGACCTTTATCGACGCCTTTGATGCGCCGGACATATCGCCGGTCACGGTAGAAGAGGTTGGCACCCTCGACCCCGGCGCCTGGACCACTCTGAGGTTTGAGTTTCATCCGTCCCTGAACCTGAATTATTTCGACTGGAATGTCCCCGTTCTGTGGTCAGCGATAAACCGGATGAATGAGGGCGGAGAACCGGAGGCTATCCATCCGGAGAAAAATGACACCCCCACTGCAGTCATTCAGTGGCGTAGTGAGATGGTGAGCTACTTCCGCTCTCTGGAGAGAGATGAAGCAGAGGTCCTGGCGCGGGCGCGCCGGGGGGCGGACTTCCCGGTCCTATGCGGACTTCTGGGGAGCTATCACGGGGACATGGCCCCCATGAAGGCGGCGGAATATCTCAAGATATGGATTGCCGAGGGACTGGTCTGCGCCCTTGAGTATGCTCACGTCGGCTGACTTCACGGCAGTTCACAAAATTTCACAGGGAATGTGATGAACTGTGATTTTCCTCTTCACGGCAATTGTGGGAAACAGGATGTACCGGTTTGCCCGGGAGTTCCGGGGAAAAAAGTTTTCCTGCGGCTCCCTGAAAATCGCTCATTGAAGAAGGAAAGAGAATGAACAAGACCACCGTTAAAACTACATCCACCCTGCTGGCGTCGGCGCTGATGGCGGCAGTTGCCATGGCGGGATCCACGTCATCGGCACAGGCCGGCGAAAATAAAACCGAAAAATGCTATGGCGTCGTCAAGGCCGGCAAGAACGATTGCCAGACAGCGACCAGTTCCTGCGCGGGGACCTCAAAAGTCGACGGCCAGGGCGATGCCTGGATATTACTGCCCAAAGGAACCTGTGAAAAACTGGTCGGCGGCAGCACGTCACCGAAAAAATAACCCGGCGGACGGATCCCCATGAACAGCATCATGTCCGCGTCCAACCCTCACTTGGTGGACATGCCGGTCCCGGCTTCGGCCGGGATCGGGCTCAAATCCTGTCATTTTGAGGAAATCCTTGATACCCGGCCCGATGTCGGCTGGTTCGAGGTCCATACGGAAAATTACATGGGGGAAGGGGGGCTTGCCCATTATTTCCTGGAGTGGATCAGGGAGCGTTATCCGCTGTCCATGCATGGCGTCGGTCTTTCCCTGGGAAGTGCCGCAGGGCTCGACCCGGATCATGTTGAGCGCGTGCGGCGAGCGGTGGACCGTTACCGGCCCGACCTGGTGTCGGAGCATGTTTCCTTCAGCACCGTTGACGGCAAATTCCTGAATGACCTTCTGCCGCTGCCTTATACGGAAGAGGCGCTGGACATCATCTGCCGCAATATTGATCACCTGCAGGAAACCCTGGGACGCCCTATTCTGGTGGAAAATCCCTCCACCTACCTTGAGTATAATCTGAGCAAAATATCAGAACCGGAATTTCTGAACGAGGTTTGCAGAAGAACCGGCTGCGGGCTGCTGCTGGATATCAACAATATTTACGTCAGTTGCTGGAATTGCGGCGGCGACGCCGCGGCATATATCAGGCAGATCACGCCGCGCCATGTCGGCGAATATCACCTGGCCGGCCATGCGGAAAAGAAGTGGCAGGACCGGATTATCCGGATCGATGATCACGGCAGCAATGTCTGCGGCAGGGTATGGCAGCTCTATGACCTGGCGCTGGACTGTATCGGCGCACGGCCGACCCTTGTCGAGTGGGACTGCAATATCCCGTCGCTGATGACCTTGCTGCAGGAAGCGGGCCGGGCGGAGAATGCCCTGGCCGGGCGGGAAGCCGCACAATGAAACTGGCGCGGCTTCAGGCAAAATTCAAAAACTTCCTCCTGGAGGGGGCGGCGGCCCCGCTCGAACGGCATGTCCGGAACCAGGGCCGGCATGCGGACGAACGACTGATGATTCACTATAATAACTGCCGGATCACGCTGGAGGCGGCGCTGGCGGATAATTTTCCCGTGCTGTGCCGGTTGGTGGGGCCGGCTTTTTTCAGGCAATTGGCGCGTCGCTACATCAAGAGTTGTCCGCCGGAGTCCCCGGTGCTGGCTGAATACGGAGAGCATTTGCCGGATTTTATCGCCGGTATCGAGGAGCTTGAGGACTACGGCTATCTGCAGGACATGGCCCGACTGGAAAACGCCTGGAACCGGGCCCTGCATAGTCGCAATGCGGTTCCGCTCGGTCCGGCGGAGCTGTCCGGAATGGAGATGACCTCGCCCGGGGACCTCTATTTTACTTTTCTGCCGTCCCTGTCCCTGGTCTCCAGCCGCTACCCGTTGCGCCGCATCTGGCAAGCCAACAGGCATGAGGGGGCTGTTGTGCAGGAAGTCGATCTGGATGACGGCCCCGATCATATCCTCCTCTATCGCCCGGAATGGCATGTGGAAGCCATCAGCGTTGAACAGGACGTGTTTGATTTTGTCCGGTTGCTCAAGGCCGGGCACAGCCTGGGCCAGGCGGTTGAGAAAATTTGTGAGGAAAAGGCTGATTTCAGGCTGCCGGAGGCGCTGGGCCTGATTTTCACGTCACGACTGATAACGGAAATTTCCAATGGAAGGATAATAACATGACACTGGGACAGCGGGTGCCTGTTCAGAAATGGCACCGGATTACGGAAATGTTCGAAAAGATTCCGGCGCCCCTGCTACTTTTGCTGGCCCGGCTGGGAATGGCGGGTATTTTCTGGCGCTCCGGCATGACCAAGATAACCATCGATGCAGACGTGTCGAATTTTTCCCTGCAGCAAATGTGGGCGGTGGCCAGTTTGAACTGGTCGGTGTCCGACTTCACCTACATCCTGTTTGAAAATGACTATGCCCTGCCGTTTCTTGCTCCCCGGATTGCCGCTCACCTGGCCCTGCTGGCAGAACTGACGTTACCGGTCCTTCTGGCCCTGGGGCTGTTTACTCGCCTGTCCGCCCTCGCCATGCTGGGTATGACGCTGGTGATCCAGCTGTTTGTCTTCCCGTACCTCTGGCCTGATCATAGTTTATGGGCGGCAGCGCTGCTCCTGCTCGTCGCGAAGGGAGCGGGGTGCTGGTCGCTGGATTTTCTGGTGGTCAAAGGCCTGAAATGCTAACCCTCAATCATCGGTTTCCCCGGACATGGCCCGGATCAGGGCCTCGAAGGGCAGGGTCACGCACCTGTAGCGGTTTTTATGTTCCGCCACCGGCGAGAAAATTGACAGTTGTTGCCATTTTTCCGCCGGCCAATCGACATTTTCCAGGGCGTCGCTCTCAAGGCCTTCCAGCAGGAGAGACTGCACCTGTTCGAGACTTTCCACGGTCTCTCCCGGTGCCGTTTCCGCCAACAGGGCGGCATTGGCCTGGCACAGCACGCAGGCTTTGGTTTCATGGCCCATCGACGAAATCCGGTTATTCTCCAGGCTCAGATGCACGGTAATGCGGTCGCCGCAAAGGGGATTTTGCAGCGTATAACTGATATCCGAATCTGCCGGGCGGCCATGGCCCGTTGCCCGGGCGGCCTGACTGAGAATGGCTTTCTGATAGAGTTTGTCGATCATTCTGCCTGCCTTAATCGATCACAAAAGTGATGTCCAGCCTTTTTGCACCGTGCAAATGGCGAATCCATACCGATTTTTTCCGGTTTCGCTTGATCTTGGGGGGCTTGTATCAGTATGTAAGAGCGGAGCCTTTCCTGATCAGGGAAAATTGGATAAATCTTTGGAAGGTGTAGTAAGTCAGATGGTAAGAACCCTCACGCAAGGTCTGGTCAAAAATTTTATGGGCCATTCCCCGGAATGGTACAAGCTGACCATTCTCGGTTTTTTAATGCTTAATCCATTTTTGTATGCGGTGCTCGGTCATGAAACCGGACCTTATGTGGTCGGTTGGATCCTGGTGCTTGAATTTATTTTCACCCTGGCGATGGCCTTGAAATGCTATCCGCTGCTGCCGGGGGGGCTGCTGGCGCTTGAAGCCTTGTTCATGAGGTTGACCACTCCGGGTGGTGTTTTTTATGAAGTCAGGCACGGTCTCGAAGTGATCCTGCTTCTGGTCTTCATGGTGGCCGGTATCTATTTTATGCAGAACCTGCTGCTGTTCACCTTCACCAAAATCCTGCTCAAGGTTCGTTCCAAGGTTACCCTTTCGCTGCTGTTTTCCTTCGTTGCGGCTGTTCTGTCGGCCTTTCTCGACGCCCTGACGGTGACCGCCGTGGTGATTACTGTGGCCGTTGGTTTTTACGCCATCTTCCATAAGGTGGCGTCAGGCAAACATTTTCATCACGAACATGATCATTCTTCTGATGAGTCCGTGGAAGAGCTCCACCGTTCCGACCTTGAACAGTTCCGTTCCTTCCTGCGCAGCCTGATGATGCATGCTGCTGTCGGTACGGCGCTGGGGGGCGTCTGCACCCTGGTGGGTGAGCCCCAGAACCTGATCATCGGTGGTGTTGCCGGCTGGAACTTTGTCGAGTTTGCCATTCGCATGGCGCCGGTGACCATGCCGGTCCTGGTGTGCGGCCTGATGACCTGCTTCCTGCTGGAGAAAACAGGGATGTTCGGCTATGGCGCCACTCTGCCGGAAAAAGTACGTCATATTCTCCAGGATTATGATGCGGAACAGTCCGCGAAACGCAGCAACGCCGAAAAGGCCGCGCTGATTGTACAGGGGATTGTCGCCCTGTGGCTGGTGATCGGCCTGATGTTCCACCTGGCAACAGTGGGCCTGATCGGCCTGTCCGTCATCGTATTGCTGACCGCATTCAACGGTGTCACCGAAGAGCATCAGATCGGCAAGGCCTTTGAAGAGGGGCTGCCCTTTACCGCGCTGCTGGTGGTCTTCTTCGCCATCGTCTCCGTGATCAACGACCAGGAACTGTTCAAACCGGTTATTGACTATGTGCTCAGCCTTGAAGGCACCCATAAAATTGCCGGCTTCTATGTCGCCAACGGCGTTCTGTCGGCGATCAGCGACAATGTGTTCGTGGCGACGGTCTATATCACCGAGGTCCGCAATGCGTTGCTGCATGGCCTGATCGAGCGTGATGTCTTTGACCTGATGGCGGTGGCAATCAATACCGGGACCAATATCCCCAGTGTCGCAACCCCGAACGGTCAGGCCGCATTCCTGTTCCTGCTGACCTCTGCTCTGGCGCCGCTGATCCGCCTGTCCTATGTACGGATGGTGATCATGGCGCTGCCCTATACGATTGTGATGTCCATTGTCGGGCTGATGGCGGTAATCTATCTGCTCATCCCCTATACCAATCACATGTATGAAACCGGCATGATTACCCATCATAGCAAAGCCGAGCTCAACGTTGAGGGTGAACATCACTGATGTATATGCGGGACTAAAAGATCCGCAAAACAATTGAAAAATCAAACATTAGGCAGGGTTTTTACAATCCTGCCTTTTCTTTAGGGGTTTGTAATATTTTTAAACCTATGGTTGGCCTTTCTTCGAATACGTGCTATTATTAGATCGTTGAATTGAGAGTAATGTACAAATTACCTTTTGGGGAAGAATACACGGGAAGTAGGTACAATGGAGTCAGGTGCTGCAGTTGGTGCGCAGGTAGAACTGGAAAATGTTGACAGTCATGCCGGGGCGGAAATAGAGGAAAAAAAGGCTCAGAAGATCCAGAATAATTCGGAGCCTTTTGAAGAGGTGGACGGAGCTGTTAAGTGGTTTGACGCCGTCAAGGGCTACGGCTTTGTCGATGCCAACGATCACAAGGGTGATATCCTTGTTCATTTTTCCATTTTGAAGGAACTTGGACGTCGCTCCCTGCCAGAGGGCGCCACGGTCAAATGTCTTTCTGCGGATCGCCCCAAGGGTCGTCAGGCCGTAAAAATCCTCGAATACGATCTTTCGACGGCTGTCGAAAAAAGCGAAAACCCGGCCTCCCGCATTGACGAAAATATCGATATCAGCGAGCTTGAGTTTGTTGAAGCGACCGTCAAATGGTTCAACCGGGTGCGCGGTTACGGTTTTGTAAATCGCGGCGACGGTGGTCAGGACATCTTTATCCATATGGAAATCCTGCGTCATTTCGGTATGGACCACCTTGTGCCGGGACAGACCGTTCAGGTCGCCATTGATGAAGGCGACCGTGGTCTGATGGTCAAGGCCATTAAATCCTTCAGCTGATCAAACTTGCCTTTTAATTGCCGGAATTTTCTGACATCCTGCCAGTGAAGGGATGGCGGATGACAAGAACTATTTTTCCAGTCGCATTACGAAAAGACAAGAGGTTTGCCAAAGGTGTGGCAGCTGTTCTGATCTTGCCTGTTCTGGTCCTTGTTTTATGGGCCGGTTCGATTGGGCAGGTGGCGGGACAGGATTTTGGAACCGTTCAAAAAACACAATCAGAGGTTGTAATTGAGGGCGGGGGTGAGAGCCATGGCTTCCGGGTGGAACTGGCTGCGACACCCTCCCATCGGGCCCAGGGGCTGATGTATCGAGAGGCGCTCGCTGACAGCGAGGGTATGTTGTTTTTGTTTGACGAGGTGGCGCCGGTGGTCATGTGGATGAAAAACACCTTCATCTCGCTTGATATGCTGTTCGTGGATGAAAGTGGCAAAATCGTCAATATTGCCCATTCAACGACACCGCTTTCCCTGACCCGTATTCCGTCGCGCTATCCGGTGCTGGCGGTTCTGGAAATCAGGGGCGGACTTTCCCGCGAACTTGGCATCAAGGTCGGGGACCGGCTCCGACATGAGGCTTTCGCACATTCTGCGGCGAAGTAACCTGCCGCCCGATGGTTTTCCGCCGATGGCTTTCCCCCCGATGGTTTTCCCCAGGCGGTAAAAAACGCTCCGACCCGTAAAAAAGCTTGCCCTTGGCATGGGGATCAAGTATGAACCCGCCATGACCCGGGGAGTGGCGCAGTCTGGTAGCGCATCTGGTTTGGGACCAGAGGGTCGCAGGTTCGAATCCTGTCTCCCCGACCATCCTTCTCTGAAAATTCCGAATTTTTCCCGATTAAACAAGCCGCAGGCGATTTTTCTGCTTTCCCTTCAGGGGGCTTTGCGATAAACAACTGAGAACGATTGAGCCAACGGTGACAGGTGAAAAAATGACGGTACGCATATACAAACCGGCCAAGAACGCCATGCAGTCCGGAACCCGCAAGACCAGCAAATGGGTGCTGGAATACAGCCCGGAACAGCACAAGCATTTGGACCCCCTGATGGGCTGGACCGGATCCGGCGACATGCACGGCCAGGTCAGGCTCAAATTTGACAGCCGCGAGCATGCCATTGCCTATGCGGAAAAGAACGGCCTTGACTATGAGGTGATCGAACCCCATGTGCGCAAGCCCCGCATCAAATCCTACGCGGATGCGTTTGCCTTCAAAGGCTAGAGAACAGAATAAAGGCTCCGTAGCTCAGCTGGATAGAGCAACTGACTTCTAATCAGTAGGTCGCAGGTTCGAATCCTGCCGGAGTCGCCATGTATTTCAAGGGCTTAGTGGATATTCTGCTGAGCCCTTTCTGTATGGCGATCAGCCCCTGCCGTTCGCGACCACACGCCGGTCATATTTTGACTGGAATACTTGCATGCCAGAGTGTAGGTTTGTACCTTGCGTGGGAGGATTGGGTATGGAAACGTCTGCTGCAACTTCAGGGGCTTCGGTAAAGGTCAGCCGCAAGGCCTGGATCATTCTGGCCTTGCTGACCGTGGCGATGGCGATCAGCTATGTGGATCGTTTTGTCCTTGCCATGCTGATCCAGCCGGTCAAGATGGAGCTGGACCTGTCCGATACCGAGATCGGCATTGTCACCGGTTTTGCCTTTTCCGCCTTTTACGCCCTGTTCGGCCTGGTGATGGCCCGCTTCGCCGACACCAGGGGTGTGCGCAAGGTCTTTGTCGGGTCGCTGCTGGTCTGGAGCGCCATGACGGCGCTGTGCGGCGTGGCCCAGAATTTCTTCCATATGCTTGTCGCCCGCTTTGGGGTCGGCGCCGGTGAGGCCGGGGTGGCGCCGGCGGGACATGCCACCCTGGCCCGGGTGTTTCCGGCCGAGCGGCACAGCATGGCGTTGGCGGTCTTCAGCGCCGGCGGTCCGGTGGGAATCATGCTGGCGCTGTTTGTCACCGGGGTGGTTGAAGCGGCGGTGGGCTGGCGCTGGACCTTTGTCCTGATGGGGGTGCCCGGGGTTGTCCTGGCGCTGGTGATGCTGTTGGCCGGTGGGATTTTTCCGGCCCGGGCCGAGTCCCTGCCTGGCGACCAGCCGCCGGAAAACCTGCTGTCCGCCGTCAAAAGACTGGTGCGGATGCCGATCTTTATCGGCGTCAATCTGCTGATGTCGTCTGTGATTTTTCTGGGGTTTGGCGTCGGCCAGTGGATTCCGGCCTATTTCGAACGCACTTTTGCTGTGACCCGGGCCGAGCTTGGCGTGAGTCTCGCTTTGACCCAGGGGATCGGCATGCTGGCGGGCAGCGTCGGCGGTGGCCTGGCGGCAGACTGGCTCATGCGGCGGGAGAAAAAATGGCGCAACTATTTTATCGTCGGCACCATCCTGATCGCCATCCCCCTGTCAATCAGCGTTTATTTCGCGGGTAACGTGACATCGGCATCGTTGCTGGTCGGGCTCGCGATCTTCTTTATGGCCATGCCGGTCGGGGCCATGTGGGCGACGGTCCAGGATGTGGCGCCGGAGGAACATCGCGCCACTGGTTCCGCGATCACCATGATGGTCGGCTTTGTGATCGGGCAGGGGGTTGGTCCTTTTGCCATCGGGCTGGCCAGCGATTTTTTGTATAACAGTTACGGTATCCTGTCACTCCGCTACGCCCTGATTATCTGTGTCTCCTCGGCAGCGGTGCTGATGCTGATTCCTTTGTTTTTGCTGGGCGCCCATACCCGGCGCGGCGGCGGCGAGCCACAGCCGAGCGAGCTCTGAAATGGTGCGCCGGGTGGACCTCATATGCCGGATATTTGCAGCCTCAAAAAAAACGTTAGTGTAGCAAACTTTTTTGCCGATAACCTGTTCAAATAATCCGGGGGCTGTGCTATGACGTACCAGCAACGGGTATATCAATTCTGGATGGGTAAAAATGACCAAATTCAAGCTCAATGGCGAAAGCCGCACCTATGACGGTGACGGGGACATGCCGCTTCTGTGGTATCTCAGGGACGAGGCCGGACTGACCGGCACTAAATTCGGCTGCGGTGTCGGCCAGTGCGGCGCCTGCACGGTCCATGTGGGGGGCGAGGCGGTGCGCAGCTGCCTCACTTTCATGGAAGACCTGGAGGGTGAGGAAGTGACCACCATCGAGGGCCTGTCAGAGACCGGCGATCATCCGCTGCAGCAAGCCTGGGCCGACCATGATGTGCCCCAGTGCGGCTATTGCCAGTCCGGCCAGATCATGCAGGCCGCGACCCTGCTCAGGGACAATCCCAATCCGAGCGACCAGGATATTGTCGACCATATGAACGGCAACCTGTGCCGTTGCGGCACCTACCAGCGCATCCGCAAAGCGATTAAATCAGCAACGGAGGCGTCCAAATGAACCAGATTACACGACGTTCCATTCTCAAGGGGGCTGCCGCCGGCAGCCTGGTGCTGACGGTCCAGATGGGCGGCTTTAACATGGCCCGGGCCATGTCCGGCCGGGAACAGCCGCTCGCCCCCAACCTGTTTGTGGTCATTGAACCGGACGGCACCGTCTTGATCACTGCCCATCGCTCGGAAATGGGCCAGGGCAGCAAGACCGGCCTGCCGCAGATTGTCGCCGACGAACTGGGCGCTGACTGGGCCAAAGTGAAAGTGATTCAGGCCGACGGCGACGCGCGGCTTGGCGACCAGAATACCGATGGTTCCCGCTCCGTGCGCTGGTTTTATGTCAAAATGCGGGAAATGGGCGCCATGGCCCGCCTGATGCTGCAGCGGGCCGCGGCCCGGGAATGGGGCGTGGAGGCCAGCGCCGTCAAGGTGGACATGCACAAGCTGACTTATGGCAATAAAGAAATGGGCTTTGGCGAGGCCGCGGTGCTGGCGGCGGAAGATCCGGTGCCGGCGGTTGAGGAACTGACCTTCAAGTCGCCTGCGGAATTCACCTATATCGGCAAGCCGGTCAAGATCGTCGACCTTGGCGACATGGTGACCGGCAGGGCCATGTACGGCCAGGATATGAAGATCGACGGCATGCTCTATGCCCTGGTTGCCCGCCCGCCGGTGCAGGGTGGCAAGGTCAAGTCGTTTGACGCCTCTGCGGCGCGCCAGGTCAAGGGCGTGATCGACGTGATCGAAATGCCGGCCGTGTCGGTGCCGACCATGTTCAACCCGGTCGGCGGCGTCGCCGTGCTGGCCAACAGCACCTGGGCCGCCATGAAGGGGCGCGAGGCGCTGGACATTGAGTGGGATGCTGGCGCCGACCATCCTGACAGTGTCGATTTGCACAAGCAACTGCTGGAAACGGCGAAAATGCCGGGTGTCTATACCGGCCGGGCCGAAGGTGATGTGGACAAGGCGCTGGGGGAGGCAGACCGGGTGATCGAAGCCAGTTACCAGATGCCTTACTATGCCCATGTGCCGATGGAGCCGCCGGCGGCGCTCGCCAGTGTCACGGCGGAAGGCGCCGAAATCTGGGCCTGTGTTCAGGACCCGCAGTCGGTGCAGGATGTGGTGGCCGCCACCCTCGGCTATATGACCACCAATGACAAGGGGCAGCCAATGCCGGACCGCTCCAGGGTCACGGCGCATGTGACCCTGCTGGGCGGCGCTTTCGGACGTAAATCCAAGCCGGATTTCTGCGCCGAGGCGGCTTATCTGTCGCAAAAGACCGGCAAACCGGTCAAGGTGGTGTGGACCCGCGAGGATGACATTCGCCATGATTATTTCCATGCCATCAGCGCCCAGCACTTCAAAGGCGGGCTGGACAAGGACGGCAAGGTTACGGCCTGGGACCATAA
Source organism: Emcibacter nanhaiensis (assembly GCF_006385175.1). Taxonomy (NCBI): domain Bacteria; kingdom Pseudomonadati; phylum Pseudomonadota; class Alphaproteobacteria; order Emcibacterales; family Emcibacteraceae; genus Emcibacter; species Emcibacter nanhaiensis. Next base: position 110,913 of record NZ_VFIY01000004.1, read on the forward strand.
CACGGTGTTCCCCAGCATCCTGTCCATTTTCAATCCGGCAGCCGATCAGCCGAGCCCGTTTGAAATGGGGCAGGGGCAGGTAGACCTGCCCTATAATTTCCCCAACACGCGCATGACCTGCGGCAAGGCCAGGACCAACCTGCGCATCGGCTGGCTGCGTTCGGTCATCAATATCCCGCACGGTTTTGGTATTGGTTCCTTCCTTGACGAACTGGCTCATGCAGCCGGGCAGGACCCGAAGGAGTTCCTGCTGGAGTATCTATCCCCGGACCATCTGGTGCCGGTGGATGACTTCCCGGCCAAATTCAATTACGGCGAAAGCGGCAAGGATTATCCGTTCGAGACCGCCCGGCTGAAGAATGTGCTGAACCTGGCCGCCGACGGTATCGGCTGGGGCCGTAAGGTCCCCGAGGGGCACGGCCTCGGCATTGCCTGTCACTACAGCTTCCTGACCCATGTGGCCGTGGCCATGGAAGTGGCGGTCAAGGACGGGGGGCTCAGCATCCCGAAAGTGGATATCGCCGTCGACTGCGGTCGTTATGTCAACCCGGACCGGGTCAAGGCCCAGATGGAAGGGGCGGTGATCTTCGGCCTGTCCCATGCGCTCTATTCGGAAGTGACCACCACTGGCGGCGCCGTGGACCAGAGCAACTTCCATGATTACCTGCTGACCCGCATGGACATGGCGCCGGACGTCACCGTGCATCTGGTGGACAGCGACGACAAGCCGCGCGGGGTGGGTGAGCCCGGTGTGCCGCCGGTCACCGCCGCGCTGTGCAACGCCATCTTCGCCGCCACCGGCAAGCGTATTCGCAAGCTGCCGCTCGGCGATCAGCTGGAAAGCTAAACGTGATCAGTCGGAGGAGCCGTAGAGCTCCTCCGGCGATTTTTCCACCTCGGCGATTTCTTTGAGCCCTTCGTCGGTGACTTCGGTATAGAAACAGGTCCGCCGCCCGGTGTGGCAGGCGACGCCTTCCTGGTCGACCAGCAGCAACAGCGTATCGCCGTCGCAGTCGATGCGGAAATTCTTCAGGGTCTGCACCTGGCCGGAGCTTTCGCCCTTGTGCCACAGCTTCTCCCGCGAGCGGGAAAAATAACAGACCCGGCCGTTGTTCAGGGTCTCGATCACCGCTTCCCGGTTCATCCAGGCCATCATCAATACCTCGCCGGTGTCATGCTGCTGGGCGATGGCCGGCACCAGGCCGTCGTCGTTGAAGCTGATGGCCGCCAGGGCCTTTTCGATGGTGTTTGCGGACAGGGGATAAGTCATGGGCGGTTACCGGTTTTGAGTCATTTAATTTCAATTATGCCTGAAGACTTGAAATTGGTTGCGTCTCAGGCCACTATTACCTAAATGTTATGCCATAACAATACAAGAACAGCCAGTAATGACACAAGCAGCTCATAAGCACGATCACGACAAATGTATCGAACAGGCCCTGCAGACGGCGCGGGAAATCTGTGACCAGCGGGAAACCCGTTTCACACCGCTGCGCCGGAGTGTGCTGGAACTGGTGTGGCGCGGGCACAAGCCGGTGACCGCGTACGAGCTGTTGGACATGCTGAGCCAGCAAGGCAAGAAACGGGTGGCGCCGCCGACCGTCTATCGGGCGCTGGATTTCCTGATCGAGGAGGGGCTGGTGCACCGGCTCGAATCCCTCAATGCCTTCATCGGCTGTCCGGATCCCTCTCACAAACACCAGGGCCACTTCCTGATCTGCCGCAACTGCCGCACGGTCAAGGAAGTCAACGACAAGGGTTTGCACAATAAAATCGCCAAAGTGGCCGAGGACAACGGCTATACCTGCGAGCACAGCATGCTTGAAATCATGGGGCTCTGTGACAGCTGCCGCTGACGTGACCCCGATGAGCACTCTTCTTGACCTGAAAAATATCACCAAAAGCTTCGGCGGCCGGACCGTGCTGCAGGATGTGGACCTGAGCGTGGATGCACGGGAAATCGTCACCCTGATCGGGCCAAACGGCGCCGGTAAAAGCACCTTGATGAAAATCGCCCTTGGCCTGACGGCGCCGGACAGCGGCGAGGTGGGGCGCAAAAAGGGGCTGGTGATCGGCTATATGCCGCAGAAACTTGCCATTGATGACACCCTGCCGCTGCAGGTGGAGGATTTCCTCAAGCTGCGTCCCGGCGTGACAGGCGAAGCTGTCGACGAGGTGCTGGAGACCGTCCGGCTCAGCCGGTTCTGCAAAAGCCCGGTGCAACGGCTGTCCGGCGGCGAGATGCAGCGTCTGTTGATGGCCCGGGCCTTGCTCGGCAACCCCGATCTCCTGGTGCTGGACGAGCCGGTGCAGGGTATCGATATTGCCGGGCAGGAGGAGATTTACCGCCTGATCAAGCAGACCCGGGACGACCGCGGCTGCAGCGTACTGATGATCTCCCATGACCTGCATCTGGTGATGTCGGCCACCGACCGGGTGATCTGCCTCAATCACCATATCTGCTGCCAGGGCGCGCCGGAATCCGTGCGCGACAATCCGGACTATCATGCCCTGTTTGCCGGCAGTGCCGAAAATATCTCCATGTATACCCACCATCATGACCACCATCATGACAGCCGGGGCAATATCGTGCCCGGCCCCCATGACGAGGCGTGCGATCATGACTGACAATATTATCTACAATTTTCTGAGTGCGATTGACGATTTTATCCTTTATGCCCTGGCGGCGGGAATATTGGTGGCGATTGCCGCCGGGCCGCTGGGCTGTTTCCTGGTGTGGCGGCGCATGGCCTATTTCGGCGATACCGTGGCCCATTCCGCCCTGATGGGGGTGGCGCTCGGCTTTGCCCTTGGCACCACCAATCCAATTGTCATGATCCTGGTTTGCGCGGCGGTGGCCCTGTTTCTGCTGTTGCTGCAACGTGACCGCAGCCTGTCGTCGGATGCCCTGCTCGGCATTCTCGCCCACAGCGCGCTGTCCATCGGCCTGATCATGATCGCGCTGCAGGAAAGCGTGCGCCAGAACATGATGTTTTTCCTGATCGGCGATATCCTGGCCATTGATACCGTCGACCTGTATCAGCTGTCGGCCATGTGCCTGGCGGTGCTGGTGATCATGGCCCTGATCTGGAAAAACCTGCTGTCGGCCACGGTGCATGAGGACCTGGCGCGGGTTGAAGGCGTGCCGGTGACCCGCACCAAGATCATCTATATGCTGATGATCGCCACCCTGGTGGCGCTGGCGCTGAAAGTGACCGGAGTGTTGCTGGTCACCGCCCTGATGATCATCCCCGCCGCCGGGGCGCGCAATATCGCCCGCAGTCCGGGGGTGATGGTCGGACTGGCGGTGCTGATTGGCGTGCTGTCGGTAATCAGCGGCGTATTTGTCTCGTCAACCTGGGATGTGCCCACCGGGCCGGCCATTGTGCTGTCGGCCACGGTGGCGTTTGTGGTGACCCGGATCGCCTGCCTGCAGCGGGCCTGAGGCTAGTTGTCGATCCGGGCAAAACCCTTTTCCAGGTCTTCGATCAGGTCGTCGGCATTCTCAAGGCCGATATGCAGCCGCACCAGCGGGCCCTTGGCCTGCCATTTGACGGCGGTACGGTTTTTATCGAGACCATGCGCCGGCAGGATCAGGCTTTCATAGCCGCCCCAGGAGAAGCCCATCTTGAACAGTTCCATATTGTCGAGCATGGGCGTGAGCTGGCTTTCCTTATAGTTGTCGGTCATAACGAAGGAAAACAGGCCGCAACTGCCGAGGAAGTCGCGCTTGAAGAATTCATGGCCCGGGCAGCTTTCCAGCGCCGGGTGACGGACATGGTCCACTTCCGGCCGGCTCGCTAACCAGTCGGCGACTTTGAGGGCATTTTCCTCATGCTGTTCCAGGCGCAGGCCCATGGTCCTGAGCCCCCGCAGGCCGAGATAGACATCATCCGGCGCCGCGCAATAGCCGAGCTGCAGGCTCATTTCCCGAAGCTGGTCCCAGCATTTTTCATTGGCGGTCGCGGTGCCGAGCATGGCGTCGGAATGGCCGACGATATACTTGGTTGCCGCCTGGATCGAAACATCCACGCCGTGTTCGAACGGCTTGAAGTTGAATGGGGTGCCCCAGGTATTGTCCATCAGCACGATCGCGCCCTTGTCATGGGCGGCTTTGGCGATGGCCGGGACGTCCTGCACTTCCATGGTCAGGGAGCAGGGGCTTTCCACAAACACCATCCTGGTATTGTCTCGGATCAGTTCACTGATCCCGGACCCGATCAGCGGGTCGTAATAGGTGGTCTCCACGCCCATATTTTTCAGATAACCGTCGCACAGGGTGCGGGTCGGCTCGTAGGCGCCGTCGACCATCAGCAGATGATCGCCGCTTTCAAGGAACGACAGCATGGCGCCGGTCACCGCCGCCAGGCCGCTGGGGTACAGCGCGCATCCCACACCGCCTTCCAGTTCGCACATCGCATCCTGCAGGGCAAAATGGGTCGGCGTGCCGCGCCGGCCGTAATACATGTGGCTCCTGGCGCGGTTGCGCACCGCCTCGCGCATGTCGGCGACAGTGTCGAAAACAACAGTGGAGGCATGGTAGACAGGCGGGTTGACGACGCCGCCGGTCCATTGTTTTTTGCGTCCGGCTTCAACCAGTCTGGTTTCTTTCTTCATCGGGCAGGACTTTCCTCAGGCCGGGTGAACCGGCGTATCCGGGTGGGATCCCCATTCGCTCCAGGATCCGTCATAGAGCGCATATTGGTGGTTGCCGATCATGGACAGAGCCAGGCACAAGACCGCCGCTGTGCCGCCAGAGCCACAGGTGGTGACGATGGGCTGGCTGAGGTCGACGCCGGCATCCGCGAAGACCTGCTCCATTTCCTCAGGCGATTTATAGGTGCCGTTCTCATTGAACAGCCGTTCGTAGGGCAGGTTGAGGCTGCCGGGGATATGACCGGATTTCATGCCGGGCCGTGGTTCTTCGGATTCCGCATTGAAGCGGGCGGCGCTGCGGGCGTCCACGACCTGTTCCCGTTTGCTGTTGAGATTTTCCATCATCTGGTCCAGTTCGCGCACCAGAGTGGCGTTGAAGCGGGCGGTGAAATGTCTCGGCCCCGGCACCGGGGGAATGTCTTCGGTCGGCTTGCCTTCGGCCCGCCACTTCTGGAAGCCGCCGTCCAGTACCGCCACATCGCGGTGGCCGAAGGCCTTGAGCATGAACCAGACCCGGGCGGCAGAACGGATGTCGCTGTTGTCATAAACCACGATCCGCATGCCGTCGCCAAGGCCGAGCTTGCGCATCCGGCTCGACATTTTTTCCGGGCTCGGCAGCATGTGCGGGAGGTGACTGTCGGTATCGCAGATTTCTTCCTGATCGAAAAAGACGGCGCCGGGGATATGGGATTCTTCATACTCGGCCTTGCCGTCACGCTCCGCCCAGGGCAAATGCCAGGAGGCGTCCACTACCCGCACATCCGGGGCTTCGAGATGTTGCAGCAGCCAGTCTGTACTTACCAGGGCGTTTTTCTCGTCAATCATGTCAGTTTCCTCGTCAAGTTGCCTCGAGACACTATGCTTACAGCCAGTCGGGGCAGGGCAGTCCCTTTTCCTTCAGGAATTCCGGGTTGAATATTTTGCTCTGATAGCGGGCGCCGTTATCGCAGAGTACGGTTGCGATAGTATGGCCGGGGCCCATCTCCTTTGCAAGCCGGATGGCGGATGCCACATTGATGCCGCTGGAGGAGCCCAGGCACAGCCCCTCATGCTTCAGCAGGTCGAAGATCACTTCCAGGGCCTCCGCATCGGGAATCTGGTAGGCGTCATCCACCTCGATACCTTCCAGGTTGGCGGTGATCCGCCCCTGGCCGATGCCTTCGGTGATGGACGAGCCTTCCGCTTTCAACTCGCCGTGCTTGTAATAATTGAACAGTGCTGCGCCCATGGGATCGGCAAGGACGATCTTGACATCCTTGTTGCGTTCCTTGAGTGCCATGGAAACGCCGCCCAGGGTGCCGCCGCTGCCCACCGCACAGGTAAAGGCGTCTATGGTGCCGTCGGTCTGGTTCCAGATTTCCGGTCCGGTGCCATAATAGTGGGCGTCCCGGTTGGCGGTATTGTCAAACTGGTTGGCCCAGACGGCGCCGTTGGGCGAGGTGGCGGCGATTTCCTCAGCCAGTCGCCCGGAGTATTTCACATAGTTGTTGGGGTCCCGGTAAGGCACGGCGGGCACCAGCCTGAGGTCACAGCCGCACAGTCGCAGCATGTCCTTTTTTTCCTGGGACTGGGTTTCCGGCATGACAATGACGGTCTTATAACCCAAGGCGTTGCCGACCAGGGCAAGTCCAATGCCGGTATTGCCGGCGGTCCCTTCGACGATTGTGCCGCCCGGCTTCAGAAGGCCCTTCTTTTCCGCATCCCGTACAATATAGAGCGCCGCCCGATCCTTGATCGAGCCACCGGGATTCATAAATTCGGCCTTGCCCAGAATGGTGCAGCCGGTTTCTTCAGAGGCTTTCTTCAGTTTGATGAGAGGGGTATTGCCAATAACCCCGACGAAACCGTCTCGGATATCCATAGTTGAACCTTATGCTTTTTTGAATGTCCTATAAATAAGCCCCGGCACCCATCGCCGCAAGGGTTAAGATGCAAGTTTTGCCTGTCCCGCGCCGAGGATGACTTCACGGCGTAAATGGGAAACACCGACCAGGGCGGAAAGTTTTCCGCTCAGGCGTTGCTGGAGATGCTCTTCCACGCCTTCAGTATAGACATCAACGGCAAGCAGGCCGTCAACAAAATGACTGGCTTTTACAAGCTGCGGGCACAGCCCCGCCCGCTCGAAAACCGCAAGGATGCGGGGCAGGGATCCCGGTGTGTTTTCTGCTGTCAGGGAAAAATGGACGGTATGATGGAAACAATTCAGACGCGACGACATGTGCGTTCTCCTGTAAACGAGTGATTTCTTGAAAAATGGCAACGCCCGAACGGGCTTTTCCCGGTTTTACGCGAAAACCGGGCTCATAATTCGGGAAATACACATTCGTTTCAGGCAATAATGTTTCATGGTTTGATCTCTAGGGAAAAGGGAGTCATAAGTCAAAGAATAGTTTTGCGGACTTCGGCGTCCGCTAATTTCTGATTTTGAGGACAAGGAAATGTCAAAAGAAGTCTATCAGGGTCTCTCCCAACTGGGCGGCAGTTCACAACTTCCCGAGAATCCCGACGAGGCCGTTCTGGAAAAGGTGAAAAATCCCCGGCCGGAATCCGCCTATTTCGTGCGCTTTACCTGTCCCGAGTTTACCTCGCTATGCCCGGTCACGGGACAGCCGGATTTTGCCCACCTGGTGATCGACTATGTGCCGGGCGAACTTCTGGTCGAGAGTAAATCACTCAAGCTCTACCTCCATTCCTTCCGCAATCATGCCGGCTTCCACGAGGACTGTACCGTCGGTATTGCGGAACGGCTGGTCGACGAACTGAAGCCGGTGTGGCTGAGAATCGGCGGCTATTGGTATCCGCGCGGCGGCATCCCGATTGACGTGTTTTTCCAGACCGGTGAGCCGCCCGAAGGCGTCTGGATTCCGGACCAGGGCGTCCCGCCCTATCGCGGAAGGGGTTAAAATGTTCGTAGATGCAGGTAATGATTGAAGTTCCCTTTACGTTAAGGTAAAGTTCCCAGAACCGACAGTGTTACAAACAAAATTCCATCTCCACTGTCGACAACAGGATGGTTGGTAGTATGAATCCGAGTACCGAAGAAAAGGCCTTGATCGCGGAGGCCTTAGAAACTTGTGCCTGCCTGGGACTGCGTAAAACCTCGCGCGCAGTAACGAGACGCTTTGATACAATTCTTGATCCGAGTTCGCTCCGATCGACGCAGGTCGTGATCCTGCTGGAACTTGCCCACAACGGCACAATGACGCTGAGCCAGTTGGCGGATGCCATGTTTATGGAAAAGTCGTCCATGTCGAGGATGGTCAAAACCCTGGCGGACCGGGGATATATTTCCATCGAATATTCCGGGGGCAAGAGATATGCCTCCTATACCCTCGAACCGGAAGGGCTTGAGGCGATCCGCAATGTGGTGCCTTACTGGATGAAAGCACAGCAGGAATTCATTGACGCCCTTGGCGAGAATGACTGGAAGGATATCCGCGAGGCTCTGCTTGCCGCCGCCAAGACCATGGCGGGCAAATCCTGATCGCGCCTAGGGAATATCAAGTATTTTATGAGTCTGCAGACTGACGCGCCATTTCGGGTGACGCCGACAGTATTCCACCACTTTTTGTGTATTGGCCAGGCGCGTGGTCTCGGCGTCCGCCCCGATCCCGTCCATCGGCTGCAGGAAAAAATATTCAAAGTCCAGATGAGCCACGTCTTCAGGGGAAATGTCCTTCTGCGGATAGACCAGTTTTAACTCGTGGCCGCTGGTTTGCTCCAGCTTGTCGAGCCTTTTCGGGCTGACACAAATCCAGTCCAGGTCCGCAGGGGCGGGCAGGGTGCCGTTGGTTTCCACCGCCACCTCAAAACCTTTGGCATGAAAGGCTTGTATCAGGGGAGCATCAAGTTGCAGCAACGGCTCGCCGCCGGTACAGACGATGTAGGGGATGCCGCTATCGTCAGCCTCATTGTCCCATAGCGCCCGGGCGGCCAGCGCCAGTTTTTCCGCTGAGGCGAATTTTCCGCCGCCGGGACCGCCGGTGCCGACAAAGTCAGTATCGCAGAAGGTGCATTCCGCCGCTGCCCGGTCTTCCTCGCGCCCGCTCCACAGGTTGCAGCCGGCAAAGCGGCAGAAGACGGCGGCCCGCCCGGCCTGGGCGCCTTCACCCTGCAGCGTGTAAAACAGTTCCTTGACGGTATAGGTCATATTCGGTTTAGTCCTGATAGGCGACCGGGTCAGTGGTGCCGGCTTCGGCAAATCCTTTCAGGCGCAGCTGGCAGGCATCACAATGGCCGCAGGCGCGCCCCTGTTCATCCGGATCATAGCAGCTTATGGTCTGGCTGTAATCAACGCCGAGCGCAAGCCCGGTTTTGACAATCTCCCCCTTGGTCATGTCAATCAGCGGCGTATGGATGGTCAGATGCCGGGCATCCTGGGTGCCGGCCCTGGTGGCCAGGTTGGCCATGACTTCATAGGCCTTGATGAATTCGGGCCGGCAGTCGGGATAGCCGCTGTAATCCATGGCATTGACGCCAATAAAGATATCGTCAGCGCCCAGCACCTCGGCCCAGCCCAGGGCAAAGGACAGGAAGATGGTATTGCGGGCCGGCACATAAGTCACCGGGACATCGGCGCCCATGTCTTCGTGGCTGCGGTCCTTGGGCACCGGAATATCATCGGTCAGGGCGGAGCCGCCGAAAGCCGCCAGGTCGATATTGGCAATCACATGTTTCCTGATGCCCATCGCTTGCGCCACCCGTTTGGCGGCGTCCAGTTCAATGGTATGGCGCTGGCCGTAGCTGAAGCTGAGGCCATAGACTTCATAGCCTTCCTTCTGGGCAATGGCGACACAGGTGGACGAATCCAGCCCGCCACTGAGCAGGACAACAGCTTTTTTCGGTTCCGCAGTTGACTCGGACATTTGATCCTCTTTCCTTAAAAACAGGCCTCACATACCGCAATTTGCTTCAAAGAGCCAGAAAGATTCCGTATATCATCCCTACCGGACTATGCATATCCAGCGTTTGACCGCCCGGGCATGTGCTGAGATAATATCCTAAAGACCAGTATAGAGGATCACCGATGCCACTTTCCAGCCCCGCCCCCCGCAAGCACCTGCATACCAGGACCATCACCTACACCGGCTATGAGCGCGACGACGGGCTGTGGGATATCGAGGGGCATATGACGGACACCAAGACCTATGCCTTTGAAAACCAGTGGCGCGGCGAAATCCAGCCGGGTGAGCCGGTGCACGAAATGTGGGTACGCCTGACCCTGGATGACAATTATGTCATTCAGGATATCGAGGCAGTGACCGACAATAGTCCGTTTGAAATGTGTCCCGCCATTGTTTCCTCCTATAAAAGGCTGATCGGGGTCAGGATCGGCGCCGGCTGGCGCAAACATATCCGCGAGCGAGTTGGCGGGGTGGCGGGCTGCACCCATATCACCGAACTTCTCTATCCGCTCGGCACCGCGGCCATGCAGACCATGACGCCCGGGCTGATGAAAAAGGCGGAAGAGGCAGGGGAAGACCTCACCCGGCCCAGACAGCGTCCGCCGGTACTCAACACCTGCCATGCCTGGGCGACCACGTCACCGGCGGTGAAACAGTTCCTGCCCGATTATTATGAGGGGCCGAAATCTGAAGAGGGGGAAGAGTAGGGGTTATTCTTCTTCGTCGCTGCCGAGCTTGCTCTGGTCCAGCCGCTTGGTCTCAAGCTCGGTGGATTTGCGACCGAATTCCTTTTCCGCTTTGGTGCGGCCGAATTTGACGCGGTTTTCCTCTGCCTGTTTTTCTTTTGCCTTGCGGGCCAATTGTTTTTTGGCCCGGGCAAAGCTGATGACGTTATTCATGCTAAATCCCCTTTTGGGCGCGCACTATAGCACACTAGAGCGGCGGGTCCAGAGGGGACGTGAAGAAAAGAAAAAGGGTCCGGCCTGTTCAGGCGGACCCTTTTGGTATTGGCTCCCCGAGCAGGACTCGAACCTGCGACAAATAGATTAACAGTCTACTGCTCTACCAACTGAGCTATCGGGGATCATGGCAGATGCCGGACTTGCGTGCCGACGGCCACCTTATACAGAGAGAAAAAAGCTCTGCCAACAGAAAAATTCAAAAAAATGCAATCAGAATCACCAGTGCTGGATCAACGGGAGAAACAAGCCGGAGTCGGGTGCGAGTCTCTGGTTTGTCGAGGTTTCGAGAGCGTCGCAAAATGGCATGGTTAAGAATAGTTAACTATAACCGATTGTAAATAAAGACTATATCAGAACGTTGTCAATAATGATTCATAGTCGTTGACGCCGGGCGGCTGGAATGCCTAGACTTTTTACAGTTTTACCGGAATAGTTGTATTTCAAAGAATTAGCTTTTTCGAACATATTTCGGACATTTTTATCACTTAGCTGTGATAAGGCACGAATGTGTTGATGGCTTGATTTAAGGATTTTTTTTGGAATGAATTTAACGTCACCTGACGCTGATCTGGTTCATATTGAGTGGCTTGATCAGAAAATCGGCATTTTACGGGTCTATGAGTCCCCGGTAACGCCAGCCCAGATCGCGAAAGGGATCCCCTATATCTTTTTTACGGTGGTCCAGGTTACGGAGGAAGGGGATGCCCTGTTGAAAGGGGCCCTGGAATTTCCCATGCGGGCGCTGAAACTGATTATCCGTTTTGCCCAGCGGAAAACAAACTGGAACATGCTGCTGTGGGAACGTCCCTCCGTCGGCTATGATGTCTTTCTCAAGATCCGGGAAAACGGCATCGACGGCTGCAAGATGATCAAGAAATTCTATAATTCAACATCCGAAAGCCTGTACGACAGGGAATATGTTTCCGCCGAGCAGACCATGCTGTCCGTCGCCTGAACCGGGACGGCCATTCCATATCTTGCGGAGAGTAGGGGAATGGAGGTGCGGACCGGAATCGAACCGGTGTACACGGATTTGCAATCCGCTGCGTAGCCACTCCGCCACCGCACCAAGGTGTGACGACTTTTATTTCCATTGACCCGTAAAAGCAAGCGCTTTTTACATATGACTGTTTTTGCAGCCCGCCTGGATTTTTTCCTGTTTTTCCGCAGATATGAATGAAATAATGAAACTTGTCGATAAGAATGGTTCTCTTGTCGAGAGAATGTTGTCATTCGCAGCGCAAGACTATATATAGACATCAACAATTCGAAAAACAGGCCAATATTATTTAGGAACGTTTCAAATGACTAATTCAGCCCAGGCCAGAAGCAGCATGATCGAGGGGCAGCTTCGTCCCAACAATATTACGGATGAGCGTGTTATCGAGGCGATTGCTTCGGTGAACCGGGAAAAATTTGTCCCCAAGGCCTATGCTGGCGTCGCTTATGTGGATGAAGACATCCGCGTTGCTGAAGGGCGTTATCTGATGGAGCCGATGGTCTTTGCCCGCCTGTTGAGCGAAGCCCACGTCAAGCCGACCGACCTGGCGCTGGATATCGCTTGTGGCACCGGGTACTCCTCCGCCATTCTTGGACGCCTGGCCGAGGCCGTGGTTGCCCTTGAGGAAGATGAGGATCTGGTCAACTCTGCAACGGCGGTCCTGGCTGAGGAAGCCTGTGACAATGTGGCGGTCGTCAAGGGTGACGTTACCGCTGGACTGGCCAAACAGGGCCCCTATGATCTGATTTTTATCAACGGCATGGTTGATGAAATTCCGGAGGCGATCCTCGATCAGCTGTCTGAAGAGGGACGGGTTGTTTGCGTGCTTAATGATCGTGGCGTCGGGAAAGCCTGTCTGGTGACGTATAAGGACAAGGTGCGCGGCGTGCGCATCCTTTTTGATGCCGCGATACCGCCGTTGGCGGCATTTGCAAAGAAAGCCGAATTCAGTTTCTGAAGCTGAATTCTGCCTCCATTATTGTGCACGGGGACAATTTATTGATTGAGCACAATAATTTATCAATGTTTATGGGGTAGTGAGGGGCGTGCATTACTTTTGGGAAAGGGGATGGAAGTCCCTATACACCAGGGAAAGAATAATATGAAAAAATCGTTATGCGGAGTCGCAGTATCTGCCCTTACCTGTCTGGGGATGTCCGTTTCGGCGAATTCCGAGACACTTGATGAAGTACTGGCCCAGGCCTATATGAGCAACCCGACACTGGAGGCGCAACGGGCGTCACTTCGGGCCACGGACGAAAATATCAACCAGGCCCGGTCCGGCTGGTTGCCCAATATCACTGCCAACGGCAGTGTATCCTATCAGGATACGCAGACCGACAGCCTGTTCGGTCGGAGTGGAACAATTTATCCCAAATCTGCCAGCATTACCCTGCAGCAGAATCTCTTCACCGGCTTCCAGACCGTCAATACTACCAAGCAGGCCCGTAAGGAAGTGGAAGCGGCCCGCCAGAGCCTGCTGGACACCGAGCAGTCGGTCCTGCTGCAGGCTGTTTCAGCTTATGTGGATGTGAAGCGCGACGAGGCCGTGCTTGAACTGACTAAAAATAACGTCAAGGTTCTGCAGCGTCAGCTCGAGGCTAGCGAGGACCGGTTCCGGGTCGGGGAGATTACCCGAACTGATGTGGCCCAGTCCAAGGCCCGCCTGTCCGGCGCCATCACGGAGCGGATTCAGGCGGAAGCTAACCTGACCGCCAGCCGGTCCGCCTTTATGCGGGTGGTCGGCGACGCGCCGGCAACGCTGGAGGAAATTGAGGGCCTGCCGGCAATGCCGGCGTCCGAGGATGCCGCCCTGGATATGGCCCTGCGCTATTCGCCGACCCTGAATTCCGCCAAATATGTGGAAGAGGCCGCGAAATATAACGTGAAAAGCCAGTATGGCGGCCTGAGCCCGAGAGTAAGCCTGGAGGCAAGTTATGCCAAGTCATGGGATGCCAGCACCGTGACCACCAATGTGACGTCCAAGGAAGTGGTCGCCCGCATGACGGTTCCGCTGTACCAGAGCGGCGCCCAGTCTTCCCGTATCCGTCAGGCCAAACAGCTGGAAAGTCAGCGTCGCCTTGAAGTCATCGCGGCGGAGCGCCAGGTGCGGGAGAATGTACAAAATGCCTGGGAAGGGTATCGCGAAGCTTCAGCCCGCATTGAATCCACCCGCTCCCAGGTGGAAGCCAACGAGATTGCCCTTGAAGGTGTTCGCCAGGAAGCAGAAGTGGGCTCCCGTACCACACTGGACGTTCTGGATGCCGAACAGGAGCTGCTGACCTCTCGTGTCGAGAATGTCCGCTCCCGCCGCGACCAGATCGTTGCCGCCTTTACGCTGCTGCAGGCTATGGGCAAGCTGACGGCGCAGGATCTTCAGCTGGAAGCGGCCTATTATGACTCCCGCAAGAATACCGATCGTGTGGACGGTAAGCTGTACGGATTTGGCTCTGGGGAAGAATAAGCGGGTGCAGGCCCGGTAAATGATTAAAATCGCTGTCGACGGGCCGATATTCCCCGCCGACGGCTTTTTTGTATAAAGAGGGGTGAAAAAACCTTGATAATCGGCCATAATTCAATAAAGGTGTACTGTTAAAAGGAAAACTGACACCCTAGAGCGGGCAAATGGGGAGCACCGGACGGCTCCAGAATCTAGTGAGACGATAAAAAAATGAGCGAAACGGACGGCCAAGAAGAACCAAGTATGGAGGAAATCCTTGCTTCGATTCGCCGAATTATTTCGGAGGACGAGGAAGAGGAAAAACCGGCGGAAGAGGCTGCTGCCGAACCGGAACCTGAGCCGGAACCTGAACCTGAGCCGGAGCCGGAACCGGAACCCGAAGAAGAGGTCCTGGAACTTACCGAGCTTGTGGAAGAGGAGCCCGAGGATATCGAACTGGAAATCGATGACGAGTTCGAGGCCGAATTCGAACCCGAGCCCGAGCCTGAACCCGAGCCTGAACCCGAGCCTGAACCGGTTGCTGCCGCTATGGATATTGATGACGTTGACCCGGCAGCGGGAGGCGACGTCCTTATGTCCGAAGAGCCGTCGCTCGAGGCCATGGAACAGTTCAGCCAGCTGTCCGCCCTTCTGACCACTGGATATGAAGGTTCCGGGAACACCCTGGAAGACTTGGTGCGCGAGCTGTTGAAGCCGATGTTGAGGGTCTGGCTGGACGACAATCTGCCGCCCATTGTTGAACGGATGGTGGCCAAGGAAATCGCGCGGCTGGCCCGGACCAAGAAACCCTGAACAAAAGCACCATGATAGGGGTGGATTTTTAGAGTAAGGCCGACTATTTTAGCCGCGGTCAGAAAGGCAGAAGGGCCCATGAGGCTCTTCTCTTTTTTTTCGCCGCCCATTGATAAAAGACAAAAGACGATACGGAAGACCCGATATGCTGGAAAAAACCTTCGATTTTTCAACAGCGGAAAAAAGAATTTATGACGCCTGGGAAGACAGCGGCGCCTTTCAGGGCGGCCGCCCGGAGCGCGCGGATGCAGAACCCTATACCATTGTGTTGCCGCCGCCGAACGTGACCGGCAGCCTGCATATCGGCCATGCCCTGAACCATACCCTGCAGGACATCCTGATCCGGTTTGAACGTATGCGTGGCAAGGACGCCCTGTGGCAGCCGGGCATGGACCATGCCGGCATTGCCACACAGATGGTGGTTGAGCGCCAACTGGATGCGGAAGGCATCTCCCGCCACGACCTGGGCCGGGAAAAATTCATCGAGCGGATCTGGCAGTGGAAGGAAGAATCCGGCGGCATGATCTTTAACCAGATGCGCCGTCTGGGGCAGTCCTGCGACTGGAGCCGCCAGCGTTTTACCATGGATGAAGGCTTCCATGATGCGGTACTCAAGGTTTTTGTCGAGCTGTATCGCGACGGCCTGATCTATAAGGACAAGCGTCTGGTGAACTGGGATCCGAAACTGCGCACGGCCATTTCCGACCTGGAGGTGGAACAGAAAGAGGTCAACGGTCACTATTGGCATTTCAAATATCCGGTCGACGGGGAAGAGGGACGCTATCTGACCGTCGCCACCACCCGTCCGGAAACCATGCTGGGCGATGTGGCGGTGGCCGTTCATCCCGACGACGAGCGCTATCAGGACCTGATCGGCAAGACCCTGACCCTGCCGCTGGTCGGCCGCAAGCTGATTGTGGTCGCCGACGAGCATGCGGACCCGGAAAAAGGCTCCGGCGCGGTGAAAATTACCCCGGCCCATGACTTTGACGACAATGCGGTCGGCAAGCGCCATGACCTGGAAGAGATCAACATCTTTGATGACCTGGCCCGGATCAACGATAATGCCCCCGAGAAATACCGCGGCCTGGACCGTTTTGAAGCCCGCAAGCTGATTGTGGCGGACATGGATGCACTCGGCCTGCTGGACAAGGTCGAGGATACCGTCCATATGGTGCCCTACGGCGACCGCAGCGGCGTGGTCATTGAACCCTGGCTCACTGACCAGTGGTATGTGAATGCCGGCGAGTTGGCCAAGGACGCGCTTGCCGCCGTCGAGGATGGCCGCACCAGTTTTATCCCGAAAAACTGGGAAAAAACCTATTTCGAATGGATGCGCAATATCGAACCCTGGTGTGTGTCCCGCCAGTTGTGGTGGGGCCACCAGATTCCGGCCTGGTACGGTCCGGATGGTGAGATCTTCGTCGCCCATGACGAGGCAGAAGCCCAGGCCGCGGCGGAAAAGCATTACGGTGAAAAGGTAGAGCTGACCCGGGATCCGGACGTATTGGACACCTGGTTTTCCTCTGCGCTCTGGCCGTTCGGCACCCTCGGCTGGCCCGATGACAATGACCCGTTTTTGCAGCGGCATTATCCGACCAATGTTTTGATCACCGCCTTCGATATCATTTTCTTCTGGGTCGCCCGGATGATGATGGACGGCCTGCATTTCATGAAGGATGAGGACGGCAAGCCCAAGGTGCCGTTCCACACTGTCTATGTTCACGCTCTGGTCCGCGATGAGCATGGCGCAAAAATGTCCAAGTCCAAGGGCAACGTGATTGATCCGCTCGAGCTTGTCGACGAATATGGGGCCGACGCCCTGCGCTTTACCCTGGCGGCCATGGAGGCCCAGGGCCGCGACATCAAGCTGGCGGACAAGCGCGTCGAAGGTTACCGCAACTTTGGCACCAAACTGTGGAACGCGGCCCGTTTCTGTGAAATGAACGAGTGCTTTGGCAAGGGCGAGTTCGACCCGGCCTCTGCCGCCCAGACCGTTAACAAATGGATTGTCGGGGAGGCGGTCAAGGCCGCCGAGCAGGTTACGAAATCGCTGGAGTCCTTCCGC
The DNA here is from genome assembly GCF_006385175.1 of Emcibacter nanhaiensis. Lineage (NCBI taxonomy): Bacteria > Pseudomonadati > Pseudomonadota > Alphaproteobacteria > Emcibacterales > Emcibacteraceae > Emcibacter > Emcibacter nanhaiensis. The sequence goes on from NZ_VFIY01000004.1 coordinate 127,756, forward strand.
TACAATGACGCGGCGGCGGCGATCTATCACTTTACCTGGGGCACCTTCTGCGACTGGTATATCGAGCTGGTGAAACCGATCTTCCAGGGTGAGGACCAGGATGCCGCCGACGAATGCCGGCGCTGTGCCGCCTGGGTCATCGACCAGATCCTGAAGCTGCTGCACCCGTTCAAGCCGTTCATCACCGAAGAGCTGTGGCAGAGCCTGAGTGACAAGCGGGAAACCTCCCTGATCCTGGCCGACTGGCCGGAGCTCCCGACAAGCCTGATTGATGACGCCGCCAGCGAGGAAATGAACTGGGCGATCCGGGTGATTTCAGACATCCGCACTGCGAGGGCGGAAATGAATGTGCCGGCCGGGGCCAAAATCGATATGCTGATCGGCGGCGCCAGCGCAGAGTCGCTCAAGGCGCTGGACACCCACAAGGACGTGATTGCCCGTTTGGCGCGCCTGGAGAATATCGCAGAGCACAGCGGCGAGGCACCGAAAGGGGCTGTCCAGGTGGTGATCGGTGAGGCGACCATCTTCCTGCCGCTCGCCGAGGTGATCGATATTGCTTCGGAAAAGGCCCGTTTGCAGAAGAACCTGGACAAGCTCAGCAAAGAGCTTGGCGGTATTCGCGGACGCCTGAACAACCAGGGCTTCTTGGCCAAGGCGCCGGAGCATGTGGTCGCCGAAGCAAAGCAGCAGCTGGCGGACGGTGAAGTCCAGGCTGAGAAAATCCAGGCGGCGCTGGATCGTCTTGCCTCCATGGATTAAGATGATCGCCTCTATGGCGGGGGAAGCATGCGGGGACTCGTGATCCTTTTTCTGATCCTGTTGTGCGGCAGTCCGGCGACTGCCGCTGACAGCTCTGTGGTCATCAAGGCCAAATACAAGCTTTACCTGGCAGGCTTTGTACTGCTCGATCTGGATACACAATTGCGCCTGCAGCCCAACTCCTATGGCGTGAAAAGCTATTACCATACCAAGGGGATCGCCCGGCTGTTCAGCAACGCCGAAAATACCTCGCTAACCATCGGCGCCATCGACGGGGAGGGCGTCCTCATGCCCCGGCTTTACGAAAGCAAGGGGCACTGGGATGACGAGGTTTACCTCAACCGCATGACCTATGACCGGGACAGCGGCCTGGTCATGCGTCACGATCAGGAAATGAGCGGCGATGACGATTATGAATATTTCCCGGTGCCGGACGAGCAGAAAAAGGCGCCGGACCCGCTGTCCTATGTGGTCGGTTTGTTGGAAAACAGCGCGGAAGCGTTGCGGGTCTCCGGCCCGGAATCGGACTGGACCGGCACAGAGGTTTTCGGTGGCTTTTTCCTGATCAATTACCTGCATCGCTGTCCGCGGATCGAGGAGCGCGGGAAGAGCTCCCACTCGGTCTTTTCGGGGGAGGCGGTCTATTGTGAATTCCGCACCCGGCTGGTGGCCGGCGATACGCTGCCCAGGGACGAGAAGAAGCGTAAAGAGTTTCTGGAAAAGCGGGAAAAACGCCGGGCGGAAGCGAAAAAGAAAAAGCCCGATCCGCTGAAAATCTGGTTTGGCCATGTGGACGGCGTGCCGGTCATGGTGCCGGTCTATTCCGAGTTCAAAATGTCGATCGGCAAAGCGCATCTCTACCTGCATGAGATATCCGTGGAAGAGATGGGCGTGACGGCAACAAAGTAGTGCTCTACAGGGAGCCCTGCCGTTTCAAATCTTCCAGGGCACCGTCCAGGCTTTTGCCAAGCTTGTCGACCAGTTCGTCGATTTCCGCCTCGCTGATGACCAGCGGCGGGCAGATGGCGATCACATCGCCGAGGTTGCGCAGGATCAGGCCGTTGTCCACGCAGGCCGCAATAACCTTGGCCCCCGCGGTTCCCGCCGGATCGAAAAAGCTTTTAGTTTCTTTGTCTTTAGCCAGATGCAGCCCGGCGATCATACCGGTGCCGCGCACCTCGCCGACCAACGGGTGGTCGGAAAAATGCTGCAGTTTTTGCTGCAGGTAGCTGCCCATTTTTGCTGCATATGCGAACACATTGTCGCGTTCATAAATTTCCAGCACTTTCAGCGCCACCGCACAGCTTACCGGATGGCCGCTGTAGGTGAAACCGTGACCGAACACGCCATGCTCGGCCGTGGCGTCGATCATGGCCTGATACATGCTTTCCGGGATGGCGACGGCGCTGAGCGGCATATAGGCGCTGGTCAGGGCCTTGGCCATGCTCATGGTGTCGGGCCGAAAGTCAAAGGTTTCGCAGCCAAAGGCATTGCCGGTACGGCCGAAGCCGCAAATCACTTCGTCATCGATCAGGAAGATGTCGTATTTATCCAGCAGGGCGCGCAGTTTCGGGAAATAGCCTTCAGGCGGCAGAATCACACCGCCGGCGCCCATGATAGGCTCGGCGATAAAGGCGGCGATGGTGTCCGGGCCTTCCCGCTGGATCAGCTCATCCAGATTTTCCAGGATCCGGTTGGTGAAATCCTCTTCCGTTTCCTCGTCCATCGCGTCCCGGAAATAAAAGGGGGAATCGGTGTGCAGGAAGCCGTCGAGCGGCAGGTCGAACAGCGCATGGTTGACGGGAATGCCGGTCAGGCTGCCGCTGGCGAGCGTCACCCCGTGATAGGCGAGGTGGCGGCTGATGATCTTTTTCTTGTCCGGCCTGCCGATGGCATTGAAATAGTAGCGCATCAGCTTGACCTGGGTATCATTGGCGTCGGAACCGGACACCCCGAAAAAGATCCGGCTGTCGTCCATCGGCAGCATCTGCTCCAGTTTTTCCGCCAGCCTGATGCCCGCTTCATGGCTCTTGCCGGAAAACATATGGGCGAATCCCATGGTGCGCATGGCCTCGGCCGCGGTTTCGGCAATTTCCCCGTTGCCGTAGCCCAGTGAGGTACACCACAGCCCGGCCATGCCCTCGAGGTATTGCTTGCCCTTGTCGTCCCATTGGTAGACGCCTTTGCCCCGGGCCATGATCTGCGGGCCGTTTTCCTCCATCAGCTTGAAATTGCTGGTCGGCGGGACGATGGGATAGTGGTTATGCAGGGATTTCTGGGACATGGATGGGCCTCCGTTAGCTGATGCCGGATCATATCATATTGAAAGGAGTTCCAATAGTCTTGGCAAGCCCGATACAACAGGATAAGGATGAAGGAGAGAAAGGACCCTGAATGGACTGGCGGGACGAAGGCATCATTTTATCACTCAGGAAGCATGGCGAATTCGACGCCATCATCGAGGTGCTGACACGCGGTCACGGTCGTCATGGCGGGCTGGTCAAGGGCGGCATGGGCCGGCGCCAGCGCGGCTCGCTGCAGCCCGGCAATGAAGTGGAGGTCCACTGGCGCGGCCGGCTGGAAAGCCATCTCGGCACCTATCAGGCGGAACTGCTGCAGTCCCGCTCGGCCGCGCTGCTGCATCAGCCGCAGAAACTGGCGGTGCTCAATGCGGTCACCGCCTTGCTCAGCACCTGCCTGCCGGAGCGGGAGGAGCATGAACCGCTGCTTGACGGCCTGATCGCCCTGCTGGATGTGCTGGAGGAGGGGAGCGGCGAGGTCACCGACTGGGGCCCCTTGCTGGTGCGCTGGGAGCTGGGTCTGCTGGGGGAACTGGGATTCGGCCTCGACCTCAGCCAGTGCGCCGCCACAGGCGATACCGAAGACCTGGTCTACGTCTCGCCCAAGTCGGGCCGGGCGGTCTCCCGCGCCGCAGGCCGGCCCTATCACGACAAGATGCTTGCCCTGCCACCGTTTCTGCGTGGCAATGGCCGGGAGGTGACAGCGGAGGATGTGCGCGACGGCCTGCACCTCACCGAATTTTTTCTCGAACGTCACATGCTCAGCCCCCACAACCGCAAAATACCCCAGGCCCGGCACATGCTGATGGACTATATTCTGTAAAATCGCGGAAAAATAATCCTGACCTGCAACATCTTGTGGCACCCGGAAAAATAATTGATATAGTCATCCCATGAGTACATTGCCTGAAGACATTATCCTTGACGCGCCGCTCGGTGATACCCTGGGCGATCGCTATTTATCCTACGCCCTTTCCACCATTATGGCCCGTTCGCTGCCGGATGTGCGCGACGGCCTGAAGCCGGTGCATCGCCGCCTGCTGTACGCCATGCGGCTGCTGAAACTGGACCCGAATACGGGCTTCAAGAAATGCGCCCGTGTGGTCGGTGACGTGATCGGTAAATACCATCCGCACGGCGACCAGGCGGTTTATGACGCCATGGTGCGCCTGGCCCAGGAATTTGCCGTGCGCTATCCCATGGTCGACGGCCAGGGCAACTTCGGCAACATTGACGGCGATAATGCCGCCGCCATGCGATATACTGAGGCCCGGCTGACCGAAGTGGCCATTGCCCTGATGGAAGGGCTGGACCAGGATACGGTTGATTTCCGCGAGACTTATGACGGGGAAGACAAGGAACCGGTGGTGATGCCGGCCAACTTCCCGAACCTGCTGGCCAATGGCGCCACCGGTATCGCCGTCGGCATGGCGACCAGCATTCCGCCCCATAATGTGTCGGAACTCTGCGATGCGCTGCTGCATTTGATCAAGTTCCCCAATGCCTCGATCCGCAAGCTGGTGGATTTTGTCCCGGGGCCGGATTTCCCGACCGGCGGCGTGATTGTCGAGCCGGTGGAAAATATCGTCCAGGCCTATGAGACCGGCCGCGGCGGCTTCCGCCTGCGGGCCCGCTGGGAAGTGGAAGAGGGCAGCCGCGGCGCCTATAACATCGTGGTCACCGAAATTCCCTACCAGGTGCAGAAATCCAAGCTGATCGAGAAGATCGCCGACCTGATTCACGACCGCAAGCTGCCGATCCTGGCCGACGTGCGCGACGAAAGCTCCGACGATATCCGCATCGTGCTGGAGCCGAAAAGCCGCACCGTGGAGGCCGACGTGCTGATGGAAAGCCTGTTCCGGCTGACCGAACTGGAAGTGCGCTTCTCCCTTAATATGAATGTGCTCGACAAGGGCACATCGCCGCGGGTGATGAACCTGCGCGAGGTGCTGCAGGCCTTCCTCGATCACCGTCAGGAAGTGCTGCAGCGCGGGTCCCGCTACCGGCTCGACAAGATCGAGCATCGCCTGGAAATTCTCGGCGGTTACCTGGTGGCCTACCTCAACCTGGATGAAGTGATCCGCATCATCCGCGAAGAGGACGAACCCAAGCAGGAGCTGATGAGAACCTTCAGCCTGACCGAGGTTCAGGCGGAAGCCATCCTCAACATGCGGCTGCGCAGTCTGCGCAAACTGGAGGAGATGGAAATCCGCCGTGAATATGCCGAACTTGAGGAAGAAAAGGCGGAGCTCGAGGAACTGCTTGCCAGCGAGGAAAAACAGTGGCTCGCCATTGCCGACGGTGTGCGCGGCATCAAGGCCCGGTTCGGCAACAAGACCGAGCTCGGCCAGCGCCGCAGCGATTTCGCCGATGCGCCGACCGCGGAAATCATCCCGATCGAGGCCATGATCGAAAAAGAACCCATCACCGTGATCTGTTCCGACAAGGGCTGGATCCGGGCCATGAAGGGCCATGTCGCCGTCGACGACAGCATTAAGTACAAGGAAGGCGACAAGGCCAAATTCGGCTTCCACGCCTATACCACCGACAAGATCCTGCTGTTCGCCAGCAACGGCCGTTTCTATACCCTGGGCGCAGACAAGCTGCCCGGCGGGCGCGGGCACGGCGAGCCGGTACGGCTGATGATTGACCTCGGCAATGACGAGGAGATCGTTTCCCTGCTGCCCTACAAGGCCGGGAGCAAGCTGATTCTTGCCACCCACGCCGGGCGCGGCTTCATGACCGACGCCGACAATGTGGTGGCCAGCACCAAGAACGGCAAGCAGATCCTCAATGTGGAAGACGGCAAGAACAAGCCGCACAGCGTCATTCAGGTCGAGGAAGGCCAGGATACGGTAGCGATCATCGGCCGTAACCGCAAGCTGCTGATTTTCCCGCTGGAGGAAATGGCGGAAATGAACCGGGGCCGCGGCGCCATCATCCAGAAATACAAGGATGCGACGCTCAGCGATATCATCTGTTTCAAGCTGGAAGAGGGCTTAAGCTGGGAGATGAAGGGCGGCAAGACCCGGACCGAAACCGACCTTACTCCCTGGCTGGGCAAGCGCGGCCAGGTGGGTCGCATGCCGCCGCACGGTTTCCCGCAGAACAACCGCTTCAAGTAAGACAAGGGCAGGGGTGGTCTGATGATTCGCATAATTCCACCCCGTCCGCTCAAAAAAGGTGCGCTGGTGCATCTCTATCCACCGGGACCGCATCTGCGGCCAGCCTGGCAGGAATTCATCCGCGACAACAAGGACTATCATGCGCCCTGGATCTACCATTCCCAAGATCCGCGCTATTTCGACGAATATCTCAAGCGGATTGCCCAAGGGCGGGTGCTGGGCTTTTTTATCGTCCGCAACGACGATGAAAAGCTGGTGGGGATCGTCAACCTCAACAATATCCTGATGGGCGCGGTGCGTGGCGCCTCACTCGGTTACTACGGCTCCCGGGAAGGGGCCGGCAAGGGCTATATGTCCGAAGGACTGAAGCTGGTGCTTGAATTTGCCGTCGATAAAGTGGGCCTGCACCGGATCGAGGCCAATATCCAGCCCGACAATGAAGCCTCGCTGCGTCTGGTCCGCAAGCTTGGTTTTCGCAAGGAAGGGTTTTCACCGGAGTACTTGCAGATCGGCGGTGAATGGCGCGATCACGAGCGCTGGGCCATTCTGGAGAAGGAAGTCAGGGCTTTCTGAGCGTTACCCGAATATTACCGTCGGCAGCCAGGTGGTCAGTTCAGGCCAGTTCCACAGGATCACCAGTGCCAGAATCTGGATCATCACATAGGGGATCACGCCCTTGTAGATATCGGTGGTCTTGACCTCCGGCGGGGTGACGCCGCGCAGGTAGAACAGGGCAAAGCCGAACGGCGGGGTCAGGAAGCTGGTCTGCAGGTTCATGGCCATCATGATGCCGAGCCAGATCGGATTGATATCCATCATCAGCAGCACCGGTGCGACGATGGGCACCACCACAAAGGTGATCTCGATAAAGTCGAGGAAGAAGCCGAGCAGGAACATCACCAGCATCACCAGGATCAGCGCCCCAAGCTTGCCGCCCGGCAGGTCGGTCAGAAACTCATGGATATAATCGTCGCCGTAAAAGCCCTTGAACACCAGCGAGAACAGGGCGGCGCCGATCAGGATCACAAACACCATGGAGCTGATCCGGGTAGTGGACTGCATTACTTCCTGCAGGATCTGCTGGCCGTGGGCCCGCATCAGGCTGACCACAATGCCCCAGACCACCAAGCCGCACAGCAGCCCGGCCAGCATGATGGCGATCTTATCGCCGGCACCGGCGCCGTCGCGCCCCATGCGCAGGTCGAACAGCTGCGCCATGATCAGCAGCACGACCAGAGCGAAGGTGGCGGCATAGACCGGCCGGGCGTTGGCCGGATCAATCCGGTAGCCGGCCATCAGGATGGCGCCGACGGCACCGACGGCAGCCGCTTCGGTCGGGGTGGCGATTCCGGCGAGGATCGAGCCCAACACGGCAATGATCAGCAGGATCGGCGGCAGGAAAGCGGCCATCAGCCGTCCGAACGACAGGCGGTTATGGTTGTGTGCGGAATCTTCCACCGGCGGTGCTGCCGTGGGGTGGAGGATCGAGACGATAAACTGATAGATGATATAGAGCAGCACCAGTCCCAGCCCCGGGATCAGGGCGCCGGCGAACAGGTCGCCGACCGACAGCGGTTCCGGAGACCAGTTGCCCATTTCCAGCTGGGCCGACTGCCAGGCGGAGGACAGCTGGTCGCCCAGCAGTACCAGGACGATGCTGGGCGGAATGATCTGGCCCAGGGTACCGGCGGCGGCGATCGATCCGCTGGCCAGCGCCGGGCTGTAGCCGCGCTTCAACATGGTCGGCAGGCTGAGGAGGCCCATGGTCACCACGGTGGCGCCGACAATGCCGGTGCTGGCGGCAAGCAGGGCGCCGACAATAGTCACGGAAATACCGAGACCGCCGCGCACCCGGCCCATCAGCTGGCCCATGCTTTCCAGGAGTTCCTCGGCAATCTTGCTGCGTTCCAGCATCACCCCCATGAAGACAAACAAGGGGACCGCGAGCAGCGTGTCATTGGTCATGGTGCCGTAGATCCGTTCCGGGATCAGGCCGATAAAGTCCGGGTCGAATTCGCCGGTGACGAGACCGATGGCGGTAAACAGCAGCGCCGTGCCGCCGAGGGTGAAAGCGACCGGGTATCCCGCCAGCAGAAAGCCGCAGGCGGTGACAAACATCAGCAGGCAGAGCAGGGCGGCCGGATCCATCACACGCCCTCCGGTTTTTCTTCAGAGAGATGTTCGGCGCCCCTGATAATGCGCAGGCTGTGCAGGACCAGGCTCAGGCCCTGCAGCAGGATGAAGAAGACAAATGCCAGAATCAGGCTTTTCAGCAGATAGACCGCCTGGATGCCGCTGGCTTCGATACTGCCTTCCATCGCGGCCCAGCTGTCGGCGATGAACGGCCAGCTGAACCAGCCGATCACACCGGAAACCGGCAGCAGGAAAAACAGGGTGCCGAGCAGGTTGATCCAGGCCTTGGTTTTTTCACTGAAGTTGCCGTAGAAGACGTCGACGCGCACATGGCCGTTATGTTTCAGGGTGTAGCCGGCCGCACCCAGGAAGATCAGGCTGTGCAGGTAGAGCAGGCTCTCCTGCATGAAAATGCTGCCGTCCCGGAAGATATAGAATCCGATGACGATGGCGAACTGAACCAGCACCAATAGAAGAGTAGCCCAGGCGAGCAGTCGTCCGAGCTTCTCGTTAACAAGATCTATGAAACCGGTAATTTTCTCTATCATTACCGAGAGTTATAGCGGATTTAAATTTTTTCGCCATAGTTTTCGGGCAGGCGCCGGGCGGCGGCATAGGGTTCGTCGGCGATTTCCGCCCAGTCCATGCAGTTTTTCCGGGTTTCCATATAGCTGTTATAGATCCGGCGCGACAACTCGTCGGTTTCACCCACTTCCCGGACCACATCGCTGGCCACTTCCGCCAGCCTTTTCATGATTTCGGGGGAGAATTGCCTTAGTTGGACGCCGTGTTTATCCACCAGCGTCCGGAGGGCGATGATATTCTGGGCGTTATATTCGGCCACCGACTTCTGATGGTTGTCGCCGGCGACGGCAGTGATGATGGCCTGCTGGCTCTTGCTTAAGGATTCCCAGACTTCCTTGTTGAAGCCGGCGGCCACATTGGCGGCCGGTTCGTGGAACACGGAGGTATAGTAATAGGGGGCGATTTTATAGAAACCGAACGCCAGGTCGTTCCAGGGACCGACCCATTCAGAGGCATCGATGTTGCCCTGGCTCAGGGCCAGGAAAATCTCGCCGCCGGACTTGGTGACCGGGGTGGCGCCAAGCCGTTTCAGGATTTCCCCGCCCATGCCGGGAATACGCATGCGCAGGCCCTTGAAGTCCTCGAGGCTGTTAATTTCCTTTTTGAACCAGCCGCCCATCTGCATACTGGTGTTGCCGCACAGCAGGGGCTTGACATTGAACTGGCCGGACAATTCGTCCCACAGCTCCTGCCCACCGCCAAAGTACAGCCATTGCACCACCTCGAACGGGGTCAGGCCGAAGGGCACGGCGCCAAAGAAGGAAAAGGCCTTGTGCTTGCCCTGCCAGTAATAATCGACGCCATGATAGATATCCGCTTTGCCGCCGGACACCGCATCAAAGGCGCCGAGCGCCGGAACCAGTTCGCCGGCGGCATAGACCTTGATCTTGATGTCGCCGTCGGTGGCGGCTTCCACGTCTTTCGCAAACTGTACGGCCCGGGTGCCGACGCCGGGGAAGTTTTTCGGCCAGGTGGTGACCATTTTCAACCGGCGCTTGCCGGCTGCGTAGGCCGGGGCGGCGAGAGTGCCGGCAGCGACACCAACGGAGCCAAGAGCGGAGGTTTTCAGGAATTTACGGCGTTCCATGAGTTGATCCCTATCTGATTATTATTGCCTGTTTCGAGCAGTATAAATGGCCTGACTGCAAAGACAATAGTGCAGCTTAAGATTGACAAAAAAGTGACGGGATCAGCGTTTTCGGGTCCAGCCGCTGGGGCCGAGCAGCTCAAGGGGAGTAAAATTTTGCTTGTAGGCCATTTTCGGGCTGTTTTTCACCCAGTAGCCGAGATAGATGTAGCCGAGGAAATGTTCCCGCGCCAGGGCGATATGGCTCAGGATAGCGAAGGTGCCAAGGCTCCGTTTGTGCAGTGCTTCATCTATTTCGAAGAAACTGTAGACCATGCTCAGGCCGTCCTGGAGTTCATCGGTAAGGGCGACGCCGATAAGCTGTCCTTTTTTGTGCGGATCATCTGACGGCAGGCGATATTCCACCAGGTGCGTGTTGATGGGACTGCTTTCCACCATGTCCTGATATTCGGCAAAAGACATTTCCGCCATGCCGCCTTCCGGATGGCGTGCTTTGAGGTAACGCTTGAGCAGTCCGTACTGTTCGTCGGTCACCCGGTTGGGAATAACCGATACCTTGATGTCGTTATTTGCCTTGAGGATGCGTTTCTGGGTCCTGGTCGGGCTGAATTCGCCAACCGGAATGCGAACGGAGATGCAGCGGCTGCAGCCCTCGCAGGTGGGACGATAGACAATATCCTGACTGCGGCGGAAACCGACCTGGGTCAGGGAGTCATGCAGTCCTTCCGGATTGTCGTTGTTAAGTTCCGTGAATACCTTGCGCTCCATCAGGTCGGGCAGATAGGGGCAGGGTGACTCAGCGGTCACATAAAATCGCGGAAATTGTGATGACTGGTCTGTCATGTTGTTTCTTTCAGTACTTCTTGCAGCAGTCCGGTCAGTCTAGCTTAAATCGGTAAACAAGTCCTAAAGTCAGTATAATCCGTAATACCATGGGGCAAACAGGCTGTAACCGATCCATAATATCACAATCAGCGGGATGCCGACCTTCATAAAATCATTGAATTTATAGTTCGCCGGTCCCATGACCAGCAGATTGGTCTGATAGCCCATGGGCGTGGCGAAGGAACAGTTGGCGGCAAAAATGACGGCCGTCACAAAGACCATCGGGTCGACGCCAAGTTCGGCCGCCAGATTGACGGCGATCGGCGTAAACAAAACAGCAGTGGCATTGTTGCTCAGCACATTGGTGAAAATGGCCACCATCAGGAAGAAGGCGGACAGGATGACGACAATATTGGTCCCGGACAGAAATTCAATCATGTAATGTGCCAGAAAGGACGCTCCACCGGTGGCCTGCAATGAAGCGCCCATGGCCAGGGCGGCGCCGACCAGCAGGAAAATCCGCCGGTCCACTGCACGGCTGGCCTGGCGGATATTCAGGCAGCCGCTCAGGATCATCAGGAACGCGCCGATCGTGGCGGTAATCGGAATCGGTACAAATCCCGTGGCAGCGACAATCACCACTGTGGTAAAAATCAACAGGGCTTTCCAGCTGTCGGTTTTGACGGGAACTTCCGTGGTTGACCATTCCATCAGCAGCACGTCGCGGTTGGTCCTGAGCGCTCGTATCTGGTTTGAGGTTCCGACCACCATCAGCACGTCACCTGCTTCGAGGCGGATATCGTCAATCGAGGTCCGAATCATTCTGGACCGGCGCTGGATTCCGATGACCTTGCACCCGCCCTGGAGGTGGAAACCCACCTGCTCCAGGGTCCTGCCGTCAAGACGGGACGCCGGGGCAACGATGACTTCCGCGATATGCTGGCGCCTGGACGTTTCGGATCCTGTATCCTCTTCAGTTTCGTCTTCACTGAGCGAAGTGAGGGCGCCTTTCATCAGACTTGGGGTTTTGGCAATCTTCTCTGTCAGCGTCCGCCTGGTCGTCGCCAGGATAACGGCGTCACCTTCCTGCAGGGTAATATCGTCAAAGGGGGGCAGGAAGGTCTGCTCACCTCTCTTGATCAGCCGGGTGGTCATGCCGGCAAGGTCGGGAAACATGCCGGCGATGGAGCTCTTGCCCATCAGGCTGTTGCCTTCGACCAGGTCGATCTGGACGATGAACTGTTTACCACTTGTTGTCTTGACTGCGCCGTTTTCTGCCGTCGTTTTCGGCAGGAGCTTCGGGGCGATGGCCAGGACATAGACCAGGCCGATGGCCATCATGAACAGGCCGGGGACGGTGAAATCGAAAAAGCCGATGTCGAGGCCGGTCTGGCTTTTGTACGCCCCGGCCGCCAGCAGGTTGGTGCTGGACCCGATCAGGGTGCTCATGCCGCCGAGAATGGCGACAAAGCTGAGGGGCATCAGGATCTGGCTGGCCGGTTTCTCGATCTTGTCCATCAGCATGATCAGAATCGGGATAAAGATGACCACCACAGGCGTATTGTTGAGAAAGGCACTGACCAGCATGACCACCAGCAGGCAGAACAGCAGAACCCCGCGCGGATAGTTGATGCTATGCTTGACCAGAAAAGCGGCCGGCCTTTCCAGCGCGCCGGTCTGCACCATCCCCTGGCCAATGACAAGAAGGCCGAGAATGGAGACCAGTGCCGGGTCGGCGAATCCCGACAGCAGCTTCTTCATATCCAGCAGCAGCTCTCCGTCCGGTCCATAGAAGGGCAGGAAATGAAACATGATCAGCAGGATGGAAACAACGCCAAGAGAGGTCACTTCGAGCGGGATGTTATCCATGGCGTAAAAGACTATTGCGCCGGCGATTACGGCGAAAGTCAGCCACATCTGTAGTGAAGGATCGAGCAATTCAATCATTAAAGAAACCGATAATCCCAAATGAAAAGGTTCAGGAACCTTTGGCGCTAAAAATCTAAATAATATAAAAAATGGCGACGGGCGGTGATTTCTTCCCCAATTATGAAATTTCTTATAGGTGCCGTTAGCCGTGCAATAACAATATCATAGCAGGGCAGTTTAAAGCTGTCGCTGAAAAATTGTCGATATTTTTCGGCTTGGCGCCCGGTCGGGGATCAGAGGAAACCACGCGGCAGAGTGGGGGCCTCGCGGAGCAGGAGGATGGTTATCCTGCGGTTTTCGGCCCGGCGCGGGCGATCGGGGAGCAGAGGTTCAGTATCCGCCTTGCCAAGCACTTCGGCGAAGCGGTCCGAAGGCACACCCTCGCGCAGCAGGACACGGCGACTGGCGTTGGCCCGGTCGGCGCTCAGTTCCCAGTTGGTGTAATCGGCACCCTTGGCAAAGTTGCTGGAGTCCGTATGGCCGGAAATGGAGATCCGGTTCGGCATTTTTTCAATGACCCCGGAAACCTTCTCAATCATTTTCTCGGCATAGCCATAAAGATCCGCAGTGCCCGGTTTGAACATGGCGCGATTGTCTTTGTCGACCAGCTGGATGCGCATTCCGTCTTCGGTAATGTCGATCAGCAACTGGTCCTGGAGTTCCGCCAGTTCCGGACTGTCCTGAATGCTCTGGCGCAGGTTTTCAGACATTTCCTCAAAGAAATCCTGTTCGCGCTGGGCCATCAGTTCCTCGAAGGACTGCTCTTCGTTTTCGCTCTGGGTCTGGTTTTCCCCGCCTTCACCGTCCTGTTTCTTGATCAGGGTCTGGGACTGGTCGGGAATGGAGACGGTTACCGCGCTCGACTGGGCACCGTCCGTGTTCAGCGAAACGCCGCCCAGGATATCACCGGCGCCGGAAGAGCTGCTGGTGCTGGCAGAAGTGGGCGAGAAATAATCTGCCAGGCCGGAACGTTGTTCCTCGGTGGTGGCGTTCATCAGCCACAGCAGCAGGAAAAAGGCCATCATCGCAGTCACAAAGTCGGCATAGGCCACCTTCCAGGCACCGCCATGGCCGCCGCCGGATACTTTCTTGATTCTCTTGATTATGATCGGGCGTTGTTCATCCGCCATAAGTTCACCACTGCCAGACTTGTTTTCTTAACACTTGTATTCACGTTGGCCCATAATGGGCGGCGTTGGTTAAAATAACGTTAGTCAGGTCTGAAAACTTTTATTGTTTCAGCAGTTAGGACAGAACTAGAGGTCCTGCGACCGGTTCATGTGAACGACAAACCCCTTGGCGCGCAGCGCTTCCAGAATGTCCTGAAGATGCTGCCGGTCGCGGGTTTCCAGCGTCACATTGGAATAGGTCTCCTTGGCCGGAAGCTCGGTGAACAACCGGTGATGCGAGACATCAATGATGTTGCCGCCGAGCGTACCTATGATACCGGAGATCTGGGCGAGGGCGCCCGGTACGTCCAGAAGCTCGATCCTGAGACGGGTGATGCGCCCTTCGCGGACCAGCCCCCGCATCAACAGCGAGGCCAGCAGCCGGGGATCGATATTGCCGCCACTCAGGATCAGGCCAACCTTTTTGCCCCGGAAAAGCTCCGGATGTGAGAGCACAGCTGACAGCGGGGCCGCGCCAGCGCCTTCCGGCACGGTTTTCTCGATCGTCATCAGCATGCTGACGGCGCGCTCCAGCGAGTCCTCGGTCACCAGCAGGGTCTTGTCCACCAGTTCCTCGCAGACCTTGAGGGTTTGTTCGCCGATGGTTTTCACCGCGATGCCTTCTGCCAGGGTAGAGCCCCTGGGTTCATAGTCCTGGTTGTGCAGGGCACGATACAGGGACGGGAAGCGTTCGGCCTGGACGCCGATGATTTCGATTTCCGGATTGATCGATTTAGCCGCGGTCGCCACGCCGGAGATCAGGCCGCCGCCGCCGACGGGAACGACAATCGCATCCAGGTCCGGCACATCAGCCAGCATTTCAAGGCCGATGGTGCCCTGACCGGCCATGACGGCAGGGTCGTCGAACGGATGGACCAGGGTATAGCCGTGTTCCTCGGCCAGTTCCCGGGCATGAACGGCGGTATCGTCAAAGCGTTCGCCGAACAGCACCACATTAGCGCCATGTTCTTCGGTCTGACTGACCTTGACGAACGGGGTATTGACCGGCATGACAATCGTCGTCGGGATGCCGAGCCGCGCGCCATGATAAGCGACGCCCTGGGCATGGTTGCCGGCCGAAGCGGCGATGACACCGGATTTTTTCTGTTCATCGGTGAGCGACATCAGCTTGTTGAGCGCGCCGCGTTCCTTGAATGACGCCGTGAACTGCAGGTTCTCGAACTTGATGTAGATATCTGCGCCGGTAATGGAAGACAGAGTCAGGGAACGGGTTGTCGGCGTACGGATAATCGCCCCCTTCAACGCCTGTTCGGCATTTTTGACGTCCTCGAAGGATATGGGAAGTGTGGCTGTCTTCTCAGTTTTATTCATCGTCGTTACTTTTGGTTACGGTTCATTCAAGTGGCAATCTGACTGATCATATAGGTCCAGACGCCTGAAAAGTCCAAAATAAAATTGCGCTTGCAGGCTATTCCTGCGGTTGCAGGTCGCCGCCTGGCGCCTGCTGTCAGAGGTAACAGAATATGCCGTAGCAGCTGTCAAAGGCGTAGCGGAACAGGAAATAGAGGAAAATATCCAGAAGCAGAAGCAGGAGAACCGAGGGGAGGCCGACATAGAGGATCAGGGCCTTATAGCCCCATTTCGTCAGGCGCGGGCGATCGATCTCGTGACCCATGACATTCTGTATTTTTCTGTTCCGGCCAAACATTTCTTGCTTTTCTGGTTTTTCTTTGTTTTTTAGGTAATTAGCTTAGTATGGCAGCAAAAGCAAATTATACAAGGCAATGGCAGGACAAGTGACGGGAAATAGCAAACGCCAGATTCATCTCGACTGGAATACGCTCGATCAGGTGACCTGGGACGGCTTTCTGGAAAAGGTGGACAATTGTGCCCTGCAGCAGTCCTGGGCCTATGGTGCGGCGCTGAAGGAGCAGGGCGCCCGGGTGAGGCGGATTGTGGCCTATGACGGCAACCACCCCATTGCCCTGGCCCAGGTAATCGTCCGGTCCTGGTTTGGCCTGGTAAAGCTTGCGACCCTGATGCGGGGACCGGTCTGGCTTGAGGAGGTTTCCCCGCAAACGCGGCAGGAGGTCTACCGGCAGTTGCGCCGGCTGTATCCCCGTCGCAAAATGAAATTTCTTTTCCTGACCCCGGAAGCAACCGGACCGGAGGAAAGCGCGCTGCTGGAAGCAGCCGGTCTGAAACAGGTCATTACCGGCTACACCACCCTGTTTCTCGATCTCGGCAAGAGCGAGCAGGATATCTGGCTCGGACTTTACGGAAAATGGCGCAATAAAATCCGTAAAGGGGAGAGAGAAGGACTGAAGGTTCTGTTCGGCGACCATGGTCATCCAAAGACAGAATGGCTTTTGTCCCGGGAGAAGAAACAGCAACGGGACAAGAATTACAAGGCGTTGCCGGTGGGGCTGATTGATGCCTATGCCCGACACAGTCTGGGCCGGGATGTGGTCATGACGGCCTTCGTCTTCAACAAGGAGTCAGATCCCGGAAAAGATGATCCTGTGGCGGGGGCTATATTCCTGAGGCATGGCAATAGCGTCACCTATCATATCGGCTGGAACGGCCCGGATGGCCGCAAGTTGCACGCCATGAATATCCTGCTGTGGAAATCAATCCTGGAGCTGAAAAACCGCGGCTGCACTTTTCTCGATATGGGGGGCATGAATACGGCGGACGGCGCGGAAATCGCGCGCTTCAAGCTTGGCTCCGGTGGTGAGGTGGCGACCTTGCCGGGGACCTATCTCTGACATGCGTGTTCTGGCTGTTTTTCTGCTTCTCCTGCTTTTGGCCGCCTGTAGTCATCGTTCCCTGACGCCCGGTGAAAGCAACCGATGGGCGCACCACCTGGACGGCGTTGAAAAAATCGCCGATCTGGGCGCCGGAGAACTCACTGTCGAAAGGATTGGCGAGCTTTCGGTCGGGGACAGCAGGTTGCCACTCCACCTGGTTTCCCGGCCGACCGTGGGCGACGGACAGAGGCATGTCCTGATTCTGGCGGATGCCGTTGCCGGGGATTATCGGGCGACGGAAATAGTCATGGAAACGGGTCGGCAACTTATTGCAGACCCGTCGCTTTTTGGCCGCAGTGGTGTTGACCTGATACCGGTATTGACGGCGGAAACCTTCACGCAAAGCCGGACCGGCCGGCCGCAACTTTCACGGAGGGACAGAAAGCGTCTGCAAAAACTTCTCAGCAGCCGGTTAAAGGCCCAGAAATATGACCTGATCATCCTGCACCGGACAACCGGGCAGCAGGCGGGCTTTGTCATTAAGCAGGAGGGAGGGGTGCAGGACGCGGCCGCCTTTGCCCAGTCCCGCCTCAGGGACAACGGTTTTTTTGTTGCCGCCGGCGATCCTGTGCCCGATCACGACTTTTTCGCCAAAGACAGCCTCGAGAGCTTTCTGGTTCGCAAAAGCGGAGCGCCGGTGGTGGTCTTTTCCTCCTGGGCCGGAGAAGAAAGGGAAAAGGCCATATTCCAGCACCTGTTGGCCCAGGAGACCGTTACCAGATTGTTAATACAGAGCTTTTATCGATAATTCTCTCTTTTTCTCTTTCTTATTAAACCTTGCTTAACGACCTTTAACTATAACTGTCCCAAATAAAGACAGTTTCTTTGCCGGGAGTGATCGCCGGCTGTTAAGGGAAGAGTTTAAATGTTTGTTATTATCGGTATCATCGTAGTTATGGTAATGGCGTTCGGCGGCTATGTGCTGGCCGGTGGTAAAATGGCGCCCATTATCAAGGCTCTTCCCCTGGAATTTATGATCATTGGCGGTTCCGGGGTTGGTGCTTTTATGGTGACCAACGGCGGCGGCGTGATCAAAAAAGCGTTAAGCGGTCTGGGCAAGGTTATGAAGGGACCGAAATGGAAATCGGATGATTACAGGGACCTGCTGTGCCTGATGTTCGCCCTGACCAAACTGATCAAGACCAAGGGGGTGATTGCCCTTGAGCCCCATGTGGAAAATCCTCACGACAGCAAGATTTTCAATAATTACCCCAAACTGGCGTCCGACCATCATGTGGTGGATTTCATCTGCGACTATATGCGCATGACCACCATGAACTTTGACGATCCGCATCAGGTGGAAGACGTCCTGATGAAGGACTTGGAAAAACATCATCACGAGGAAAGCGAAGGGGCGCATGCGCTCAGCGTGCTCGGGGAAAGTTTCCCGGCGCTCGGGATTGTGGCCGCGGTGCTGGGCGTGATCAAGACCATGGCCAGCATCGACCAGCCCATCGAAGTGCTCGGGGCCATGATCGGTGGTGCCCTGGTGGGAACCTTCCTGGGGATTCTGCTGTCCTATACCATCGCCAGCCCGATTGCTGTGCGTCTGCAGCAGATTATTGATGAAGAAGGTCATTTCTTTAACGTGATCAAGGATGTGATCGTCGCCCATCTGCATGGCAACGCGCCGCAGATTTCCGTTGAGATTGGCCGTAAAAGTGTGCCGACCCACATGGCGCCGACTTTCTATGAACTGGACGAAGCGGTCCAGGAACTTCCAAACGATATGTTTTCCTGATCAGGCGTGATCCTTCAGGATCCCGGCGGCAGCCGGGGCGAAATAGGTCCAGATCCCTGTCGCTCCGGCCCGCTTGAAGGCAAGCAGGCTTTCCATCATGACAGCGTCCCCGGCAAGCCAGCCGTTATTGGCGGCGGCCGTCAGCATGGCATATTCGCCGCTGACCTGATAGGCAAAGACCGGATGGGAAAATTCGGTGGCAATCCGGCGAATGATGTCGAGGCACGGCATGCCCGGTTTCACGATGACGGAATCAGCCCCTTCGTCAATATCCATAGCCACTTCCCGCAGCGCCTCCTGGCTGTTGGCCGGATCCATCTGGTAGGTTTTCTTGTTGCCGCCCTTCAGGTTGCCGCCGGAGCCGACCGCGTCGCGGAACGGACCGTAAAAGGCCGAGGCATATTTGGCGGAATAGGCCATGATCTGGGTGTTGTGGTGACCCTGATTTTCCAGCATGCTGCGGATTTGCCCGATCCGGCCGTCCATCATGTCTGACGGGGCGAGGATGTCGCACCCGGCATCCACTTGGACCTCGGCCTGGCGCACCAGCGCCTCGACTGTTCGGTCATTCAGGACGTAGCCGTCTTCGAGGATCCCGTCCTGGCCGTGGCTGGTATAGGGATCAAGGGCCACATCGCAGATGACGCCAAGATCCGGGAATTCCTTTTTCAGGAGCCTGACGGTCCGGCAGACCAGATTGTTCTCGTTATAGCCCTCGGAGCCGTCCTCATCCTTCAAATCGTTATCGGTCTGCGGGAACAGGGCGATGGCCGGAATTCCCAACTCACAGGCTTTTTCCGCTTGCTTTACCAGGAGGTCGGCGGAACTGCGCGTAACGCCGGGCATTGAGGAAACTTCTTCGCTGACTCCCGTACCCTCGCACACGAAAAGGGGCCAGATCAGGTCCTTGACCGTGAGGCTGTTTTCGCGGTGAAGGTCTCTTGACCAGTCGCTGCGGCGAAGACGACGCGGCCGACTGAACGGATATTTTCCTGTAAGCGATTGGGGACTCATGATTTTCCTCATCCTGAATGCTTCTGGCAACATACCTTAAATGTACGGATATTCAAACTTTTAGTGGCCCGGCAGCAGAAAAATCCACGGAATAAGAGGGGATTTTATCGACAGTTAACAGCTTGTTAGGGGTTGTCGTTATATAAATTGAGGTAACTTTTACAAAAATACATCCTAAGACTGAAATACAGGGATATTACGGAATGTCGATTGCATATCAGAGCAGCAGCTTGATCGGGGGCCACGAAACCCCGGAAGCACGCACGAAACTCAACTTTCTGGAATGCCTCCGTTTGATTGAACGGCTGCACCGCCGGATGCTGGATATTGTCAAACATCGCCTTGACGCTGTTGGGATGAATGACATCAACAGTGTGCAGGCTCTTCTGATCTACAACATCGGTGATCACGAAATGACCGCCGGCGACCTCAGGAATCGGGGCTACTATCTGGGCTCAAACGTTTCCTACAACCTGAAGAAACTTGTGGAAACCGGGTATATCATGCAGGAACGTTCCGAGCATGACCGCCGTGCACTGCGGATCTGGCTCAGCGACAAGGGCAAGGCCGTCTGCAATCTGGTCGGCGAACTGTTTGACGAAAACCTGGATATGATCAAGGAACGCAACCTGTTTGAAGACGAGGATGTGACTGAGCTGAGGAATTCTCTCCGGAACCTGGAGAGCTTCTGGAGCGATATTCTGAGGTTCCAAGGCTAACCCTTGATATATATCATGGCTTGACGCCATCTACAGCAGTACAAACGTTATTCTGGGCTCCTGATGATAGAATATGCTATCAGGAGCCCGATATATTTTGTAAACTGATTCCCGGTTTTGGATGGACTGTAGCGGGTTTTTTGCTTTTCATGTTGCGCTCGATGGGCTACCAAGGGCGTGACTTTGGTATTTTAGGGATGGGCAATGGATTACGATCGTATTTTTTCGGACGCATTGAAAAATATTCAGGAGGAAGGCCGCTATCGGGTCTTTATGGATATTGAACGTCAGAAAGGCGATTTCCCGAAAGCGGTCTGGCACACGGAAAACGGCACCAGGGATATTGTGGTCTGGTGCGGCAATGATTACCTGGGCATGGGGCAGCATCCGGATGTGATTGCCGCCATGCAGGAGGCTATCTCCCGGGTCGGCGCCGGCGCCGGCGGCACCCGCAACATTTCCGGAACCAACCATTACCACGTCCTTCTGGAACAGGAACTTGCCGACCTCCATGGCAAGGAAGCAGGCCTGCTGTTCACGTCCGGCTATATTTCCAATGAAGCCACGCTCAGCACCATGGGCAAGCTGCTGCCCGGCTGCATTATCTATTCCGATGAGCTGAACCATGCCTCCATGATCAACGGCATTATCAACAGCCGCTGCGAGAAGCATGTATTCCGTCACAATGATGTGGAGCATCTGGAAAGCCTTCTTAAGGAGGCTGATCCGTCCCGGCCGAAACTGATTGCTTTCGAGTCCGTCTATTCCATGGACGGGGATTTCGGCCCCATCGCGGAAATTTGCGACCTGGCGGAAAAATATAATGCCCTGACTTATCTGGATGAAGTGCATGCGGTAGGGATGTATGGTCCCCGTGGTGGCGGTGTCGCGGAAAAGCTCGGCCTGATGGATCGGGTGACCGTGATTGAAGGGACGCTGGGCAAGGCCTTCGGCCTGATGGGCGGTTATATCACCGGCAGCAGGGCCATTGTTGATGCGGTGCGCAGCTTTGCCCCGGGCTTTATCTTCACCACTTCCCTGTCACCGGTCCTGGCCGCAGGCGCGCTGGCGAGCGTGCGGCACCTGAAGCAGAGTTCTGCCGAGCGTGAAAGCCATCAGGAGCGGGCCGCGACGCTGAAACAGATGATGCGCGACGCGAAACTGCCGGTGATGCCGTCACCGAGCCATATCGTCCCGGTTCTGGTTGGTGATCCGGTGGTGTGCAAGCAGGCGTCGGATATCCTGCTCGAGGAATATGGCATCTACGTACAGCCGATCAACTATCCCACCGTGCCGCGCGGTACCGAACGGCTCCGTTTCACCCCGAGCCCCCTGCATGACGATGCGATGATGGAACATCTGGTCAAATCGCTGCGGGAAGTGTGGGATCGTCTGGAAATCGATAAATATTCCAACGCAGCCTGAAGGACAGGTGCATGACCGGGGTTAACGACAGCGACATCATTGTGGAATTTGTCCAGGTCGGCAATTCCGTCAAGGTGTCCGCCATCGATACCAAATCCGGGCGCGAAGTCTCCATTGTCGGTTCGCCTCGGGCCTCCCAGGCTGAATTGAAGCGCGTCGCCGTCAACAAGCTGAAATATGTGATGTCCAGGGAATAAGTCAGCGTCACAAACGGCTTTTGCCGCTTTTATTCAAAAGCGATCGCCGATTTGTATAAAAATCCCCAAAACCCCTGAAAAACACCATAGATGTGGTAGGCAACAGCCTTTCCTTGTGATATGAAGCGGCTGAAAGATGGCTTGGTGATTCCCCTCCCGATGCGCTAGGGTCGGGAAAAGACAGGGTTCAACTGAAAATGACCAAAGAAACGATTGTACTGGCCAGCGACCACGGCGGCTTCGACCTCAAGGAAATCCTGAAAGAAATGCTCGAGGAGATGGGGTTTGATGCCCTTGACCTGGGCTGCCACAGTCCCGAGTCTGTGGATTATCCCGATTATGCCCACGCCCTGGCTGACGTGATTGCCGGTGGGCGGGCCACGCGCGGCCTTCTGGTCTGCGGATCGGGAATCGGCATCAGCATCGCGGCCAACCGCCATTCCCACATTCGCGCCGCCCTGGTTCATGACGGCCTCACTGCACGCCTGTGCCGCGAACATAACGACGCCAACGTCCTGGTGCTGGGGGGCCGGACCACCGGTGTTGACGTGGCCAGGGATTGCCTGAAGATATTTTTGAAAACGCCCTTCGAAGGCGGACGCCATGAAAGAAGAATTGGCAAGATGTCCTGATCCCGTTTGGGCTCAGACCGTAATAAACCCGAGGAAACAGTTTTAATGTCATCTACAGATCTGAATATATTTTTTAATGCGCCCCTTTCTGAAACCGATGCGGACCTTCTGGCGGCCATCAACGGCGAAATGGGTCGCCAGCAGCACCATATTGAGCTGATTGCGTCCGAGAATATTGTGAGCCGGGCCGTCCTCGAAGCCCAGGGCTCCGTCCTGACCAACAAATATGCCGAGGGTTATCCCGGCCGTCGCTACTACGGCGGCTGCGAATGGGTCGATGTGGCGGAAAATCTCGCCATCGAGCGGGCGAAAAAACTGTTCAATGCCGGTTTTGCTAATGTGCAGCCCCATTCCGGGGCCCAGGCCAACGGTTCAGTGATGATGGCCCTGGTCAAGCCGGGCGACACCATCCTCGGGATGTCGCTGGCGGCCGGTGGTCACCTGACCCACGGCGCCCCGCCGGCCCAGAGCGGTAAATGGTTCAATGCGGTCCAGTACGGTGTGCGCCGCGACGACCACCAGGTAGACTTCGAGGAAGTGGAGCGCCTGGCCAAGGAACATAAACCGCGCCTGATCATTGCCGGGGGCTCTGCCTATCCGCGGACCCTGGACTTCCAGAAATTCCGGGCAATTGCTGATGAAGTCGGCGCCTACCTGATGGTGGATATGGCCCACTTTGCCGGTCTGGTGGCAGGCGGCGCCCATCCGAACCCGGTCGAGGTCGCCGATGTGGTGACCACCACTACCCACAAGACCCTGCGCGGTCCGCGTGGCGGTATGGTGCTGACCAACCGGGAAGACATCGCCAAGAAAATCAACAGCGCCGTGTTCCCGGGGCTGCAGGGCGGTCCGCTGATGCATGTGATTGCCGCCAAGGCGGTGGCGTTCGGCGAGGCTCTGAAGCCGGAATTCAAACAATATGCCGCAGATGTTGTCGCCAATGCCCAGGTTCTGGCCGGCAAGCTGAAGGAGGCCGGATGCGATATCGTCGCCGGCGGTACCGATACCCACCTGATGCTGGTTGACCTGCGTCCGAAGGGACTGACCGGTCGTGACGCGGACGCGTCGCTGGGACGTGCCAATATGACATGTAACAAAAATGGTGTACCATTTGATCCGGAATCACCGACGGTAACGTCCGGTATCCGGCTCGGCACCCCGGCGGGCACCACCCGCGGCTTTGGCGCCGCCGAGTTCGAGAAGATCGGGGACTATATCGTCGAAGTTCTTGATGGACTGGTGGAAAACCGCGAAGATAACAGTGCGGTTGAGGCCGCCGTCAGGGAGAAAGTGGTTGCGCTGTGCGAGGAATTCCCGATCTACTGATCGGGACCGCTTGGCCGGCCTGACAGGAGGTAGGGACGATGCGTTGTCCATTTTGCAGTAACGAAGACACCCAGGTGAAGGACTCGCGTCCGACGGAGGATAATTCAGCTATCCGCCGGCGGCGTTCCTGCAATGCCTGTGGCGCCCGTTTCACCACCTTCGAGCGGGTGCAGCTTCGTGAACTGATGGTCATGAAGAAAAGCGGCAAGAAGGTCCCGTTCGAGCGTGAAAAGCTGGAACGCTCCGTCAACCTGGCCCTGCGCAAGCGCCCGGTGGATGATGAAAAGGTGGAACGGATGATCAACGGCATCGTCCGCCAGCTTGAAAGCATGGGCGAAAGCGAAGTGCAGACCGACCAGATCGGCAAGCTGATCATGGAAGGCCTGCAGAACCTGGATAAAGTGGCCTATGTGCGTTTCGCCTCGGTCTACAAGAACTTCCGTGAAGCCAAGGATTTCGAGGAATTTGTCGGAACCCTGGCCGAACTGCCTGAGACCCAGTAACCCCGCGGGGACAGAATTTGCGCAAACAGGAAGCTTTTGATCGTCACATGATGCAGGCGGCCCTCACTCTGGCGAAGAGGGGGCTCGGCAATGTGGCGCCAAATCCGGCCGTCGGCTGCATTCTTGTCAATCAGGATCGGCATATTGTCGGCCGCGGCTGGACCGGCCGCGGCGGCAGGCCCCACGCGGAAGTCAACGCCCTGGCGCAGGCCGGGGCGGCGGCGCGGGGCGTGACCGCCTATGTCACCCTGGAACCTTGTGCGCACCATGGCCAGACCCCGCCCTGTGCGGAAGCTCTGGTCAATGCTGGTCTCAAGCGTGTCGTCGTGGCCACGACAGATCCGGACAGCCGGGTCAACGGCCAGGGGATTGAAATCCTGCAAAAAGCAGGCATTGAGGTTGAAACAGGGTTGTGCCAGGCCGAAGCCGACGAGGTGAATGCAGGCTTTTTCAGCCGGATCCATAACAAGCGGCCGCTGGTCACGGTCAAGACCGCGTCCACGCTGGACGGGAAAATTGCCCTGGCGAACGGCAAAAGCCAGTGGATCACCGGCCCCGAGTCCAGGGCCCGGGGACACCTGTCCCGGGCGTCCCATGATGCCATCCTGACCGGAATCGGCACCGTGCTGGCGGATGATCCCTCCCTGACTTGCCGGCTGCCGGGACTGGAGGATCGGTCGCCGATCCGGGTGATCCTCGATCGCGACCTGAGGATGCCGCTGGACAGCGCTCTGGTGCGAACTGCAGGTGAGGTGCCGGTATATCTCTTCTGTGCTGCAGAAGAGGGGGACAAGGCGAAGGAACTTGCCGGGGCAGGTGTGGAGATCATCCCCGTCGGGCTCGAGGAGAATGGCAAACTTTCCCTCGAACAGGTGATGACGGCGCTGGCGGAGCGGGGGATTACCCGTCTGCTGGCCGAAGGCGGCGCAAAACTTAATGCTTCCCTGTTCCGGTCAAGTCTGGTAGACCGTCTCTTGTGGTTCAGGGCGCCGTCCCTGATCGGCGAGGAAGGGGTCCCCTCCATTGGAGCGCTCGGCCTTGACGAACTGGCAAACATGCCCGTCATGACACCAGTTTCAGCCGGCCGTAGCGGCCCGGATATCTGGGAAGAATACAGGATAAATCACTGATATGTTTACTGGAATCATTACCGATATTGGCAAGGTCAGGAAGATTGAAACCCGTGGTGACACCTACATGGAAATCGAAACTTCCTATGACATCGACACCGTCGACATCGGCGCCTCCATCTGTTGTTCCGGCGTGTGCCTTACGGTGGTGGACAAGGGTGAAGACTGGTTCGGTGTGGATGTGTCCGCTGAAACCCTGTCCTGCACCTCGCTCGGCGACTGGACGGAGGGCACCCGGATCAATCTGGAGCGCGCCCTCAAGGTGGGAGATGAGCTGGGCGGGCATATTGTCACCGGCCATGTGGATGCCCTTGGCAAGGTGCTGGCCGTGGGGCAGGAAGGCGACAGCCGACGGATCCGCTTTTCCATGCCCGAAGAACTGGCCCGTTTTATAGCGCCAAAGGGATCGGTGACCATCAACGGCACGTCCCTGACCGTGAATGAGGTTGGAACAGATGAGCAGGGGCACTATTTCGGTGTCAACATCATTCCCCACACCCAGGAGAAGACCACGTTCGGCGAAATCGCCGTGGGGGACAGCGTTAATCTTGAAATTGATGTTCTGGCGCGTTATGTAGCCAGAATGAATGAATTTTAGAATTAAAGAAAGTCCTCATCGGTATGCCTCAAAATTTCCTATCCCCCATCGAAGATGTCCTGGAAGACGCCAAAAACGGCCGCATGTTCATCCTTGTGGACGACGAGGACCGTGAAAATGAAGGCGACCTGATTATTCCGGCGCAGATGGCCACACCGGAAGCGATCAACTTCATGGCCAAATATGGCCGGGGACTGATCTGTCTGGCCCTTAACAAGCAACGGGCCGACGAACTGGGACTGCCGCCGATGGCGCTGAACAATCAGGCCCGCAACAATACTGCCTTCACCGTTTCCATTGAGGCCAAGGAAGGGATCACCACCGGCATTTCCGCGGCCGATCGCGCCCATACCATTGCGGTCGCTATCAATCAGAACAAAACCTCTGCGGATATTGTCTCACCGGGTCACGTGTTCCCGATTGTTGCCCGCCAGGGCGGTGTGCTGGTGCGTGCAGGGCATACCGAAGCGGCAGTTGATGTGGCGCGCCTGGCTGACCTTATTCCCGCCGGCGTGATTTGCGAGATCATGAATGACGACGGCACCATGGCCCGCCTGCCGGACCTGGTGGAATTCGCCAAGAAACACAAGCTCAAGGTGGCGACCATTGCCGACCTGATCGCCTATCGCCGCCGCAACGATAACCTGGTGGAACGAACCGAAAGCATCGAAATCGAATCCACTTTTGGTGGCAAATTCACGGTTCATTCCTATCTGGTCAAGGATAGCCAGGTACAGCATCTTGTATTGACCAAGGGGGAAATTCGTCCCAACAAGCCGGTGCTGGTGCGGATGCATCCGTTCAATATCTTCGAGGATGTCTTCGGTGAGGGCGATGGTCGCTCGAACCAGTTGCAGCGGGCGATGCTGGAAGTCGCCGAGGAAGGCGCCGGTGTGATCGTCTCCCTGGCCGAGGCGGACAAGTCCTTCATCCAGAAATCGATACGATATAAGAAAGGCACGGAAACGCCGCCCGAGAAGAACCTGAAATATTATGGCATCGGGGCGCAAATCTTGGTCGACCTTGGTGTCAGGGACATTATTCTTCTCTCCAATTCCAACCAGCATGTGGTCGGGATCGAGGGATATGGGCTGAATATCGTCGAGCACAGGAAGTTTGACGATTCCATCAAAATCGGCCGCCTGTAGGCCCGCTAACAGGAAATAAACAATGTCTGAAAAAGTGAATATTCTGATTGTCGAGGCCCGCTTCTATGAAGATCTGGCCGACGAAATGGCCAGCGGCGCCATCGAGGCCCTGGAAAAAGCCGGTGCCGACTATGAGCGTATCAGCGTGCCCGGCGCCCTGGAAATCCCGGCTGCGATCCGTTTTGCTGCCGACAGCGGTCATTATGACGGTTATGTCGGTCTTGGCGTGGTGATCCGCGGCGAGACAACCCACTATGACTATGTGTGCGGGGAAAGCGCCCGCGGCCTCCAGGAACTGGCCATCAAGGACCGGCTGGCCCTGGGCAACGGTATTCTGACCGTCGAAAACGGCGACCAGGCCTGGGCCCGTGCCGCCCGCGATCGCGGCAACAAGGGGGCGGCGGCTGTAGAAGCGGCGCTGCGGATGGTGGAACTGAAATCAAAATATGGATTGGGACGCTGATGCAGGACGATAAACCCAGGCAGGGCGGAGCGCGCAGTGCTTCGCGTCTTGGGGCCATACAGGCGCTCTACCAGATGGAGATGAACAGCGAGACCGCCGGTGAGGTGATTCCGGAGTTTCTCAAATATCGCCTCGGTAGCATCATCGAGGATGAGCAGTATAACGAAGCCGACAATGACTTCTTCCAGGATATCGTCCGCGGGGTCGAGGAACGCCAGGAGGAAATTGACCCCCTGCTGTCCTCCGCTCTGAGCGAGGACTGGACCCTGGACCGGATCGAGTCCGTCATCCGCGCGATCCTGAGGGCCGGGACCTATGAGCTTCTGGGCCGCCCGGACGTGCCGACCAAGGTGATCATCAACGAATATGTCGATCTGGCAAAGGCCTTCTTCGAGGATTCCAAGCCGGGATTTGTCAATGGCATCCTCGACCGGCTGGCGGGAAAGCTGCGGAGCTGACCACTTAAATTTACGTGGCTGACATTCCATTCTCCTGCTACACTCATCGCAAAAAGAACGAGGCAGACGTGAGTGCAGGCGAATTCGATCTGATTGAAAATTATTTTGCGCCGCTGGCATCCAAGGGACCGCCGGCTTTTGGGCTGCAGGACGATGCGGCGGTATTTCATCCGCCGACCGGCCAGGATATGGTCTTTACCAAGGATGCCCTTGTCGCCGGTGTCCATTTTCTCGAGAGCGATCCCCCCGAACTGGTGGCCAAAAAGGCGCTGAGGGTCAATCTGTCCGACCTCGCCTCCATGGGGGCGCAGCCCTTGGGCTATTTGCTGGCCATCGCCCTGCCAAAGTCTTTTGATGCGGACCACCGGGAAAGCTGGGTCCGGCAGTTCACCAGCGGTCTGGGCGAAGACCAGAAGGAATACGGCCTTTCCCTGTTTGGCGGGGATACGGTGTCCACGCCGGGGCCGCTGACCATTTCCCTGACCGCCATCGGTGCTGTCGACAAGGGACGGGCGTTGCACCGTTTCGGCGCCCATGACGGTGATCATGTTTTTGTTTCCGGTTCCCTTGGCGATGCCGCCCTCGGTCTTGCCATATTGCAGGGCGTGCTGCAGGAGGAAAATCCCGATGTGCGCCGTTTCCTGACCGAACGATACCACCTGCCGCGGCCCCGGCTTGCCCTGGGTCAGAAGCTGAGGTGTATTGCCTCCGCCGCCATGGATATATCCGACGGCCTGATGGCGGATCTCGCCCATTTGTGTGACGCTTCCGGTGTCGGGGCCCAGATTTTTGACTTTAACCTGCCGGTATCGGGGGCGGCCGGTAAGGTTTTGGAAAGGTTACCCAATTATAAAAGCAGGGTATGGAGCGGCGGCGACGACTATGAACTGCTTTTCACCGTGCCCGCAAAGAATGTGGCGACCATTGCCCGGCTGTCTGAAGAGCTGGGGCTGGCGCTGACTGAAATCGGTCAGATCACCGCGGATCGCCATATCAGGCTGCTGGATGAAAACTGGCATTCGGTAGAGGGGGCGGGAGAAAAATCAGGCTATCGCCACTTCTGATGTCCAGACGAACAGGGAACGAGTTATGGCGGACGAAGAGAAAACAGAAAATAATGGCCAGCAGGCGGAAAAGTCCGGCGGGGGCAAGAAGCTTCTGATCATCGGCCTTCTGGCCGGCATCATTGTTGGTGGCGGTATCGGGGCCGGGGCCTTTTTCATGCTCGGTTCTTCACCGGAAGAACATGTGGAAGAAGAAGTTGTCGAACATGAACCCGAGCCGGAAAAAGTCAAGGAACTGTTTTTCGTCCGGATGGAAAAGTTCACTGTTCCCCTCATGTACAAGGGGCGGGTACTGCGCTATGTGGTCATGGATCTCAATTTGCAGGTTGATGGCAACGAGGAGAAGCTTCTTGTGGTGCAGTCCCTGCCGATCATTCGTGACGCCCTGCTGCGGGATGTCTCAGAACATACCATAGGCAGCCCGGACAATCCCAATGTGATTGATTTCGAAGGCTTTACCGACCGGGTCACACGGATCGGCAACGAAATCATGCACGAAAAACTGATCAAGAAAACGCTGGTGGTGGAAGCGCGCGGATATTAATTTAATCCGCGCTTGTCCGGAGACGCCTAGTTTCCTGCCCGCGGGGTCTGCGGACCACTGGTGCCGAACCGGCCGATATTGGCAAACAGTTCCTGGAAGAAACTCAGTTCACGGCCATAGGTTTTGGTTTTATCGCCGACCGGATCAATATCCTTGAAATCGGCCAGGTTATATTTGTCCACTGAAGTGACATACCCGTCTTCATTGAACCGGACCGCGATAATATCCAGTTCGGTGATGTCCTGGTCAAAGAAGGCAAACTGCTCGGATGACTTTGTATAATAGTACCAGCTCAGGTTATCAAAAGTCGCGACAGTGGTCGGGCTGCCGAGCATGGATTTCACTGAATTCTGTGTGTCCACATTGGGACGAATGGCTGAAACCAGTTTTTCATCGGCCATATAGCCCCTGACTTCCTTTCTGGGGGAGCAGGCGCTGACCAGGGTGGCAGCAGTCAGAACAATAAAGAGTGTTTTAAGTGAAATTTTCATAAGCAGTCAGACCGGGTCCAAATCAAATTACGGTTTTATTTGCACATTTTCTGTGGTCATGATACCTCATGCGCAAATTTGCATCAAAATGGCATTTGTCGCCCGGCTAGTCAATTGTTTTACGGTTGTACCATTGACAAAGACTGTGGCTGCATAGTGTCATCGTCGGATACCGGATTATGTTTGGCCTTTTTTCCCGCAAGAAGAAACTCAAAGACACTGCCTACACTCTGTTCAGTCAGGTCGTGGACCAGGCGCGTCAGCCGGTTTTCTATGAAAAACTGGATGTGGAAGATACGCTGGACGGCCGGTTCGACATGATTTGCGCGCATATGTTTATGCTGCAGCATCGGCTGGAGCAGGAGAAGACTGAGCAGAGCGGTCAGTTGCGGCGGTTCCTCAAAGAGGTCATGTTTGAAAATATGGACCTGTCCCTCAGGGAGATGGGGGTTGGCGATCTGAGTGTCGGCAAGAAAATCAAGGTCATGGCAGAAGCCTATTACGGGCGCCAGCAGGCTTATGAGAACGCCCTGCAAGAGGAAGAGGGCCTGCAAGAGGCGCTTGCCAGGAACATATACCGCGGGCGGGACGTGTCCGCTGAAAAGCTGAAAAGCCTGGCTGAATATATGACCGGGCAGATTGCCGCCCTTGAAAATTGCGACATCGGACATATTTATTCCGGACAGCAGGTTTTCTCAGAGAGTTCTCTTTAAAAGCAGACACCATGAATGATCACAGTACAGCAGATCTGAAAGCCGAGTTTTTTCGACCGGTGGATATCACCAAACTGCCGCAGACCGGCAGGCATTTCAGGATCGACGCCACGGAAGAGGAGCGGGCGGCCCTCACCGAAAGGTTCGGTATTCTCTCCATTGATGAATTTCAGGCGGAATGCTTCCTGAAGCCGGTTCGCGGCCAGAAGGGCGTGCGTTATCAGCTGGAGGCGTCATTCAGTGCCCGGATTGTCCAGGCCTGTTCGATCACCCTTGAGCCGGTGCCGGAAAAGGTGGAAGACAGTTTCACGGTCCTGTATGTGGACCAGGATTTTGATGAACTGGTTGAACGCCAGGAGATTGAATTCTCTTACGATGAAGAAGACATCGAGCCGTTGAGTGGAACTGAAATCGATCTCGGCGAACAGCTTGCCCAGCATCTGTCCCTTTCCATGAACCCCTATCCCCGCAAGGAGGGAGCCAGGGGCGATGAGCTTGGTTATAAAATCCTGCAGGAAGGTGACAAATCGCTGGAGCCGGAAAAGAAAAATCCCTTTGATGTTCTCAAAACACTTAAACATAAGTCTTGAAGATCAAAGATATTTCTTTATTGTCATGCCGTTAGTAATAAAAAAATATATTTGCTCGATAATTGATTCGATGGGACACGCCGGACAGGGCTACCGGCACTAAGCTGCAGAATCAGGAAACAGGATTATTTTGGAACGTGAACTGATCATATCACTTGATGCGATGGGCGGTGATGATGCGCCGGAAATCGTGGTGGAAGGGGCTGCTATTGCCCGGGAACGTTATCCCAATGTGAAATTCATCCTCTTTGGTGACGAAACGGAAGTCGTGCCTCTGGTGACCAAATTCCCCCTGCTGAAGGACAATTGCGAAATTCGTCACACCGAAAAAGTGGTCTCGGCTGAGGAAAAACCAAGCCAGGCGCTGCGCCGCGGTCGTGATTCGACCATGGGGCTGGCCATCGAGTCCGTGCGCGAAGGCGAAGCCGTAGCGGCCGTTTCCGCCGGCAATACCGGCGCCCTGATGGCCATGGCCAAATTCATGCTCCGCACCATGCCCGGCATTGACCGCCCGGCGCTGGGATCGCTTCTGCCGACCTCCAAGGGCGAAAGCATCATGCTTGACCTGGGGGCCAATGTGGAATGCGACGAAAACAACCTCGTCCAGTTTGCCATCATGGGGGCGGCGTTTGCCCGCACGGTTCTTGGCCTCAGTCGCCCGTCCGTTGCCCTGCTCAATGTGGGCGTTGAGGAACTCAAGGGCAACGAGGTCATCAAAAATGCCGACCGCATCCTGAAGGAAGCCGACCTGCCGATCAATTATGTGGGCTTTTCCGAAGGCCACGGCCTGGCTAACGGCGAAGTTGATGTGATCGTCACCGACGGCTTCACCGGAAACGTGGCCCTGAAAATGGCGGAAGGGACGGCAAAGATGATTTCCGGCCTGCTGTCAGCCGCATTGAAAAACTCCATCTTTTCGAAAATCGGATATCTGTTCGCCCGGTCCGCCCTGCAGGGGCTAAAGGACCACCTTGATCCCAATAACCATAATGGCGCCGTATTTATGGGCTTGAATGGTCTGGTGATCAAAAGCCACGGCAGTGCGTCGGCGGCTGGTTTCGCCAGCGCGATCGGCGTGGCCGTGGACATGGCGGCCAACGATCTTGCGGGCAAGATCACAGAAGACCTGAAGAATTTTGAGGGCCATAGCAAGGGTGACGAACCTGTCATCGCCGAGGAAAAAGTTTCATGAGTGTTATCCGTTCTGTCGTTGCGGGCTGCGGTTCCTACCTTCCTGAAAATGTTGTGACCAACCGTGAGTTGGAAGAAAGAGTCGATACCAGCGATGAGTGGATCATCGAACGGACCGGTATCCGGCAGCGTCACATCGCGGCGGACGGGGAAATGACGTCCGACCTGGCGCTGAAGGCGGCCCGGCGGGCGCTGGAAGACGCCGGCATGACCGCCGATGACATCGACCTGATTGTGCTGGCGACCGCAACGCCGGATCAGACCTTTCCGGCGACGGCGACCCGGGTCCAGGCCGCTCTGGGCATGACCAAGGGCGCGGCCTTTGATGTGCAGGCGGTCTGTTCCGGTTTTATTTACGCCCTGACCACGGCGGACAATTTCATCAAGGCCGGCCAGGCGAAAAATGTCCTGGTCATCGGCGCCGAGACCTTCTCCCGCATCCTCGACTGGGAAGACCGCACCACCTGTGTGTTGTTCGGCGACGGCGCCGGGGCTGTGGTACTGACCGCACACGAAGGCACCGGGGAGAATACCGATCGGGGCATTCTTACGTCCCACCTGCATTCCGATGGCCGCTACAACGATCTGCTTTACGTCGACGGCGGCCCGTCTTCCACCCGTTCGACGGGCTACCTGCGCATGAAAGGGCCGGAAGTGTTCCGCCATGCGGTCAAGAACCTGGCCGATGTGGTGGGCGAATCCCTTGAGGCCACCGGCCTGACCGCAGATGATGTGGATCTGGTGGTGCCGCACCAGGCCAACAAGCGCATTCTGGACGGTACGGCGAAGAAACTGGGCATTGACCCGGACAAGATCGTGGTGACGGTCCATGAACATGCCAATACCTCGGCAGCGTCGATTCCGCTGGCGCTGGATTCGGCCGTCAAGGCCGGGCGAATCGAAAGGGGCGATATCGTGATTCTCGAGGCCATGGGGGGCGGATTCACCTGGGGCGCCTGCCTGTTACGGTGGTAATTACCAATTTTTTAACCGCTTTGCCCTAGATTCAGTCCCGGAATGCAAATTATGCACTCCTTTAGGAAAGTCTGACATCCCTTTGATATTGACGGACTATTTCGGCTAAAGTACGCTATAGGGGATAAAAAGGGTAAAAACATGAGCAGTAAAACTATTACACGAGCTGATCTGAGCGAGGCTGTCTATCAGGAAGTTGGTCTGTCACGGAACGAATCCGCTGAACTGGTGGAGACGGTGCTGGACGAAATTGCTGAGAACCTCATCACTGGCGAAAATGTGAAAATTTCCTCCTTTGGAAGTTTTGTGGTACGCGAGAAAGGCGGCCGGATCGGGCGTAACCCGAAAACCGGCGAGGAAGTGCCGATCGAACCGCGCCGCGTCCTGGTCTTTCGCCCGTCACAGGTTCTCAAGGATCGTGTGAGCGGACTGAACAAAAGTTAATCCCGGATGACTGGGGGCATGGCCACTGCCGGACAGGCTGTCCGGCGGGACGGGCTTTCGCCTCCCGAGATGAAAGGTACTTTTGCCGATGGCTAAACGTCAGGCCAAATCACCCAATGCATATCGGACCATCAGCGAGGTTGCCGACGCCATGGAGGTGCCCCAGCATGTGCTCCGCTTCTGGGAAGGTAAATTCAGCCAGATCAAACCCATGAAACGGGGCGGCGGTCGGCGCTACTACCGGCCTGAGGATGTGGAAATCATCCAGGTCATCCGCACCCTGCTGCATGAAGACGGATATACTATCAAGGGGGCGCAGAAGCTGCTGCGCGAACAGGGCGTCAAATCCATTGTTCAGCAATATGCCAATGACAGCGACGATACCGGGGAAAACAGTGTTTCCGCTGCGGCCGTTGAGGCTTCCTCCGAAGAGGTGGCGATGGAAGGCGATGCCTCACGGATGGAAACCCTCACGGAAATTCGCGGCCGCCTGCAAAATGTGCGAAAAAAGCTCAAAGGTGAGTTGCCCTCCTGAAAATCCGGCGCTATAGTGCGCCCACTTCCGGGTGATTCATCCTGAACGACCCGGATTTCATACCAGAGAATTTGAGAACGGAATGTAGCGCAGCCTGGTAGCGCACTTCACTGGGGGTGAAGGGGTCGTCGGTTCAAATCCGGCCATTCCGACCAAAAGAAAAACCTGCTTACTCAATGAGTTGGCAGGTTTTTTCTTGGATATCTATTTGCTCACTTTCAGATTTTTGGGTGCATTTTGGGTGCAAATCGAAGTCAACCGCCTGCTCCAGCTCCTTGAAATAGGCATTGAGACCCTGGATCACCGTACTTTCCGTATCGGGAACATACTGAGCATATCCTTCCGTTATCTCCAGTCCGCCAGCGGCTTGATGTCCCATATGTCCTGATAATTCCCAAGGATCGATTATAAAGCCGTATTTTTTCTTCAGCGCAGAGTTGGTGCGTAATGTTTTTGCGATACTGTGACGGATGGTCTTGGTAATGATATCTGTTGGCCACTTCAGTTCGGTACGCATTGTGCGCCAGGATTTTTTAATGCTCTTCACTTGGTCATTATTATATTGAACAAAATAACCTGATTCCTTTTTGAGCCATTTCACCAGCAACTCAGGCACAGCTACAACAGGTCGTCTCTTGGAAGTCATCCGTCTTTTGGGAGGATTTAGGTCGAGTAAGCCCTGGGTCCAGTCCATCTGAGAACCAACATGCAGTTCAAGTACAGTTTGAGGGCGGGCGATGGTTCCGATACTGCAAATAATGAATTTGAAGAGGTAATCCATTTTATGGGTATGGGCATAGGTGAGGGCGTCTGCCATCATTTCAATCGAGATAAAAGCTGTTCTGGGCCCATTAAGTTCATATCGTGAGAGGCCGGGAATATAAGGACAAATGCTGATGTCTCCGTTCTTGTAGGCCCAATTGATAGCCGCGCGAATATACTTAACATAGGTCTGAACTGTATTCGGTGAGATGTCTTTTTTAGAAGCTCGAACTTTGACTACTTCTCCTTCCTCATTGTGAACAACTCTAATGGAATGAGTTAGCCGCCAGGCAATATATCTTCGAATATATCTAGGAGTGAGATCAGAAAGCATTGTCAGGCCGATCACCCGACCGGCATCTTCCTCAAGGTCAATAAATTTTGTGAAGGACAGAATGGCGGAATTGATCACTTGGGCGGCTGTTAATGTTCGTCCATGTTCAAGCCAATAGTTTGAGAGGATTTTGCGAATATCGGCATCGACTGGTGCCGCCTTTATTTGGGTGCGGGATGCATAATAATGCTCGTCAATTAACTCTTTGGCACGCTCAAAACTTTCTTCATGTGTCGTCTTGCGGCGAGTTTTTCTCTTTCGGGCGTCATACCAATAGATGTACCAGCTTGAGCTTTCGTCTTCTCGGCCAAGCCAGAATTTTCCGACCTGATATTCTCGTTTGCCTCCTTTAGACACTTGATAGCTCCTTGGATTTCATTTGCATCAAGGTCCTGCATGCTGTGCAAAATGCCTTTCAGGACCAAAGATTGAACGTCTTCTTTTGTCAGGTGCGTCCCCCGGGAGTTTTGGGCGGCACGTCTGATCTTTGCGGTAAGCTTGTGAAAACTAGACATATGATTGACCTGTTTGGCTTGGTTCTATTCATGGATTTTTAGTCCAGTGAAACTTGTCTTTTGAGGTCAAGTCAATCAAAAAATACATATTAAAACAATGGGTTGTGGTGGTCGATGAACGCCGATATTTCTCAAGAAATACAGAGAAATTTAATGCAACTTTGGTCGCTAATATTTGCGGTCATTATTTTTTGCCGTCTGCGTCTCTCTATCCTTTAAAAAGGGGGGAATGATCGGACAAACTGACAACAAACCGATGATCATTCCCCCGAGTCTATGTTCCAGCGCATGGCAGCCCGGTTGGGAGGCGGGCAGAGGTGTGTCAGGCCACTTGACTGGAACATCTTGGAAAAGCTTCCTCGGGAGGAAGGCTTTCGGAAGGCTTCTCCGGTATCTTTCTGTCTGCAAGCAGCGCCTTAAAGGTGGCCTTGATGCTTTGGGCATTCTCGGACACCAGTTCTCCCATCAGATGCAAAGCCTCCGGCTCTGTGGGCAGGCCGCCATGGGCGAGGGCGCACAGCACCTCCCCGGAGGCTTGAAGCCGGAAACAGGGTTCTTCAATATCCATCAGGCTGGCTGAGGAACTGATCTGAGTGTCGTCGCACAACTGGGTTGGTTCAGGACTATCTTCAGGCTCGTCTTGATCCTTAGATGGGTTGTTAGTTAGGGGGTCTTCTTTGCTACTTTTGAGCTCCCGCATCTTGTCGAACAGGCCGTAGATGCAGTCTCTCAGGTGAGAAACCCGTTCCTTACAGACATTGACCATCAAATAAAGCCGGTCCTTCTCTAGTTCCTGATCTTCCGTATGAACGAAATGCAGGACATCTGCTGCACGCATGGCGTCACAGGCTGGGCCTTCAAGGTCCCAGACCGCATGATAGAACTGATTGAGGGAGGACTGGTCTATCTCCGCTTTATGGCCCGGTTCCACAGGCCGGGCAGGCAGTACCTCCTTCTGAAACTCAGTGCTGATCTCAAGCCAGTCATTGTCCGGCTTGCCGGTATGGCCGTCTTTAAGGGCGGACAGTTTAAGGCGGCAGAGATAACGGACCATCCGCAACAGGTCCTCTGACCGGCCAATCATTTGATCAAGCAATCGCGCATCCGGGCAGTAGTGGTCTGAGAAACGGACTCCTGTAAAGGCAGTGCGCAGATAGTGAAAGCTCTGCTTCCCGCCTTTACCGGCCCAAGGCAATTGAAGTTCCGGATGAATGCTTTCAGCCAATTCCCGGAGCGTGATCAGAGTGTGGTAATAGGGCCGCTGCAGGGTATGAACCCGCATGAAGGCGAGATAGGCTTGTTCTGCCGCCAGATGAAGCATTATGGTGGCAGGTTCAAACTCTCTTTCCAAATGGTGACGATAAGCTCCCTGCAGAAAGTAACAGGCCAACGTCCAGTCGTGTTCGAAAAACTCCTTGGCTTTGGAATGATGAATATCAGGGGTGGGGTTTTCGGGAGCAGACAGAAGGTCCAGGCCACGATCCCCGGACTGGTAGAGGATGATGCCATTCTCTGCTATGCGGTCGTAAAAGGCATAACCGTTCCGGAGTTTGGCGTTCACAGTCTCCTGTGTCTCGAACGTCAGGGCGACGGGGGTGGATACGACATCGAGGCTATTGAGAAAGACCTCGGCCATCTCTACCGGCCAGA
Source organism: Emcibacter nanhaiensis (assembly GCF_006385175.1). Lineage (NCBI taxonomy): Bacteria > Pseudomonadati > Pseudomonadota > Alphaproteobacteria > Emcibacterales > Emcibacteraceae > Emcibacter > Emcibacter nanhaiensis. The sequence continues at coordinate 165,601 of NZ_VFIY01000004.1, forward strand.
CAAAGGCGGGAAGCAGCTTATTGACGATCACCAGAAGATGATAGCGGGACGGGGTAACTTCCTGATCCTCAGCAGTCCATTCCCCGTGCAGGATTACATACCGGATACGGGACCGTCGCTGTTTGCGGCTCGAACAGGTGCGGGCCGTCTTATCATATTGCTCAACGAGGGATCGACAGATGAAGTCCAATTCTTCTTGGATTTTTGGGGTAAAATTTTTGGTAGTGACGATCATGTGGATTCTCCCCTATAAGTAAAGAGGGAAGCCGTGCATTTGTTGATTAACAACAGGGGATTATCTGTGCTAAGAATTGACTTAGCCATGTCAGCCTCCTTAGAAGGTTGGTGTGGTCAGACTCGGCAGGGTGTTGCTGCACCTTGTCGGGTCGCATAGTTACTTAAAAATAGTATAAATACGTAATATACGTATCATGATTGATGGGATAAAACAATAACAAAATGCAGATTCCTTAGATGACAGATATCACTCCGGCTCAGTGCCGCGCAGCCCGCTCAATGCTCAACTGGTCGCAAGCTGATCTTGCCAAGGCAGCTTCAGTAGCGACGAAGACCATTTCAGATTTTGAGAAGGGCGCTAAGAATCCGCGCCCGGCGATCATGGTTGTCATCAAACAGGCTTTCGAAGCGGCAGGTTTGATCTTCCTCGCCGACGGTGAAACCCTTCCCGGCGGCCCCGGTGTCCGTTTGAAGAAGTAACACCCGTCATTCCCGTGCAAACGGAAATCTCTAATTACGTACCATAGTATCCGATTACATATTTATTTTCGAATATGGGTGATTTTTTCTGAGCTTTATGCGCTAAAGGTAATGGACGCTTCTGAGGATACAAGAAGCCCGTAACGCATTTATGTAATGGAGAGAAAATGGCTAGATATTATGTAAACGAAAACGCCCAATCTGGTGGAGAACATGAAGTACATAGGGGAGATTGCAGCTGGTTGCCCAAGCGAGAAAACCGCATTTACCTGGGGGACTTTTCTTCATGTCATCCTGCTATTTCCGCGGCCAGGGCACATTTTTTAAACGTCGATGGTTGTGCCCATTGCTGTCCGGCGTGCCACACCAAGTGAATATGCTTAAGGCTTGATATTACAACGGCACCCTGCAATATCGCCGGAAAAGAAACCAGCCGGCGGTCCGGGAGTTTAGGTAAAAAACAGACACAGACGTCTAATCAAAGATAGTCAAATTGGACAAATTTCACTCTTTGGCTGTATACTAGAGAAATTCATTACTTGGGGTGGAAAAAATGAAGGCAAAATTCCTTACAGCTCTGATGGTTATAGCGTCAATTGTGTTTGGCACCTTAATAGGTGTGGGAATTTCGTACTTCTTTCTAAATTCTTATGAAGCTTCGGGCTGGGTGTTAAATTCCGGTGCAAATGAATTAAGGGATTTATCCCCAGAAGAAAAGATAGCACTTGCGGAAATGGTAATCAGTAGGAATGTTTTCTCTGCTTCTGACTTGCTTGGGAGCTTCACATCTTATTACCATTTTCTCATCTCAATTCTACTTACAATCATCGTAGTAATGGCAGGTTTTATTACCTTTAATTTCTACAAGAGCAAAGAAGAACATGACAGTATTCTTAAAAACAGGCTGAATGAACTAATAAAGAACTTTGATAGAAGAATAGGTAAAAAGGAAGCAGTCGATCATTTAGAAGATTATGAAGCTCTTCATGATTACCTCGAACAAAAGATAGTAAGTTTAATTGAAGATTCAGAAGACCTTCAAGACCATTTGGATTGGCAAATTGAGAACATAAGTACAGAAGCGTTGGATGAAGCTATAATTGACAGAGTAATGTTGTACAACATATGCCAAAACATAAGATGCAAAAATGGTGAACCTCTAGAATTAGTCGAAGGGCCAGAGGAGGCTGACAATGCTGGGTAACAACTTAGACCAAATAGTATCATCACTTACTGCAGAAGCTCCTGTGATAGAAATGCATGACGGTGAAATTCCCGAATTCGGCTATAGCGACGATAGTTCTAGAGCTCTTACTTGGTTAAGGGGGGTAAACACGTCGACATCGGATAAATTTGACATTGAAGGTGTCCTCGAAAGTTTGAATGTTAAAACACATTATGAAGAAATGGGTTCTGACAATGACCTTTCTGGCTACATCGAGAAGCGCCATAATGGTTGGCATATTGGTGTAAATAAATATGAGGTTCCAGGACGCCAAAGATTTACATTGGCTCATGAATTAGCCCATTTGTTGTTTCATCGACAAATTATCCAAGGGCGATTTGAAGAAGCCATAAAATTATTTAGAAGTGGTGATAACACAAAGCATATAGAGATGGAGGCCAATGCTTTTGCAGCTGAACTTCTAATGCCAAGTTCTCGTTTTCGTGAATTATGGCAAAGTGATACCTCTCTTGACGAAATCTCAAATGCCTTTGCTGTTTCCCGTTATGCCGCAGAATTTAGAGCTAAAAAATTAAGCCTTCCAAGGAAACAGGTTTAAGACACGATGGTATATTTCCCTCAAATCAAAACAACCACCGCCGAACTGAAAGCGTTTAAAAACCTGCACTCAAGAGAAGATGATGAAATTGTAGTTCCGATTTTGCAGCTCACAAAACCTCGGCTCTCGAGAACATTAGATCCTTTGCAGTCTCTCGAGAACCATATGGAACGTGTTTTTAAACGTATAGGTAAGAACAAAAAAACTATTGTCGACATCACGCAAGATGAAACGTACCAAGATGCAAATTTAAATCAGTTCATTCATGATTCATCAGACGGATATATTCACTGGATTAATCACCTCAACATAATACGTACAGATTACAATAAAAACATTATTCCAAGTGTTATAGGCAAAGCCGCCCCCGATACACTTCCTGAATTAATAAGACAAATTGATAGTTTATATAACGATTACGATAATTTCTCGATCAGGTTACCTGCAAATGTGGGGGAAGACTTTTCGAAACTTCAAGAAATGTTTGATTTGCTGGGGCTAACTGAAAAAACAGACAAACTTTATGTCCTGTTTGACTTCAACTACGTTGGAAGCCCCCATATTGAAGAGCTGAAGGGGACAATAAATGTATTGGATGAAAAGCTATGGGATCTCAATTGGCAAAGCACGAACGTGATACTCTTTAGCTCTTGCCCTTCTAGTTTTCGTATAGGCAATCGCAATCCCGGGACATTAGAACAGCAGAATATGGCGGAATACGAAATTCTAGAATATGTACAGAATCATTGTGATGGAATAAGCTATGGTGATTATGCGTATATTCATCCTGAACGGACTGATGGTGGTGGTTTTTGGCTACCTCGTATTGACTACCCTGCTGCTGATCAAATTTGTTACTACATGAGGGAATTCAACAAAGACATGTCTCGTAATCCGAACACCGGAAAGCTGACAATTGAAACAACAGTGCCTAATGATAAAGCCTACAAGAATATTTCTGAAAATATTTCGCACGAATTTTTTTTCCAGAATGACCCACTCCAAAGTTGGGGACGCAATCAAATATTGGAAAACATATCTGCCGACAAAGTCACGGGAAAGAGCCCTCAACATTACATAGCGGTTAGATCAAACATTCACATGGAGAGAGTGATATCCTTTATGCGCTGATTAATAACTACTTTGAAGATAATACAAGTCTGTCAGAGTAGTGCGCATTCCTCTATCAGAGATGAAGTTAGTATAATTTTTGTGATATTTATCGAACAATGCCTCGTAAAAATACTTCTTCAACGTTTGCAAAGTAGTTTCGCTTTCAACATATCGTCTTTGACTGTGCAGTGCTTTATCCACCCTACTGTTTTTGGTTAACTTGCTAATATCCTGCCCAGGCAGAGCAAGTGTCAAACTGTGTTTGCAAAGTCTTTTATTCTCCTTCGATTTCCTCACAACGGATATTGAAGAATCTTCAACAAGCATAATTCCTGTTTTTGGTGAAATTAATTTTCTTGCAGTGGCGAGGTGCTTTTTGGTTGTTACCAAATAGCAAAATGAGAATGTGTGATTGTAGTCGCTTACCTGATCTAAAAGTTTGGTAAGCGAATCTCTATCACTTTTAATTTCAAAGGCAGTAATGGAGTTGTTCGCTAAGTGAATTAAATCGGCTTTTCTATAACCTTGATAAAAGGGAACTTCAGATGCAATCAAAGTACAATCATCTTGATCGATTAGAAAATCGATTAATTTAACTTTGATTTGATCTGCATCTAACACAGTAACACCCCCTATTTTTCTCGATTAAATGAAAAGGTTACAGACAAGATAAATAGCCAATATACTCAGTAAATAATGCCTGCTCACTAGTTTTACCAAAGGCTGAAAAATATAACAAATTCTTAGTAATATATCTTTTGCGGAATTGTCCTATGACACTGCAGCGGCTCGCTCTTTTGTTTTTTGACCAGGGAATAAAGAGATCGTGCCAGCAACGACGAAGGCCAGGGGGAAGATGGTCCGATCTCCCTGCTATCTGAGCTTCAAATCTGCTATACTTGATTGTGCAGCTTCTACAGCTGTGGGGCCTCCGTTTTAGGTTCGATCCCCCCAAGCGAATAAAAGCGGGGGCCCATTCTTTTCCCAAAAAGTCCCTCTATTCTCCGCCCTGAATTGGTCTCTGAAAAAAAAGGCTAAAAAGGCAGTTTTAGTAGATTTTGTAAACTTCACACGCCATTCACCTTCAGTTGTTTACTTTCCGGTGGAGCCAATCTTCCAGCATACTGAATCAATTGGCCTTTTATGAACCTGTATAGGTAAACAGGGTTCTCATTTGGGTTTACAAAATCTCTCTTTGTCTTAGTGAGTGTCTTTTCTTTCAAAGACTTATTGGGCTTGTCGTGTTTTCAATTTTTGCCATTTCAGTAAACGCTATTCCGCTTCATTCTCCGGATCGTTTTCTCGGTCTTTTCGACGCTTGATGGGACCCGGTCCATCCTCTTCATATTTCAGGGAGAGGTGGCCGGTCTTTGAGGTAAGGGCCAGCCTCAGGCCAGGTTGGTTCCCGGAGTGTTTGAAGGCCAGGAGAGCCAGGCCCAATTGTCGGCCAACTTTGATGGCTTCCTTCTCCCTTGCAGCATCGGAAGAGGGGGAGCCGTTTTTTTGCTTCTTGGGCGAGTCCGGAGACGACCTGTTTCTGTGTTTGCCTGTCACCTGTAGACCTGAACAGGTTGACGGGTTTTTCTCAGGAGAAGGGATAAGTTCTGAGTCATTTAAACGCTCTGTTGTTTTGAATTGTTTGACGTCAAACCCCATGTCCCGCGCTTCTTTGCGCCATTGTTTGAGAAGATGATTCCGGCCCCTGACGACTTTCTTCCTGCGGGTCTGCAAGGCGGCAATCTCCCTCAGCCGGGCAGAAGAATATCCTTTCTTCTCCACTTCTTCATTGATGGCCTGCTGACGTTTGGAGAAGGCTTTCTCTACATGGAGGGGAACAGTCTTGATCCCGAAGCCGTTCTCCGCGTCCCGGGTGTCATAGCCGAGACTGTCCATTTCCTGTCTCAAGCAGCGGAGATAGATATGGTCCGCTTGCTTTTGCGCCCGGTACAAGTCTCGGCTGACAATGGCTCCCCAAGTGCCATCCTTGCGCGGAGCCATGTTGAAGATAAAACTATGGGTGTGGAGCTGGGGATCAAGATCCCGGCTGGTCTCATGATCGAATTGGGCCATCAGAAGTCCCGCCGTGGCTTCCTTGATTTTTCCGGCCTTGCCCCGGCGGGCAAAAGCCGCATGGTCTTCCAGCCAGCTACTGGCTGCCGCCACGGCTTTCTGTTGAGCGGCCTGGATCTCCTGTCTTTCTTTCTCAGGAGAGAGCGCCCAAACCACGGAGACGGCTTTCGGGGCGCTGAAGGTCATGTCCCAGCCTGAAGAATGGACCTTGCTGTTGCCACCCTTCTTCACTAGTTGCTCTTGTGTCAGGGGATCATAGCCGGTGAGGGCGGCCTTGAAGGGGGCTTCATGGATAGGGTCTTTCAGCCGGAGCCGGTCGGCTGCTTTTCCCGCCCATCGTCCGGGCTCGGGACCATCTTTAAAGTCCTGGCTCTTGAGATAATAGTCGCTGTCCCTCCCGGGGGCCTGGCCTTTCTGCCCCCGGGAGGTCTCTAGGTTGTCCTGCGCCAAATGACTGTAATAGGAGAGGGCGGCGTCTGCATTGCCACGCGCTGAGATGCTGGCGGTCATTCATCCCTCTCACTATCTTCATCATCGTCATAACCGTTACAATAACCGTCACTTTTCTCAGAACCTCTGATCGGCCTTGGGGGTTGGTGAAGCCCGTAGAATTTCTCCACCTGCTCCGGCGTCAGCATGGGCTGCAGGTTGTCATTGGCCGCCTTCAATCTTTGAGGGCCTTCGTAGGTCCATTGCGCCGGCACTGTACCTGGTCGTAGTTCGGGGAGAGAGATATAAGGCAGGTCTATTTCATAGACATCCCGTCCTATGCCCATTAGCAGAACTCTGACGCCTCTCTTCTGCGGGCCAAGATCATCGGCAATCTCGGAAGCGGTGATCACCGGGCGGCGTTCTTTCTGCACGGACGTGGTGGTGCTGACATTGCCCCGGGATCTGCTGACCTGTTTGACGGAACGCTCCACTTCCTGCTCCCCGATCAGAAGACTGGCTTCCCGGGCGCTCTCACTGAGATTAATCCGGGTAATCACCTTTGTGCCAATCATGCCGGGCCAGGCCCCGGCCTGTTCCCGTCCATAGGTGGCCCGGAGTTGGGCCAGGTCCTGCACGCCAAGGACGGCAATCACGCCTTTGGAGCGCCCCAGCTCAATCAGGGAACTGAAGTGCCGGATAGGATGCAGCTGCGGGAACTCATCCAGGAACAACCAGATCCGCCGTTCTTTGCTCTCGTACAAACTGGGACTGCCCACGGCTGAGGCCAGGAAGCTCACCATGCTGCCAACCCAGACCCGGGACAAATCCGGATAAGCGGGATCATGCTGCAGAATCAGGGGCCGGAAGGACGGCGGATTATGCAGCCACTGGCGAATGGAGAAGCGTTCCCGGTCTTCATAGCTCCAGGCTTCGGCAAAGACGGCTACAACGGACATATGGGCCTGAAAGGTGGCCAGCGTGCTCTGGGTCGTTCGGCTGTCCGGTGGGGACAGGTTCCGAAGCGCATCCGGATGATAGAGACTTGCCAGCTCTGTAAGGGAGGAGACATCCAGTGTCACTACACTGTGCAGGTCTTTCCAGGTCCAGTCCTGTTTCTTGGTGGCTTGAAGGTAAACCAGACAGGCGACAAAGATCTCCCGGGCCGCATTGGACCACATCTGGTCATGACTGTCCGGGATAAACCGTGCCGCCAGTTCCCGGGCATCCTGCCGGGTCCGGCAGTCTGCCGCCACATCCCACACAAGAGATCTTTTGTCATGGGGCGCGATCAGCAGGGGATAACCGGGCAGACGGGACATCATGTCGCCTTTGGTGTCCAGCACCAGTAAACCGTCTCCCCGCCGGTAGGCTTCCAGGATATAGCGCAACATGGTCTGGGTTTTGCCGCCGCCGACACTGCCCCAGATCAGATGATGCAGGGTTTCCCGGTCCCGGCTCAGAGAGACGGACGGCAGTAAAGCCAAACCCGTCCCGAAACGGCGGCATTCCTTCCGGCAGGCTTTTCCAAGCTTGCGGAGGGCTTCCCGGCCTTTATAGAGCCTGGGACCGCGCAGGATACGAAAACGGGATCTTCCCCAGCGGACGCACAGGGCGAAGGTCAGGAAAGAGACTAACCCAAACCCCAGAACCCAGAGGAATGCTGTAAGACGGAAGTTCAGGGCGTCCAGAAGGTCATAATGCTTTAGGCTTTGGGCGCAGGACTGCCAGTTCATCATGGCGTTTTGATCCCCGAACAGGCTGAGCAGCCGTTCGCTCAGACAGGGCTTGAGTACCTCATAGGGGTAGTAAGCTCCGTCAGAGGCCATGGGTGGGTAGACCTCGAAAGATAACTTCCAGATCAGATAGGCTCCGGCAAATCCGGCGACTGCCAGAAGCAGGGATATGAGTTTCAGTCTCATGGCAACCTCCTTTGGCTGTTCTCTGTGAGGGTTTCCAGAAGGTGCCGGAACATCTGCTGCAGATTGTCCACTGGTTGTTTCAGCTCATGGAGGTGTTTGTTGTTTTCCAGGACGGCTTGTTCCAGGGACTTGAGGCGACGCTCTGCTTTCAGCAAGCGCTCGGCCATGGCTTGCGGGTCCACTTCATGAAGTCCGTTTTGGATAAACTTCCGGGCCAGGGCGCTGGCGCTCAGGGCCTGCTGATGCGCCTTAAGATGGAGCAAGGTAATGTCCGATATGGACAGGCGCAGGGCGAAAGGTTTGGTGCGCTCAGTCATCCTGCCTCTCCCCATTGTCATTTGAGGGAGTTCGGGTGCAGCTGTTCAGCCAGGTGATCAGGTCCCGGCGCCGGTAGCGCACAAGACGTCCCCCGAGCTTCAGATAATCCGGGCCGGTTTTGTTGTGGCGCCATTTGTTGAGAGTGGAATAGGGGATCTTGAGGAAAGCCCCGGCTTCTGCCGGGGTGATCGGTTCATCCAGCCAAAGATCTTCCACTGTCTCCGGCACCGAGGAACTGGTGCCCACTTTGCTGGAAAACTCGGGGGGCCAGGCATCCTCATCCTCTCTTGGAATATCATCATCAGGAATATTGTTCGTTGCTTGCATGGAAACCTCCAATGTTTGAGTGAGGTTTCCAGCCGAGCAGACGAATTATCGGCGAAAAAGAAGTTTAATTTCGCGAAATTCAGAACCTATTTTTGTCCGATCGGTGGCAAAAAATAAAAGGCCCGTTATTTCAGGAGTTTGTTTAACCGGCGCAGGATTGTTTTTTCAGAGGGAAGATCTTCATTGGCATAATTTTGTCGTGCGAGTTTATGCGCTTCATAGGCAATGTTTTTATGAAGCATGTCCGGATTTGAGTCGGCGATCTTATTTACCAGATGCTGGATATAGTCCCATCTGGGATTGCGGGGACGGCCCTTTCCCGGTGAAGGTTCCGCTTCAGTGCAGATAAAGGCCAGATCGCTGGGGGCTGTTATTTTGACGGGAGTGATGATTTGTCTGAGCTCCAGAAAGGAAGGCAAAGTGAACTTCTGGTAAAGCATCCAGTCCCGAAGCTTGGCTTTGGAAATGCAAATCTCTCCGAGGATTTTTTGTCCGGCCTTGGGATAGGACTTGAGCGGGATGTTGGAGAGATGCCGGTACATGGCGGGACGCTGGAAGGGGTTGGAGTCCGGTCCCAGGAAGTTCTCCCAATCCTGCAGAGGCTCCGGAAGACCCTCTTGATAATAGAGGATCAGGGCAATGTGCCACCGGCCGACCCCATAATATTTAAAGGGGCGGGCCGTTGGTACAAAATCTTCCTCAGAAATCTCGGCGCGGGGCTGCGGGTACAGGATCCGAAGATGATTGAGATCTATATCGTCACTTTCGATGAGGCTTTTTGAGCTTTCAAAGTCACCGGCAAAAAGTGCGTGCTTGAAACTATCCAGCGCGTGTTTTTTCTTGAGGTCTGGTCGTTCCAGGGCCATCAGTTTTGCGGCGCGTTCAAAGGTGAGAAACCTATCGTCCAGGGAAGAGATATATCCAGTCATAGTAAAGCCCCCAATAGTTGCTTGAAGATAGACGCTTTACTGCTGACGAACTGGTGATTAGAAAAATATTCGCATGAATGCGAGAACTGTCAAGGGGCGGGGAACTACCCGGCATCCTTAGTAACCCTCTATTCTACATGAAGAAATTTGGGAAGCGCCTCAAAATCTGAAAGACAGCCAGAAGTCAATTGTTCTGCATCTCTAAGGTCGCGAGATGTCTTTGTGCTTCTTTACGCGTCACTGGATATCTTGAGAGTCCTGCCACAATATGATTGTAGTTGGATTCACTGCTTATCGATAACAGACATGGTGAAATTGACGGAAGGCAAAGAGGTTGGGATTTCCCTGTTTTTGCTCCCTAGAGGATGAAAAACCCGGCCATAAATTTTTTTCAGAAACAAGATCAGTTCGCCGGATTTTGGATCCGGAAGAGCCATATATGGTGTCTTGGCAATATCAGTCTCATGAGGTATGAGAACATAGCCGTAAAATGAGTAAGACCCTGTTCACTTTTAAGATAAGTCCGGTAGCCCACAGGATTCTGCAACGTGCCACATCAAAATCACAAACCCTCTTTCACTCTTGATAACCGTACCATGCGGCGTCTGTGGCTTGAGACCAACGGCCTGCTGTCATCGGCATCAGGACCGGTTGATGTTGTCGCCATCATAAAAAAGCTGGGCTTTGTACAGCTGGATACGATCCAGAATGTCTCCCGCGCCCATCATCATATACTTTGGAGCCGTCACTCCAAATACCGCGAACCTATGCTGGATGACTTGCTGAGTGCCAGAGAGTATATATTCGAGCATTTCACCCATGATGCTTCTGTTCTTCCCATGGATATGTATCCCATGTGGCAGCGGAGATTTAAACGGCTGAAATCCTCGATTGACGGAAAATCCTGGCATAAACCAGATCGGGTCAGGGACTGGCGGGATGTGCTCATCGAGCGCATTACAAAAGAAGGCCCTCTTTCCACCAAAGACTTTGACAGTAAAATCTCAGGAAAGAAACAAGTCTGGTCCCGCCCACCTCATAAGCATGTGTTGGAGTATCTGTGGTATTCAGGCACTCTGGCCACCTCACACCGCGAGAAGTTTGCCAAATTCTATGATTTGGCTGAACGTGTGATTCCGGAACAATATCGTGAGACAGAAGTTTCTGACGTTGAACAGATTGACTGGTTGTGCCGTGCTGCCCTTGATCGGCTGGCTGTTGGCACCCCGAAAGAGATCAAGGAATTCTGGGAGGCAAAAGATGTTGAGGAGGTGAAAACCTGGATCGAGGAAAATAGGGAATCCATCGTGCCGATACAATGGGAGACCGATACCGGGGAGTGGATTACTTCCTATGCGCTGGAAGACATTGAAGAGCGTATCGAAAAGATATCATCTGTTCCGTCGCGGATAAAAATTCTCAACCCTTTTGACCCGGCAGTTCGCAACCGGACACGGCTGAAATCCATATTTGGATTTGACTATAAATTGGAAGTCTTTGTCCCTGCCGCGAAACGCCGGTGGGGGTATTATGTTTATCCCCTCCTGGAGGGTGATCGATTTGTCGGCAGGATTGAGGCCAAGGCGGATCGCAAAGCTGGTTGTCTCAATGTACTTAACTTCTGGCCGGAAGAAGGCGTTAAATGGGGTACTGGCCGCGAGAAGAAACTGGAAGCCGAACTTTCCCGGTTTGCGCAATTGGCGGGCCTTGATAGCGTCAATTATGGCTCTCTTTTCCAAACCTGAAACAGGCGGATACATTTGCGAAAAAATTGTATTCGCTGCCCGGTTGGAAAAAGACCGTAGGATAAGGCGTTACCGACCGTCCCGAAATAACCCGAATACAGGAGGGGCAGGTCACCCGCACAACCCTTCCAGCACAAAACGGATCTTCTCTTCCGCACTGAACTGACGGCGGGTCGCCCGGCGGATATCCTTCACCGTCTTTTTCCGCGCTGCCTTCTTTGGGATTTTTGACTATATGTTTTCGTGTCATCTTCGTTCCTTCGTCGCTTCGATAGACCCGAAAACATAACCTTATGTATGAACCTTAGTTTATCCAACTAGATCTGACGGGGAATAAGCCAAAAAATATTTAGCTCTTTACATTAAATATATCATTTGCTATCATTTGCTATCAGATAAGAGGAATTCATGAGTAAAACAGCAGCTGAATGGCTTTCCATGGAAGAAGCGGCATCTCACTTGGGGATGGGCAAAACAGTTCTTTACGATCTCGCTCGCACCGGGGGAATTCCTGCGCGTAAACTCGGTAAGAAGTGGGCATTTGATAGAAAAAGTTTGGATGCATGGGTGGATGCTAACCGGCCGCTCGAAGAGTTTTTCACCGATATGGATTTTGATATTGAAGGCAACGAATGTGTGCGTGAGCCGCAGCGTGATGGGTATTTGCGTACTTACGAATTTTTCCACTCCGGTAAAAACAAAGCGATCCTTCAGATTCCAGTGGGTTGTGGGAAAACGGGGCTTTGTTCGTTGCTGCCACTCGGCATGGCCAAGGGGAGGGTTCTGATAGTAGCCCCAAACCTAACGATTAAAAAAGGGCTGTATGATGCGATGGACATCACCAATAAGCAAAAATGTTTTTGGTTGAAAACCGGTGTGCTAAAGCCGGAGCAGCTGCTTGCTGGGCCGTGGGCCTCCACCCTCGATAGTGGCAATATCTCCACCGCCGAAAAATCGCATATCGTCATTACGAATATACAGCAACTCGCAACTAACGTAGACAAATGGTTGACGCAGTTCACTGATGATTTCTTTGATATGATTATCGTGGATGAGGCGCATCATAGTGCAGCTACTAGCTGGCAGAAAGTAATTGACCGGTTCCCATCCGCAAAAGTCATACTACTGACAGCCACCCCTTTCCGAAGTGATCGAAGAGAGTTGGACGGAGAACTCGTGTATCGCTACTCTTTCCGCAGTGCTACGCTTAAAGGTTATATCAAACGGCTTAAGGCTAGTTATGTTGCGCCAGAGACAATAGAGCTTGGATTCACGGATGAGGGTGGAAAAGTTTATACCCTCAATGAAGTGATGAAGCTAAAAGAAGAAACGTGGTTCAGTCGAGGGGTGGCGCTTGCTCGTGTATGTAATCAACATATTGTTGATAGCAGTTTGCAGAAACTGGAAGAACTACGTCAAAGCGGCACACAACACCAGCTCATCGCGGTGGCTTGCTCTATCAATCATGGCAGGGAAATCCGCTCTCTTTATCGGGAGCGTGGATATACTGCAGAGATCATCCACAGCGAACAAACAGAAGCTGAACAGGGTGCGGTATTGGCGGATTTACGCAACGGCACGCTTGATTGTATTATTCAGGTGCAGATGCTTGGAGAAGGTTTTGACCACCCCAAGCTAAGTGTGGCCGCCATATTCCGGCCATTCCGCTCGCTCGCCCCTTACATTCAGTTTGTGGGGCGGATTATGCGGGTAGTGGTTCAGAACAACCCAGCTCACCCTGACAATATGGGGCATATCGTAACTCACCTTGGGCTTAATCAGGATAAGCAGCTAGAAGCATTCAAAGATTTTGAAAATGACGATCACAAATTCTGGGAAAGTATTGTTGGCGGTGAAGAGTCAGAAGTGCCAACGGAGACAAGAGAGGGAAATACTCGACTCCGGGCAGGTGATCAGGTCGTCGTACATAACGAAATTGTTGATGGGTTGTGGGAGGAAGACTTTACCAGCATGGAAGACCAGGAGATCATCCAAGACCTCCGGGAACGGTTTGAGCTTCTGGGACTAGATCCATCTCAGGTAGAGGCCATGGTCAAACAGGCCATGCAAAAGGGGATGAAGAAAAACGCTCCCACTGCTCCGTTTCCTGTCCAACCGCAAAGGGAATGGGAAGAAGCTAGGCGGCGGTTAAATGAAGAAGCAAAACGGTTGGCTAAAGTTCTACTGAATCACGTCGAAGTAGAAATGCAGGGGCGTGATTTGGTGAATTATGGATTGGGTAACGGAAGAAACAACTACGTATGTGCTCTAATGTTGGTTAATAAAGCTATAAATCAACAGCTAGGAAAGGATAGAGGGGAGGCGGCCGTAGAAGAATTCCGGGCTATTTTGGATAACCTGGAAGAGTTGCTGCAGGGGCTGGTAAGAAGAGCAAGAAAGGCGAAATCAGATTATGAGCAAGAAAACCCCCAGAGGTAAAACCCCATCCTTAATAGGTGGAACTAACGGTAAGCCATCTAAGGTTTTAATCCAAAGAAGCTGTAAGTGCTATCGTTGTGGCGATAGCCTAAGCAGTGGCTCATATTGCATCGAAATACCCCAGCTAGGCGGAAGCTTTACTAACAAGCGGCGGACATGCTTCGACTGCTTTGATAAAATACTGAAACAGACACAGGTAGATTTAAAAGCATTAGAAGAGTTACTCACTTAGCTCTTAGACTCTCACCCAACATTCCCGTTCGGTAATTTTGCATGGATTTTCAATAAGAATACTTGCAAGATGGTCTTGAAATAGCTATACTGAGCTACAGAGGTAAAGCTATGTCTGAGAAATTGAACGAGTTAAAAAAGCATTTGCGGCCCGGACAGATCTACCGGCGCGCCGACCTGTTGGCGTGGTCGAACGCCGTAGATCGTCATTTGAAGCAACTGGTCGAAGATAGAACGCTGACCAAGCTTTCCCAGGGCGTCTATCTATACCCTAAGAAAACGGCTTTTGGGGAAGCTCCGGCGGAAGATGACAAACTGGTCGAGGCGTTTCTCAAAGACCATCGTTTCCTGCTGACTTCGCCGAATGCCTATAACGCTCTGGGCCTGGGAACCACGCAGCTTTATAACGAGACGGTGGTGTATAATCACAAAAGGCATGGCCGGTTCAAGCTGGGCGGGCGCTTTTTCGATTTCCGCGTAAAGCCCTATTTCCCCAAATCCCTGAGCAAGGAGTATTTGCTGGTTGACCTAGTCAATAATCTTGACCGGCTGGCCGAGAATACCGATAGGCTCCTGCAGCGTGTCCGGGAAAAACTTGCGACGATGGATACGCGAAACCTTGCACGTATGGCCCGCGAGTATGGTAATGTCCGCACAAGGAAATTCTTTGATAATACTCTAGCGGAATTACAATTACGCCATGCCGCCTGACCAGTTCTTACATGACCACGACCAGTTTGACGACCTGATCCGCATTGTCGCGGAACAGCGCGGCATTGATCCGGCGCTGGCCGAAAAGGATTACTGGATCATGCATTGCCTGTACGGGTTACAGCAGCTTGGCATGGCGTTTGAACTCAAAGGCGGCACCTCGCTCTCCAAAGGCTACGGCATTATCGACCGTTTTTCCGAAGATATTGATATTCGCATCGAGCCACCCACTGACAGGGACGTGAAAACGAGGCCAAATCATAAAAAACCCGCACATGTGAAAAGCCGCAGGCAATACTATGAATGGCTGGCCGAAACGGTCCGCATTGAAGGGATCGAACAGGTTGCCCGCGATACGGAATTTGATGATGAACGCTACTACCGCAGCGGCGGCATCCGCCTATATTACCCCAGCGTCACCAGCCCGCTGGATGACCTGAAACATGGCATCCTGCTTGAAGTCGGGTTCGATGATGTGACACCCAATATGCCCAAGGACATCAGCTCCTGGGCGTATGACTTAGCGGCGGACAAGGTGGAAGTGACCGACAACCGCGCCAGGGGCGTCTTGTGCTACCATCCCGGCTATACGCTGATCGAAAAGCTGCAGACAATTTCAACCAAATACCGCAACCAGCAGGAAAGCAGCAGGTTCCCGCGTAATTTCATGAGACACTATTATGATGTTTATGCCTTGCTGCAGGAGCCGAAGGTGCAAGATTTTATCGGCACTGAAGCTTACCACGCGCATAAGGCAAAGCGTTTCAGGACAGCGGATAACCCGGTCATCGACGAAAACGAAGCCTTCCTGCTTAGCGATCCGGCCATCTGGCAGACCTATGAGCAGGAATATTACAAGACGCCGCGGCTGTACTACACGGAGCAGCCCGCCTTTGATGCAATCCTGAGCAGCATTCATGAATGGGCCGACCGGCTTTAAAAAAGGCGGGGCATTAAAGCCCCGGCCCCGGTGTGACGTGCTGCTGATAGTGACCGTACATCGCATTGCCGATATTTTCCAATGAAGCAAGACAGTTGCGCCGCTCGGCAGTGCCGGGAGCGCTGCAGGCCAGCCGCTGGTGGAGTATGCGGTAAAGCTGGTGTAATTCCGCCTGGTTCAGCGTAGCCAGTTGGTGCTGCGTGATGAGTTTTGTCATTGTTTTCTCCGTTTCCTTGGGTTGTCAGTAACGCCGGAAACGAAGGCCGGGAGACCAAGACGCCGGTGCATGGCCCACGCGGTTCTGGTGGGGGCAGGCCATTGCAGCGGCAGCGCACCCGGCTATAATGGCAGTCTTAATCTGACAACGCAAGGAAACGGGGAAACGAAGCGCCACCTACCCATAATAAATTACGAGGACTTTTTCTTGGCTTTTGGCTGTTTTTTCTGAGTGTGTGGACGCTCAACAGGAATGAAACTAATACTCAAATCGCAAAACTTGGGAAGCTGATCTATCAGCCTCTTATGGGTCATTTTGAGATCGTATTGTGCCATAAAGGGCAGGTCTTTCATTGTTGGTTTTGTCTTGAGATTTTTATCATACAAAAGCCATAAGCACACATTAAAGCGTTTTGCATCTAGGTCTTTCGCCTCATCTGCTATGGAAGCTAAAATTTTAGCTTTGATAGCTTTTGTAGATTTGTTGATGTGCTCCTTGATTGATGTCAGAAACGTCTGATCTGTTGCAAAGGCTTCTCCGTAAAAGCGAGCCTGAGAGAACAAATAGTTAATACCGCTTTTGCCACTATACTGTTTGACATGAATGATGTTTAAAGGCTGCTTATCGGCTACGAATTCCAGTATATCGCAAAACTCCTTATTTTTGCTTGTTCCTTCCATAGCCAGATATGACTGGTCAAACTTAATGGCGTTCTTATTTTTAGCGCAATACAATTCATTAAATACAGATTCTCTGTTGTTTCCTTTCTTTGTGCAGTAGATGTTCATATCATGGTATTCTTTATCGACGCTTATATCCTTAATCTTATTGAGATAGACTTGTATTGAGTTATAAAAACTATCGTCAACCTTTTGCCATATACCTCCAGATAGAACGTAATGACCTCCTTGATAAGTGGTTTCATAAACAATACAGGAATATAAGCTCCAGTTTTTAAACTTATGAACTTTTGAATCTGCAAAAGAATAGCCATAAACTTTGCGGCCTTTGAGAGTCTCAATAGTCACATCATTTAATTTTGCATCATCAAATGTAGGGACATCATCATGACTGAGGTATGAATAAGCATCTCCCTTTTCTGAATAACAAAATCCATATTCATCATCACTTATGAATTCAGGAATCGACATATGAAATTTGTGAAAGTTTTTATTTTGAATATCTGCTATCAGTAGGTTGTTTAATTCATCTTGTATCGATGTTGGTACGGGTTGGAAATTCAAGTATTCAGGAAACGCCTTTTTAAAATCATTCTTTGAGTAGGCTTTTATAAACTGCGCCGCATAGTCAGTTAATAGTTTCCAATCCAGCTTTTTCTTGGAGTTTATTTTTATCGTAATATTGTTTTTTCCTTGAATACTAACCAAGGGATTGCCTTTTAAATTTGCTGAAATGTATTGAAGCATTTCAGTTTCCATTATTCCTAGCTCGTTTAATTCTGATGGCTGACTAACCTGGCGATCAATATGGGTGGTTGTTTTACTGTGAACGCGACTTTTAGCTTGGCGAAGCCCATCGCTTCCGCACATATTCATAGCTGTTCGAATGCCAAAGTCATATTTAAACTTTTCATTGTTCAGCAATGATGCTCCGCTAACACCTAAAGCTGATGCGAGAACACTATCTCCGCACTCTAACAGTAAAACACCGCTGGTGTTTATACTCTTCGAGGCCTTGTATGCTATCTTATTTTCTTCTGATAGCTGGCTATTGATAAACTTAAGCCAAGGGGGATCGGACTTAGGATTCTTTGTTTGAAAGCAATAAAAACGAGCCTTTTGCCCATCCTTCTCAAAATCGATTTGTTGAAGAGTTGCCCCCTTCTGCGATAGCTTATCGGATAATAAAACACTATCGAATGTCTCTTTTTCATTGGCAAGATAGAAGGAGAACTGTCCTATTTCATCCATAGTCTTATCCCCTTAGTGACAACTAAACCATGAGGTTGTTATTTTTTCATGAGCACAACCCTACTTCTTTCCTGTTGATTATCCAAGCCTGCATTAAGCTTCTTATCAATACCCCTGAAACAACAGAACTATAATACCAACATGGTTCTATGCAATTTTCATATTTATTATCAATGAGATAAGATGTTGCTTGTAAAAAAATGCGTTAAGTTGGTAGCATGCCCGTGATTTGAACCTTATTGAGGCGCGATTAACATCAAAAGGCTTGGGTGCAGCTTGGGTGCAAAACAAGCTAGAAATGCCTTAAAATAGATGAAAATACCCGAAATGGGTGAAAAAATAATAGTATTATCATATACTTAGACACTGGGGGTGAAGGGGTCGTCGGTTCAAATCCGGCCATTCCGACCAAAAGAAAAGCCCGCTGACCGAGAGGCCAGCGGGTTTTTTTGTTTCTATTCTCTGCTCTGGTTTATTTCAGCAGGGCGTAGATCTGGTCCTTGAGCGCCACCCGCTCTTTTTTCAGGTCTTCCAGGGACTCGTCAGAGAGATTTTCAATCTGGGATTCGGCCTTGTTGATGGCCTCATTCACCTTGTCATAGTCATCATGCAGAGCGACAAAATGCGGGTCGTTGACCTTCAGCTCATGCAGCTTGTCTTTATATTCCGGAAATTCTTCAATCAATGTGTGGTGAACGTGTGTCATTTTCCTGCCTTTGAATAGAGATAGTCCCTCCGAAGAGGGGTCAGATATATATAAGGGGGTTCAGCGGCAACTACAAAGGAAATCATAGTCCGGCGAACGGGAATTGTTCACGGCAGATCCTGCCAGTCGCTGCTGCTTTTCCGGCAGCCGCCATCGGGCCAGCCGGTCCAGCCGCGTCCCCTGACCACCTGGCCGGCGAGGGCGCCGGTATGCCTGCCGTTACCGATGGTGTGCACGCCGTTGACAAAGACGTCGCTCACACCGCTGGCATATTGATGTGGCCGGTCGAAGGTGGCGTTGTCCCGGATGGTGGCGGGATCGAAGATCACCACATCGGCGTGATAGCCCTCCAGCAGCAGGCCGCGGTCCCTGAGCTGCAGCAGAGCCGCCGGCTGGCCGGTGACGCGACGAACCGCTTCCTGCACTGTCATGATGCCGTCTTGGCGAACATATTTGGCGAACAGCCGGGCGAAATTGCCGTAGCTGCGCGGGTGGGTCATGGACTTGAGGAAAATACCCTCGGCCGGAGCGGCGTCGCCGTCGGACCCGAGGCTGACCCAGGGCCGGGCGAGCTGCTTTTTCACATTGTCTTCGGACATGATGAAATAGATCACCTGGACCCGGCTGCCGTCGCGGATCACCAGGTTGATGGCGGCTTCTTCGGGCGAGAGATTCCACATGTTTGCCACCTCGGCCAGGGTTTTCCCGGTATATTGCTTCATCTCGTCATTCTTGAAGCCGACCAGCAGGATCTTGTCCGCCGGGGTGCGCCGGCCCAGGTTTTCCCCTTCGCCGCCTTCCGCCTTCATGTCTTTGAGTAGTTTCTTTCGCACCTCGGGATCCTTCATGCGGGCGACCCATTTTTCAATGCCGCCTTCCTGCACCCAGAGCGGCATATAAGCATCAAGACCGGTGGAGCTCGCCGGATAGGTATACATGTCGGCGCTGATGCGCAGGCCGCCGGCCCGGGCGTCCTCGATCCGCTTGATCAACTCATCCACCTTGTGCCAGTTCTGCTGGCCCGACAATTTCAGGTGATATATTTCCGTCGGGGTGCCGGTCTTTATGGCGATGTCAAAGGTCTCTTCCAGCGCGTCAAAGATACGGTCGCCTTCATTGCGCATATGGGTGGTGTAGATGCCGCCGCAGCGGCCCGCTTCGCCGACCAGGGCAACCAGCTCGTCGGTCGAGGCATAATTGCCCGGCGCATAGATCAGCGACGAGCCCACGCCCATGGCGCCGTCCTCCATGGCGTCGGCCACAATCTGCTTCATATTTTCCAGTTGTTCCGGTGTCGGGTCCACATCGGCCTCCCCAAGCTCGTGGATGCGTACTGTTGCCGCACCGATAAGGGACGCCACATTGGGGGAAACACCGCGTCCGGTCATATAGGTGAGATATTCGTCCAGCGTGGTCCAATTGATGTCATATTTAAGGTCCCCCTGGCGGGCGAGGCGGCGCTGCTTCATCTCTTCGTTCCAGGGACCCATGGACCAGCCTTCACCAAACAGTTCCAGGGTGACGCCCTGCTTCAGGTCGCTCATGCCGCGGCCGTCGATCAGCAGGCTGTCGACGCCCCAGCTCAGCGTATTGATGAAGCCGGGGGACACGGCCTTGCCCTTGGCGTCCACCGTTTCCGCTGCGGTGCCCGGGGCGTCCGGGCCGATATAAACGATGCGCTCGCCCTTGATCGCGACATCTCCGGGGATGGGGTCGGCGCCGGTGCCGTCATAGATCATGCCGCCGGTGATCAGGATGTCGTAGTCCGGCTCGGCCCGCTGTTCCGGGCCGCAGCTGGCCAGCAGCAGGGTAAAGCTGAATATGAAAAAGGTACGGAGTGCGGAAAGGCAATATCCCGGCGCCATTGGGGTCCTCCTGGAGTGTTGCGCAACTATTGTTTCCGGAAGGATAGCATGTTTCAGGCAGGGTGGGGAGAGGCGGAAAGAAACGGCCTCTCCCGCAAGGGTCAATAAGCCACGGTGAAACGTTTGCGCCGGTGCTTCGGCTGTTCCGCCTCATCGATCATGGCGACGGCGAAATCCTCCATGCTGATACGGGAGTTGCCGTTGCCGTCCACCAGCAGGGTATCGCTGCCGGTCCGGTAGCGGCCAAGACGTTCACCCGGTTCCAGCAGGGCCGGCGGAGAGAGGTAGGTCACGTCTCCTGCGTTGTCAGCCATGCAGAGCTCGAACTGGGCCTGGCTCGCCTGCGCGATCGGCCGGACGGCCGCGGGCAGGAAACCTGGGGCGCTGAGCACCGTGTGGTTCGGGCGGTCGGCCAGTTTCAGGCTTGCCGCCCCGCCGGTAATCAGCAGGCGGACATTGGCATCGGCCGCCGCGCGCAGCATGGAACCGGTCAGCCCGACCAGTATATCTTCCCGTCCTTCGCTTGGACGCAGGGCGCTGATCACCAGGTCATGACCGGCGGCAATAAGGGTGACTTCCCGGGTGTCTTCCGCATCGGCCAGGATGGGCCGGACCCCGACGGGCATCCTCGTCAGGCCTAACGGAGTGCGGGACACGGCGGTGACATCGTGATCACGGGACAGGGCTTCCCGGACGATGCGGCTGCCGACATCGCCGGCGGCGCCAAAAACGGCAATTTTCATGGTTCAGATCCTTTGCAAGTTACGATTTGATTTCGGGGACAGGCGCGCCGAGGCATGCTGGCTCATCCAGACGCTGGCGAGGATAATCAGGGCGCCTATGAACTGCAGCTGGCTCAGGGCCTGCTCCAGCACCGCCCAGCCGAGAATGGTGGCGGTGACCGGGCTTAACAGCGCCAGGGCCGAGACCGCCGCCGGCTCCATGCGGGAGATGCCGCGCAGCCACAAAAAGCAGGTCAGTGCCGCGCCAACCAGGCCGAGGTAAAGAAACCCGAGCCAGTTTTCGGCGCTGAGCGGGGGCAGGGGCGGCTCCAGCAGCAGCGCCGCCGGGATCAGCAGCAGCCCTCCGGCGGTGAGCTGCCAGGCGGTGAAGGTCAACATGCCCACCGGCGGCTGCCACCTGCGGCTCAGCACCATGCCCGACGCCATGGCGCCGGCACTGGTCAGCGAAGCGGCGATCCCCAACGGATCAAGCCGGGCCTCGGGGCCGAGCAATAGCAGCGCCACACCGCCCAGGCCAAACAGGGATGCAAATACCGCCAGCGGGGAGATGCTGCGGCCAAGCAGCAGGCGGGCAAGGAAGATCACCATCAGCGGCTGTAGCGATCCGATGGTGGCGGCAACCCCGCCCGGCAGGCGGTAGGCACCCATGAACAGCGCAATCCAGAACAGGGTATAGTTGAGCCCGCCGAGGATAAAAAGGCGCCCCAGCCAGTCCGGGCTCGGCAGTTTCCTGACCAGCAGCAGCAGCAACAGGCCCGCGGGCAGGGCGCGCAGCAGGGATACCGTGACCGGATAGCCGTCCGGCAGATATTCCGTGGTCACCAGAAACGTGCTTCCCCAGATGGCCGGGGCCAGTGCGGTGAGCAGGGTGTCGATGGGGCGGGTCATGAGGGGCTCCGTATAATTATCTTGACCTCAAGATAATTATATAAATCTTGACGTCAAGATATTTTTTTGAAATAGTCGGGAAATGGATCACGTGGATAGAATTATCGCGCAGTGGCGCCGGGAGCGCCCGGACCTGGAGGTGGGGCCGATGGAGCTTATCGGCCGGGTGAAGCGGCTGTATCAGCACCTCAGCCGCGGCATGGAAAAAAACTATGCCGCCCATGGGCTTACCGCGTCGGGCTTTGATGTTTTGGCGACATTGCGCCGCTCCGGCGCGCCCTATGCGCTGTCGCCCGGCGACCTGATGGCGGCGACCATGGTCACCTCCGGCACCATGACCAACCGTATCGATCAGCTGGTGAAAGAGGGGCAGGTGGAACGGATCCGCAACGAGAGCGATAAGCGCAGTTTCCTGATCTCCCTGACACCCAAAGGGCGCACTTTGATCGATAAAGTCCTGCTCGACCATGTCGCCACCCAGCAGGAGCTGGTGGCGGGGTTGTCAGAAGGGGAGCGGGAAGAATTGAACGGGCTGCTGAGAGTTTTTCTAAGCGGGTTTGAGGAGGGGTAAAAGGCTATTTTCGCTCCGGGTAACACGCCTCATACTCCCAGCGCTGTTTGAGCTCTTCCTTGGCCGCCACGGCCATGGTTTCCTTTATCCGGGTCCTGAACTCCAGGCAGTCGACCGTCTCCGACATCAGCAGGCCCTCGCGGTCGGGATAGAGCTGGTCCACCAGCGGCATCAGGTCGGTCATGCCTTCCTTATAGTCCTTCTGGGAAATGCTGACGATAAATTCCTGGCCATCGGCCTGCTCCAACCGCATCACCAGCCGCGGCAGATGCTGCTCCTTGTCATAGAGCCAGTTGTTATAGAGCTCGCCGCCGAAGGTCACGGCGAGGAAAAACAGCACGAAACCGATCACGGTCAGTTGGGCTTTGGTCAGGCCGAACATGGAAACTTCCTTTGGTCTTTCTCTTCTTATTACCTGCTCTCTTTTACTCTTTGGCGACAAAGATTCAAGCTTGATCCCTTTATATATCTGATAGATACTTTATCATTCGAACGATCGTTTGAAATTAAAAAGCGGGAGTGCTATTCTCTTGCGGAGAGTTTATGGGAGAAAGGGAGCCGCCATGGATTTTGAATATTCCGACAAGGTCAGGGAGCTGCGTGAAAGGCTGATCGCCTTTATGGAGGCGCATGTCTATCCGGCGGAGGAGACCTATTTCGCCCATATCGAGCCCGAGGCCAGCCGCTGGACCATCCCGCCGATCATGGAGGAACTGAAGGCCAAAGCCAGGGCGGAGGGCCTGTGGAACCTGTTCCTGCCGGAGAGCGACTACGGCGCCGGTCTGACCAACCTGGAATATGCGCCGCTCGCGGAAATCATGGGCCGCAGCCTGATCGGCGCCGAGGTGTTCAACTGCCAGGCGCCGGATACCGGCAATATGGAAGTGATTGTCCGCTATGGCTCGGAAGAACATAAAAAACAATGGCTTGAGCCGCTGCTCGACGGTAGCATCCGCTCCGGCTTCGCCATGACCGAGCCGGCTGTGGCCTCCTCCGACGCCACCAATATCCAGTGCCGGATCGAGCGCGACGGCGACGATTATGTGATCAACGGCCGCAAATGGTGGACCAGCGGCGCCATGGATCCGCGCTGCAAGATCCTGATCGTTATGGGCAAGACCGACCCCGATGCCGATATTCATCACCAGCAATCCATGATCCTGGTGCCGATGGACACCCCGGGGGTAACCCGGGTGCGCCCACTCAAGGTGTTCGGTGATGACGATGCGCCGCACGGCCATGCGGAAATGCTGTTTGAAAATGTCCGGGTGCCGGCCAGCAACCTGTTGCTGGGCGAGGGGCGGGGGTTCGAGATCGCCCAGGGCAGACTCGGGCCCGGCCGGATCCATCACTGCATGCGCCTGATCGGCGCGGCGCAACGGGCGCTGGAACTGATGTGTAACCGGGCCAACAGCCGGGTCGCCTTCGGCAAGCCGCTCAGCGCCCAAGGCTCGGTGCGCGAGGATATTGCCCGCTCCGAATGCGAGATCGAGCAGGCCCGGCTGCTGACCCTCAAGGCGGCCGACCGCATGGACCGCCATGGCAACAAGGTGGCCCGGGATCTGATCGCCATGATCAAGGTGGTGGCGCCGCAGATGGCCCAGACAGTGATCGACCGGGCAATGCAGGTCCATGGCGGCGGCGGCTTGAGCCAGGATTTCGTCCTCGCCCGCGCCTTCGCCTATGCCCGCACCCTGCGGCTTGCCGACGGGCCGGACCAGGTGCATATGATGTCGCTGTCGAAACAGCTGCTGCGTAAATACCGCACCGAAGGGGAGAGCTGATGTCGAACGCTGTTGCTGAACTGGACGAGGCAAAGCTCGCTGCTTATCTGGAAGGCCGGATTGCCGGATTCAGGGGGCCGCTCAAAGCGACCAAGTTTCCGGGCGGCCAGTCCAACCCCACCTTCAGGCTGGAAACGGCAAGCGGCACCTATGTATTGCGCCGCAAGCCGCCGGGCACACTGTTGAAGTCTGCCCACGCGGTGGATCGGGAATTCCGGGTTATCTCCGCCCTCAGGGACACCGAGGTGCCGGTGGCGAAGGCTTATCACCTGTGCCAGGACGACGAGGTGATCGGCAGCTGGTTCTATGTGATGAGCTATGAAGACGGGCGGATATTCTGGGACCCTGGTCTGCCGGATATGGCGAAAGAAGAGCGCCGCGCCTATTTCGACGAAATGAACCGGGTGATGGCCGCCATTCATGATGTGGACCTGGACGCGGTCGGGCTTTCCGATTACGGCGCCCCCGGCAATTATTTCGAACGGCAGATCGGCCGCTGGTCCACGCAATATGTGGCCAGCCGCACCGATCAGTTCGAGGCCATGGAATTTCTGATGGAATGGCTGCCGGAACATATGCCGGCAGACGACGGCAGCGTCAGCCTGATCCATGGCGACTACCGGCTCGACAATCTGATTTTCCACAAGGAAAAGCCACAGATCATCGCCGTGGTCGACTGGGAGCTGTCGACCCTGGGGCATCCGCTCGCTGACCTGTCTTACCAGTGCATGCAGTGGCGGCTGCCTCGGGAATCCCCCGGCATCAAGGGACTGCAGGGCGTGAACCGGACCAGGGAAGGCCTGCCCACCGAGGCGGAATATGTGCGGCAATATTGCGAGCGCCGCGGGATCGGCCCGATTACCGGCTGGCCCTTCTATCTGGCGTTTAATTTTTTCCGGCTCGCCGCCATTGTCCAGGGAGTCTACAAGCGGGCGCTGGACGGCAATGCCTCCAGCGAGAAGGCCCATATGATGGGGGCACTGGTGCCGGTAATCGCCCAGTTTGCCATTGACGTGATCAACAGGGGGGAGGAAATCCAATGACCACTTACGATTATAAAGGTAAAGCTGTCCTGATCACCGGTGCCGGCTCCGGCTTCGGCCGGGCGGCGGCGCTCGCCTTCGCCAGGGCCGGGGCGGACCTCGCCCTGTCGGATGTGCAGCTCGAGCAGCTCAAGGAAACAGTGAGCCAGGCCGAAGCGCTCGGCGCTACCGTGGCCCATTGCCTGTGTGACGTGCGGGACAAGGCCCAGGTACAGAATATGATCGACGGCTCTGTTTCGGTGCTCGGCCGCATCGATATCGCCATCAATAATGCCGGGGTGGAGCACGAAAACCTGCCCATAGCCCAATGCGATGACGAGCATTGGGAGAAAACCATGGATGTGAACCTGAAGGGAGTCTTCTACTGCCTGAAATATGAACTGCTGCACATGATGGAACGCCAGCAGGGGGTGATCCTCAATGTCGCCTCGGTGGCGGGTCTTGTAGGTGCCCCCCGTCTCGGACCCTATGCTGCCAGCAAGCACGGCGTGATCGGGCTTACCCGGACTGCAGCGGCGGAAAATGCCCGCTATAACATCCGTGTCAACGCCATTTGCCCGGGGGTGACCGGCACTCCGATGGTGCAGCGGTTTCTGGACAGTGATCCGGAGGCGGTGAAAAAGATCGTCAGGGGAGTGCCCATGCACCGGATTGCCGAAGTTGATGAGATCGTGGAAGGTATGTTGTGGCTTTGCTCTGCCGGCAACAGTTTTATGACCGGTCAGGCAATCGCCTTTGATGGCGGGATGACGGCGGTCTGATCTCTTTAAATTTCAGGCCCGGAACGGCACCACATAGGATTTGGTGACCGTGCGCAGGGAGAAATTGCTTTTGATCTGGCTGACCCCGGGCAGGGCGGTCAGCACATCCATATGCAGTCGCTCATAATCGGAGGCATCCGAGACAATCACCCGGAGCAGGTAATCCGCATCCCCGCTCAT
Organism: Emcibacter nanhaiensis; assembly: GCF_006385175.1. NCBI lineage: Bacteria > Pseudomonadati > Pseudomonadota > Alphaproteobacteria > Emcibacterales > Emcibacteraceae > Emcibacter > Emcibacter nanhaiensis. The sequence continues at coordinate 191,965 of NZ_VFIY01000004.1, forward strand.
CAGGTAACATTCCATGATCTGCGGGCACTCCTTCACCTTCTTTTCGAATTCGGCCAGCTTTTCCTTGGTCTGCTTCTCCACGGTGATCTGGACGAAAACATTGTCCGGAAAACCGGCAGCGGCCTGGTCGACAACCGCCGCATGGCCGATGATGATACCGTCTTCCTCCAGCGCCTTGACCCTGCGCAGGCAGGCGCTCTGGGACAGGCCGACCCGGTCGGCCAGGTCTGCATTGCTGATGCGGCCGTCTTCCTGTAGGATCCTGAGGATGGCAAGATCAATCTTGTCCAGTTCTATGTGATCAAATTTATTTCTCATAATGGTTATTGTACGCAATATTATGCGAAGAAACAAGTTATCTGTCGCTTACTTCGCAAGGACATGCGGTGAGTTTTGCGTTATTCTTGCGTCTTCTACAGGACAACCGCAGGACAGGGAGACTTCATATGATTATCGGTGTGCCCAAAGAGATCAAGGTTCATGAATATCGCGTCGGCTTGACACCGGCCAGCGCTTCCGAGTTTATCCGTAACGGACACCCGGTATTTGTCGAGACCGGTGCCGGTGAAGGCATCGGCTTTACCGATGACGCCTACCGGGCGGTCGGCGCGGAAATTCTTTCCTCGGCGGCAGAGGTATTCGCCAGCGCGGAAATGATCGTCAAGGTCAAGGAGCCGCAGCTTAACGAATGCGCCATGCTGACGGAAAAGCACCTGCTGTTCACCTATCTGCACCTGGCGCCCGATCCCAAACAGACCGAGGCGCTGATGGCGTCCGGCTGCACGGCCATTGCCTACGAAACAGTGACCAATGACGCGGGCGGCCTGCCGCTGCTGGCGCCGATGAGCGAAGTGGCCGGGCGCATGTCCATTCAGGCCGGTGCCCATGCGCTGGAAAAGGAAGCCGGCGGCCGCGGCCTGTTGCTGGGCGGCGTGCCCGGCGTGGCTCCGGCCAAGGTGGTGATCATCGGCGGTGGCGTGTCCGGCATGAATGCCACCGAAATTGCCGTCGGTATGGGCGCGGATGTGAGTGTTTTCGACCGCAACCTGGCGGTCCTGAGCAAGCTGGACCACCGCTTCCGTTCCGCCATCAAGACCCGCTATTCCACAGCCCATGACCTGGAAGATGCGGTGCTCGATGCCGACCTGGTGATCGGCGCCGTGCTGGTAGCCGGTGCCGCGGCGCCGAAACTGGTGACCGAGGATATGGTCAGGGAAATGAAGGAAGGCTCCGTGCTGGTGGATATTTCCATCGACCAGGGCGGCTGTTTCGCCACCTCCCATCCGACCACCCACGCCGATCCCACCTTTATCAAGCACGGCGTGGTTCATTATTGTGTGGCCAACATGCCGGGCGCCGTTGCCCGCACGTCGACCTTCGCCCTCAATAACGCCACCCTGCCGTTCGGCCTGGCCCTGGCCAACAAGGGCTGGAAGCAGGCCGTGGCTGATGATCCGCATCTGAAAAACGGCGTCAATGTCTCCGGTGGTTTCGTTACCTATGAAGCCGTGGCCCGGGACCTGGGCAAGGAATATCGCCCGCTTTAATTTGTGCGCGGTAAGCAATTGGAATCAAAGGGAGGCTTAGGTCTCCCTTTTTTTTGATATTTTTGCCTGAAACAGTACCATTTTTCTTCCATATATGTTTTATAGGGACATGGCAAAGCAGACTGCCCGCGAAGGCAGCGATCATATGGACAGACGAGAATGGCGGACGACAAGCTCAAGGAAACTTCCCTTCGGTATCACAAGGAACCGGTAGCCGGGAAACTGGCGATTGTACCAACCAAGCCTTTGGCCAACCAGCGTGACCTGGCCCGGGCCTATTCCCCCGGTGTGGCCTATGCCTGTGAAGCCATTGTCGAGGATCCTCATGCGGCCGCCGAAATGACCATACGCGGCAACCTGGTCGGCGTGGTGACCAACGGCACCGCCGTGCTGGGGCTCGGCGCCATCGGCCCGCTGGCCGCCAAGCCGGTGATGGAAGGAAAGGCGGTTCTGTTCAAGAAATTTGCCGGGATCAATGTGTTTGACATTGAGGTTGATGAGCGCGATCCCGAAAAGCTGATTGATATCGTCGCCTCGCTGGAGCCCACTTTCGGCGGCATCAACCTGGAGGATATCAAGGCGCCGGAATGCTTTATCGTCGAAGCCGAATTGAAAAAGCGCATGAACATCCCGGTCTTTCACGACGACCAGCATGGCACGGCCATTGTTGCCGGGGCCGCCATTTACAACGGTCTGCGGGTGGTCGGCAAGAAACTGAAAGATATCAAGCTGGTCTCGACCGGCGGCGGAGCGGCGTCGCTGGCCTGCCTGGATGTGCTGGTGAGCATGGGCCTGCCGAAGGAAAATATTACCCTGGTGGATATCGAGGGCGTCGTCTATGTGGGCCGGGAAAAGGACATGAATCCCTATAAGGACCGCTATGCCCTCGACACCGATATGCGCACCCTCGATGACGCCATTGAAGGGGCGGATGTGTTCCTGGGACTCAGTGCGCCCGGCATTCTGAAAAAGGAAATGGTCGCCAAAATGGCCGACCGTCCCTTTATCCTGGCCCTGGCCAACCCGACCCCGGAAATTCTGCCGGAGGATGCGCTGGAGGTAAAACCGGATGCGGTGATCGCCACCGGCCGTTCCGACTATCCCAACCAGGTCAACAATGTGCTTTGCTTCCCGTTCCTGTTCCGCGGCGCCCTGGATGTAGGGGCCACCACCATCAACGAGGAAATGAAAGTGGCCTGCGTCAAGGCCATCGCCGACCTCGCCTACAAGGAGACGTCGGAGCAGGTGGCTGATGCCTATCGGGGCGAGGAACTGAAGTTCGGTCCCGACTATATCATTCCCAAGCCCTTTGACCCGCGCCTGATCCTCGAAGTGGCGCCAGCCGTGGCCAAGGCGGCCATGGACTCCGGTGTCGCCACCCGTCCGCTGGCCGACGTCGAGGAATATAAGGAAAGCCTCGGCAACTTCGTGTTCAAATCCAACATGCTGCTGCAGCCGATCATCGAAGAAGCCAAGAGCTTGAAAAAACGGGTTATCTATGCGGAAGGGGAAAGCGAGTCCGTGCTGCGCGCCGTTCAGGCCGTGGTCGATGAACAGATGGCGTTTCCGATCCTGATCGGTCGTCCCGAAGTGGTCGCCAGCCGCATCGACAAGATGGGCCTGCGCCTGAAGCAGGGCGAGGATTTCGACCTGATCAACCCGCAAAAAGATGAACGTTACCGGGAATACTGGCAGCTCTATCATTCGCTGGTCGGGCGCAAAGGGGTCTCCATCGAGGCCGCCCGGACCATTGTCCGTACCAATACCACGGTGATTGCCGCCCTGGCGGTGATCCGTGGCGAGGCGGACGCCATGATCTGCGGTAGTTACGGCCGGTTCGATTTCCACATCCGCTATATTATTGAAGTGATCGGCAAGCGCTGTGGCTCCCAGGATATATCCACCCTGAGTACGCTGATCCTGCCGCGCCAGACCCTGTTCCTGGCTGACGCCTTCATGGGCGTTGACCCGACTGCGGACCAGATCGTGGAAACCACCATCGCCGCCGCCCGCAAGGTGGAGCAGTTCGGCATCAAGCCGAAAATTGCCCTGCTGTCCCATTCCAACTTCGGCTCGTCCCGGGCGCCGTCGGCCCGCAAGATGCGGCAGGCGTCGCGAATCCTGCGGGATGAATTCCCGGACATGGAAGTGGATGGGGAAATGCATGCGGCGGCCGCGCTGGATGAGTCGCTCCGTAACGAGCTGATCACCGACAGCCGCCTCAAGGGCTCGGCAAATCTGTTGATCTTCCCCGACCTGGATGCGGCCAATATCTGCCTGGATATGGTGAAGAATATCGATAACGGGTTGCTGGTCGGCCCGATCCTGCTGGGGGCGGCGCAATCCGCCCATATCGTCACACCGGCGACCAGTGCGCGCGGCATCTTCAACATGACCGCCATTGCCGCCCTGGATGCCAAGAACAATACGCCGCGGGAAGATATCCGGCCGGGCGGGTCAGACTGACCCGGGGCCACCGTGCAGGGTCATCAGGTGGCGGACCATCAGGATCGCCAACAGGATAAAGAAAAACTGTAGTCCATTCCAGGGGATGGTCCAGGCGCGGCCGATCTCTTTCGGTCGGCGGGACATGATATTGGCCACTACCGTGAGGGCAATGCTCAGGGCCAGAAGGCTGTAGGTGGTGACAATATCCATGGTGGCTCCGCTTATCCTGTTTCGGAGCACTAGGTAAGCACGGTGTGTGCTGCTGTCAATATCGAATAATGAAGCCGAATTGTCCCAGGGAAGGAGCGCGGTTCAGGGTCAGGCCCGGATTGAACTCGTAGCTTCCGGGCGGCGCGTAAAGCCTGGGGTCCACAGTATGAGTGACTTTGCGGCCGACAAGAAAATAGATATCTTTTTTGATCTTATACTTTAGGTTAATAAAATAACCAATTGGATAAGAATGATTATTTTTTTCATCGGTATCTGAATCCAGGAGCCGGGCCGGTGTATAATTGCTGTCGATCCGATAGCTTTGCGGCAAATTACCCGGCTGGGGTGATGACAGATTTAGTTCCTGGGAAAAGCTCTGGAGAGGAAAGAGGATAAACACAGCCAGACCGGTCAGCAGAAAAAGGCTGCTGAAATGAAACAGGCTTTCCATGTCACCGGCTGTCCTATCCATGGGTAAAAGTGTAGGAATTGTCGGTTAAGGATTTATGATCATTTGCTAAAATTTGTCCTAAAATTAACCCTGGTGAAACCGGCATGTCGGCCGCAACTTGTAACTGCTTGAAAACAGGATGCCGATGGGATAGGAACGGGGCAGAAAGGGATGCCAATGATTAACGAACAAGACAAAAAAAATAACCGGCAGATTGCGTTCTGGCTGTTTTCCGTCTGTGCGCTGATTTTCCTGATGATTGTTGTCGGCGGAATCACCCGCCTGACCGAGAGCGGTCTCAGCATGGTGGACTGGCATCCGATTCACGGTGTGGTACCGCCGTTGAATGAAGTTGAATGGCAGGAAGAATTCAACGCCTATAAACAATATCCCGAATATCAGAAAGTCAACAGCGGCATGACCCTGGAGGAATTCAAGGGGATCTTTTTCTGGGAATACAGCCACCGTATTCTCGGCCGGCTGATCGGGCTGGCTTTCTTTATTCCGTTCATGCTGTTCCTGTTGCGGGGAAAGGTCATGCCGTCGCTGAAGCCGAGGCTCTGGATCATGTTTATCCTGGGCGGCCTGCAGGGATTGCTCGGCTGGTGGATGGTGAAAAGCGGGTTGGTGGACCGGCCCGACGTCAGTCACTATCGCCTGACCGCCCACCTGGGGCTCGCCGTCCTGATCTATCTGTATATATTCTGGACAGCGCTTGACCTGGTTTCGCCGCGGGCGGCCAGTCGCCGGCTGTCCCGGTCCGCTGCGGTGCTGGTTCTGCTGGTTTTCGGCCAGATCCTCCTGGGCGGCCTGGTGGCGGGACTCAATGCCGGTTTCATCTATACGGACTGGCCGCTGATGGACGGGCAGCTGATCCCCGCCGGCCTGTTTGACGAAAGTCCCTGGTATATGAATTTCTTTGAAAACCTGATGACGGTGCAGTTCGACCACCGGATCGGGGCTTATATCATCACCATTATGTCCGCCTGGCTGGTCTGGAAAAACCGCCTGTATCGGCCATTGGCCAGTCTGCTGCTGGCCGCGGCTGTCCTGGTTCAGGTGACGCTGGGGATCCTGACCCTGGTCCATGTCGTGCCGATTCCGCTGGCTGCCCTTCACCAGGCGGGGGCAATCGTGCTATTATCTGCCGGTCTTTATTTTCTGCATCGCCTGAAACAGGAGCATTGACCCATGTCCGCCTGCTGCACCATCTATGTGACCTGCAGCGATCATAACGAAGCATTGGAAATTTCCCGCACCCTGGTCCGGGAAAAGCTTGCCGCCTGCGCCAATATCATGGACGGCATGACATCGGTATTTGTCTGGGACGGTGAGGTGTGCGAGGAAAAAGAATCTGTTCTGCTGCTCAAGACCCTGGAGGCGAAGCGGGAAAAGGCTATCGCCCGGATTATCGACCTGCATTCCTATGAAGTGCCCTGCGTCACCGTCTGGCCGATCAATGGCGGCAATCCCGCGTATTTGAAGTGGGTTGAAGACAGCCTTAGCGGGAAATAATCAGTGAAACTGATTGATTTTTTCCGGGGTGTCGTTGATAGTTTGGGGGTTGCTTTTTGCTGAAACTGGCAACTTATTTGATGTGTTAGGGGTAGTAAAGTCAGTAGCTTGGGGGATTGCGAGTTTTCTTTCCGGTTATTCAGGTTTCTTTGTCTGTGGTCAGGGGGCCGCAGTGGGGAACAATCTTGATCTACCTCCTTTGAGGAGGAAATAATGAAATCAAAATTTTTAATGTTGGCGCCCGTTGTGGCGTTGAGCCTATCCGGCTGTGCGAGCGTGATGAGTGGAACAGACCAGGATATGACTGTTGATTCCAACCCGAAGGGAGCGGAATGTACGCTGACAAGGGAAAATCGGGTGCTGGCGACAGTCACCACGCCCGAGACCATTCGCGTCAGCAAACTCAAGCATGATATCTATGTCAGCTGCCAGATGGACGGTTTCCATGAGTCCACAGCACATGTGAATTCAGGCACCGAGGGTTCAACCTTCGGCAATATTATCCTGGGCGGCGGGATTGGCTGGGCTATTGATTCCGCACGGGGCGCTGACAATAAATATGCTGAAGTTGTGACCGTGACCATGGTACCGCTGAATCAGGCCGCGCCGGAGCCGGTAGTCTATGGCGTCGAACAGAAAGATGAAGGTGCCGGCGAAGCTGAAGCCGGGCAGACTGACGGTGATGTTGAAGCCACTGAGGAACAGGTGCAGCCAGTTGAGGAAACAACCGCTGTTGAGCCGATCGAAACCGGCGCGACAGATTGAATTTTCACATTATAACTGAATTTTCACATTATAAATGAAATGAACCCTGCTTCAGGTTTGAAGCAGGGCTTTTTTACGGATTTTCGTTTTGTTCGATCAGCTGTTCAGGGCCTGGTCCAGGTCGGCCTTGATATCTTCCACATCCTCGATGCCGATGGACAGGCGCACCACGTCCGGACCGGCGCCGGCCTTGACCTGATCGGCTTCTGCCAGCTGGCGGTGGGTGGTGGACGAGGGATGGATGATCAGGCTTCTCGTATCGCCGATGTTGGCCAGATGCTTGAACAGTTTCACATTGGCGACCACTTTCTTGCCGGCGTCATAACCGCCCTTGACGCCGAAGGTCATCACGGCGCCCGCGCCTTTCGGCAGGTATTTCTGTTTCAGGTCATAATAGGGGCTGTCTTCCAGCCCGGCGTAGGACACCCATTCCACCTGGTCATGGGCCTGGAGGAATTTCGCCACTTCCAAGGCGTTGTCCGCATGGCGCTGCATGCGCAGCGGCAGGGTCTCGATGCCGTTCAGGATCAGGAACGCATTCATGGGCGAGAGCGCCGGGCCCAGGTCGCGCAGGCCGACAGCCCGGCAGGCGATGGCGAAGGCGATATTACCCATGGCTTCGCCGAACACTTCGCCGAATACCATGCCGTGATAGGATTCGCTGGGCTCGGACAGGGTGGAATATTTGCCGCTCTTCATCCAGTCGAAACGGCCGGAATCGACGATCACACCGCCGACGCTGTTGCCCTGGCCGCCGAGGAATTTTGTCAGACTGTGCACGACAATGTCGGCGCCGTGTTCGATCGGTCGGCAGAGATAGGGGGTGGCGAGCGTATTGTCCACCACCAAGACGATGCCGGCTTCATGGGCCACCTCGGCGATGGCGGCGATGTCGGTGACCACACCGCCCGGGTTGGCCAGGCTTTCCATGAAGATCGCCTTGGTGTTGGGCGTGATGGCAGCCTTCATGGCGGCCGGGTCCGGATCAACGAAATTTGCGCCCCAGCCGAACTTCCTGAAGCTCTGGCTCAACTGGGTGATGGAGCCGCCATAGAGTTTGGTGGAGGCTAGGATCTCGTCACCCGGCTCCATCAGGGTATGGAAGGTGATCAGCTGGGCGGCATGGCCGGACGCCACGGCAAGGGCGGCGGCGCCGCCTTCGAGGGCGGCAACCCGGTTTTCCAGCACACCGACTGTCGGGTTGGTCAGGCGGCTGTAGATATTGCCGAATTCCTGCAAGTTGAACAGGGCGGCGGCCTGTTCCGGGCTTTCGAATTCATAGGAAGCCGTCTGATAGATGGGCGTCACGGCGGCCCCGGTGGTCGGGTCTGACTGGGCGCCGGCATGAACGGCGAGTGTCGAAAACTTCTGTGAGTCTGACATGGCTTTGATCCTTAAATTATAATGTGTGGCTTATTGTTGAATTTTTGTTTTAAAAACAAGGGGGTTGTAAATAGGTATTATAATACCATAATTTCAAGTCCTTGAATTTTAAAGGAAATATATCATTGACTTTTATTTTGTAAATGGCATATTGCGCGCCATTGTTATTTATCGAGTCCCGGGCCTGTCCCGAAGCTGAACAAATAACACCGGAACACCATAAAAGCCGTTTGCATCCCGGGCAATTAAAACCTGCAGCAGGGAAAAGAGGCGGCCCATTAAGGAACGAGAATATGAAAACCTTTTCTGCTACACCGGCAGACATTGAGAAGAAATGGTATGTGGTCGACGCCGAAGGCGTTGTCCTGGGCCGCCTGGCTGCCATTGTCGCCAATCGTCTGCGCGGCAAACACAAGCCGTCCTATACTCCGCACATGGATGACGGCGACAACATCATCATTATCAATGCCGAGAAAGTCAAACTGACCGGCAAGAAAATGGACGACAAAATCCATTACTGGCACACCGGTTATCCGGGCGGTATCAAAAGCCGTAACGCCAAACAGATCCTCGAAGGCGAGCATCCCGAGCGTCTGATCACAAAGGCTGTACAGCGCATGATCCCGAGCGGCCCGCTCGGTCGTCAGCAGATGCGTAACCTGCGCGTTTATGCCGGTGCAGAACATCCCCATACCGCCCAGAACCCGGAAGTTCTGGATGTTGCCGGTATGAACGAAAAGAATACAAGGAGCCGCTAATCATGGCTGAAGAAAAGAAAACTCTTGAAGACCTGAAAGAGATCACAGCCGAAGCTGCCAATGCAGAAGCCGGCAGTGAAGCTTCCGAAGCCGTTACGGCTGAACCGAAACTGGACGCGCAGGGCCGTGCCTATGCTACCGGTAAACGTAAAGACGCGGTTGCCCGTGTCTGGATCAAGCCGGGTTCCGGTAAAATCACCGTCAACGGCCGCGACCAGCTGACATACTTTGCCCGCCCGACACAGCGTCTGGTCGTGAACCAGCCGTTTGAAGTTGCCGGTCGCAAGGATCAGTTCGATGTGGACTGCACCGTTAAAGGCGGCGGCCTTTCCGGTCAGGCCGGTGCCGTTCGTCACGGTATCAGCAAGGCGCTGACATATTATGAGCCGGGCCTGCGTCCGGTCCTGAAAGCCAATGGCTTCCTGACCCGCGATGCCCGTGTGGTTGAACGTAAGAAATACGGTAAGGCCAAGGCCCGCCGGAGCTTCCAGTTCTCCAAGCGTTAATCGCACCAGGATATACAGAATCATCGAAAGCCGCCCTCAACGGGCGGCTTTTTTTGTGCTGCCCAATTAGTAAATTGTTAAGCTGCGGTCGCATATTTTTGTCTGCTAGGTTTTTGAACAAAAAGCGTTCTAATGGTCAACTTTCCAACGTGTGAACGGTCGGAGTATGCTGGAAAAATTTATAGAAATGCTGCTGTACGATGTGGATGCGTCCGGTGCCAAGCAACCACGACAACGGACATTCGGACTCAGGACCAAGCCGACCCCCTCAGTCGAAAAAAAGTTGATGAAAATGCTGTCCGAAAGTTCCATGGTGAACACCGGGCGCGTTCAGCTTCTGGGATTGAAGGAACTGAAGGAAAAGATGGGGGACAGATGGCTGGATCTCAGGGAGTCGATACTCACCGGCCTCGAACAGATTGTCCTGAAACGCATCGGCAATCAGGATGTCTTTTTTTCCAGGAGCGAGGAAGAGCATCTGATTGTTTTCGCCCATCTGGCGGAGGATGAAGCGCGCCTGGTCTGCGCAAAAATACTTCAGGAACTTTCCATCAAGTTCCTGGGCCAGGTCGAAACCCGGGAGATTGTGGTCCGGACAGCAGTCGGTCAGTTTGACGGGCAATTGACTTTTGAGGAAGACACCCTCGATAACATCCTGTCCAACATCGGCATGAAGGAGAATGCATCGCTGTCGGGTGATGAAGAAGACCCCTCGGATGCCCGCTCTGCCAGCAATCTGTTGAGATTTTTTTCAGGCGAAAACGACCGAATCCGGGAGTTGTTCAAAGTAACCTATGTTCCAATCTGGGACAGTAGGCACCAGGTATTGTCTACCTATGCCGTGGATTGTCAGATGCGGGACAAGGTATCGAGCGGCAATTACTCGACTCTGATCAAGCGGCTGGAAAACCGGGACAGGGTTAGCCTGGACTATATGCTTGCAGATGAATGCGGTAACCAACTTCTGGAATTTTACGCCAAGAAATACCGGGCGGTTTTCTGCCTTCCGGTTTGCTATGATACCGTGTTCAATTCTCAACTTCTGACAGCATATTCCCGTAAGATCGTGCAGATTCCCAAGGAGTTGTCCCGCTATACCATGATAACCTTGAAAGGGTTTCCCCAAGGGATGCCGTCCGGCAAAATTCTGGATATTGTTGCCATTCTCGGAAGATACTGTCCGGTCATTATGCTTGACTGTGACGAGTTTATTCCCAAGAACCTGGATTTCTATAAGGAGTGCGGCCTCAAGGGGATCAGGGTGCGTCTTGATCCGGACAAATCGGATAGTCAGGAATATTGGTCCGCTCTCGCCACCACGATTGACAAGTGTCGAAAAAAAACGCTCAAGGTTTCGCTGATAGAAGTGGGTGACCGCAAATCACTGCAGCAGGCTTATGAGTATGGGTTTGACTATATCAGTGGTGATGCCGTTCGACAAAAAACCAGTGCCCCTGGTCATATGCTGCGCGTAAATTTTGAAGAGCTGATCGCAGGAGATGAGTAGCGGCTGGGGTGAACAATTTTACGGGTATTGAAAATACAGAACAGACGCCCCCACAAAATAATTCGAATAATTCCGTAGAATTATGAAATTTCATACTTCAAATAAACAGAAATTTTACTAATTCTCGTCCATACAGGTTCAATGGCACAGGAGGTAACTGTACATGCGGATGATCGATAAAAGAAAAATTATTACGGGTAAATAAAACAAGTAAACACGAAGTAAGAGTATATTTACATAAGTATGTTCTACAATAAGCCAAAGTCGGAAGTATCAACTGGTTTGGTTTTGGTCAGCAAGCACTTCTCAGGGCTTTAAAGTCGCGAATACTGACACGGGAAACATAGCTGTTAAATATGCGATGAGAGTATTTTTGAGGAACCTCGATGGCAAATATGAATATTGAACCTGTGGATGAAGAAATAACTTTCGGACAAGACGAGATTATTGTTTCCAAAACCGACCTCAAGGGCCGGATCACATATGTTAATGATATTTTTTGTAAAGTCGCGGAAATGAAGGAACGGGAGGTGTTGGGGGAGCCGCACAGCATCATCCGGCACCCTGATATGCCGCGCGCCGTCTTTCAGCTTCTCTGGGAAACCATCCAGCATAAAAAAGAGATTTTCGCCTACGTTAAGAACATCTCCAAGACAGGAAAATACTATTGGGTTCTTGCCCATGTCACCCCGACCATGGACGATCAGGGCAATATCGTTGCCTATCACTCGAACCGTCGCAGTGTTTCCGCCAACGAAGTTCAGAAAATCGATAAGCTGTATAAAGAAATCGCAGCGGTGGAACGTCAGCATGCCAACCGTAAGGAAGGCATGCTTGCCGGTGCAAAATATCTGGCGGAACAGGCTGCAAATAGTGCCACGTCATATGATGAATTCATCTGGTCAGTAGGAGCGTAAGAATGTTTGCTTTTGGAAAAAAGAATGCAGGAGCCACCTCCCAGCAGGATAGTTCGCTGGCAAAGGAACTGGCGGAAACCAAAGAAAAACTCGCCCAGTATGAGAAAGCCTTTGCTGCTTTGAAGCAGCTTGGGCCGGAATTGCGCAAAGGCAATCTCGAAGCCAGGATTGTCGGTTGGCAGGACCATGGTGAGCTTTCCGCGACCATGGCCGATATCAATTATCTGCTTGATTTGTCCGATGCCTTCGTCCGGGAAGCCGGCGCCTCCCTCGAGGCGGCACAGGATGGCGCCTATTATCGCCAGTTCATGACCCGCGGCATGCGTGGCAGCTTTGGCCTCGGCGCCGAGGTCATCAATGCGGCCGGACTCAACATGGAGCAAATGGAAGAAAAGGCGTATTCCGAACGGGAGCGCCTCGCCAAGGAATTCAATGATAATGTGATGCAGTCCCTGACCACCATCACTGAAGAGATTGGCAACCTGAGACGGATGTCAGACCTGCTCAACAATAATGCTTCCGAGACCCAGAGCATGGCCACCAGTGTCGCCGCTGCTTCCGAACAGACAACAATGAATGTCCAGACCGTTGCGGCTGCCGCAGAAGAACTGACCAAGTCGGTCGAGGAAATCGCCCGTCAGGTGGCGACCTCTTCACAGAAATCAAATACTGCGGCTCAGGAAGCCATCGCGGCCAAGGACACCATTGATGCCCTGCAGAGTTCTTCAACCTCGATTGGTGAAGTGGTCAAGATGATCAATGATATCGCCGGGCAGACCAATCTGCTGGCGCTGAACGCAACCATCGAGGCAGCACGGGCAGGGGAAGCCGGTAAAGGGTTTGCCGTGGTCGCCAATGAGGTGAAGTCCCTGGCAACCCAGACGTCCGACGCGACCGGCAATATTGCCGAGCAGGTGGGCACCATCCAGGAGAACGCCGGCTCTACGGTTGAGGTAGTGGATGGTATCGCCCAGAGTATTGCCCTGTTGAGTGAAATCGCTTCCAATATCGCTGCTTCGACCGACGAGCAGTCTGCCGCAACGCTCGAAATCAGCAAGAATATTCAGGAGGCCTCCCGCGGGACCCAGGATGTGACCGTCAATATTACCAGGGTCAGCGACACAGCTGTGAAAACCATGGAGAGTGCTACAAGGCTGGCGGAAGCCTCCAGCTTGATGGAAAGCCAGGCCACTCAGTTGCGTGACCAGGCGGATTCCTTCATGAAGGCCATCCTCGCCCGCTAGTCGCTTAAAACGCCAGTCGAGAAAAAAACTGAAACCCGCCGGCTTGATCGGCGGGTTTTGCTGTTCTACTGTGGCGGCATGACATCAACACTCGACATACACACCTCGTTTCCCGACGCGCCGGAATTTTATGAGGTCTACTGGAACAGAAAACCCTTTGTGGTCAAGGGCGGCGTCGAGGCTGGGCTTGCCGCGGAACTGATCGAACCCGACGAACTGGCCGGCCTGTCCCTCGAAGAAGAGGTGAGATCGCGCCTGGTGACAGGACCCGTTGGGGGCTGGGCCTGCAGGCACGGTCCGTTTGAAGAAGGGGATTTCGCCGGTCTGGGGGAGCAGGGATGGAATCTCCTGGTGCACAATGTGGAACATTTTCATCCGCCGGTGGCCCGGCTTCTGCCACTGTTTAATTTCTCTCCCCGCTGGTTGCTGGATGACATCATGATCAGCTATTCGGTGCCCGGCGGTACTGTCGGGCCGCATATCGACAGCTATCACGTTTTTCTGGTTCAGGGGCAGGGGCGTCGCCGCTGGAAGGTGGGAGCGGCCGCCCTGAAGGAGGAACGCTACATCCCAGGTATTGACCTCAGGGTTCTGAGGGATGACTTTGACGGGACCTCGGTCGATGTCGGGCCGGGAGATGTGATTTACATACCGCCGCGCGTGCCCCATGAGGGGATCACCCTGGAGAGCGCCCTGACGTATTCTGTCGGTTTTCTCGGCCCGTCGGTGCCGGAACTTTTCATGGCTTATGGCCAGTATCTGGAGGAACGGGGCGAGACAGAAGCAAGATATCTCGGCGACGGCCTTACCGAACAGAACGGCGGTTTTGCGGCCGGGCCTGAGGTCACGGGCGGTATTCGACAGTTGATGAAACAGGGACTGGAGGGACAGACATTCACAGACTGGCTTGTTTCCTATTTTTCCACCAGTCCCGTTGAAGACGAGATATATCAGGAACCCAGTCCCGACATTCGGGAATTTCTGACGGAAGGGACGCTATCCCGGCCGGAACAGGAGAAGATTGTCATATCCCCTTCCGCAAACGGCGACATGCTGGTGGGCTATCGGGGGGAGTGCTACCGGGTTGCCGGGAGCAATGAGCCGCTGCTGCGCAAAATCGAATCCGGAGAAATTATTTCCGCTTCTGATCTGGAAAACCTGTTCGACGGGGATGAATTGCCTTCGCTTTTGAAAAATATTTTGCTTGCCTCCAGTCCGGAATAAACCTTCCGCATTTTGCCAACAGCCTGTCATTTCTGGCTTTTTTTGCGACTGCTTTTTCAGTCGAATATGCGCACTTCCTTAGGAAAGATGTTCACTTTTTGTTTACCATAATTGTTAGGTTTTTATTAATTTTGTAGACATTATTTTAAAAGCCGGGGTGTCCGAATTAGATAAAATTTTATATATTTATCAGTGGGTTGTAAGGTTCTAGATGGCGCAGGGCAAGCGATCGGTATTTGACAGGTTCAAATCAGGGAACGGGGGGCAAAAGCTGGCTCCGCCGAAAAGCAGGCCGCTGCGTTCCCTGTCCTCGGGCGATGACGGAAGTTCCTCGGTCAAACCCATCACCAACAGCAAACTCGAGAGCTTTCTGGAAAAGGATGACATCGCCCTGAGCGGGCGCGCCCAGTTGATCAGCATGCTGTCGATGAAGGAAAAAGTCGGTGACAGCTGGAACAGTGTAAAGGGGCGTATTGCTTCCGCTTTCGAAAGCTCTCTGGAAAGTTCCTGCAGTCCCAATGACAATTTGTTCAAGCGATCCGATGAAGAATATATAGCTATTTTTTCGTCCCAGACAGCCGAGAACAAAAGCCCCGACGACCTGAGCAACATTTGCCGCAACCTGATGGTCGAAGTCGCCCGCAAATTCCTTGGCGAAATCGAGCCGGATCCCGATATCGCCCGAACCATCTATGGTTTCAAGGATGGAAAATTTCTCTTCGACCGTGAAGTCAGGGAAGGGCCGGACAGGAAAAAAGCCGGGTCGGCAGCCAAACCGGAGGAACAAAAATCCTCGGTCAATGACCTGTTCGTCAGCAATGAACGTTTTGATCTTCTGTACCGGCCCAACTGGAGTGTCAGTCACGAAACCATTACGACTTATTCGGTTCATGCCAGCGCCCACGACGCCCAGGACAATGTGCGTTACGACTATAATGTTCTGAAGGACAAGACTGCGCTCGAGTGTCTGATTGGTCTCGACTGGCTGCTGCTGTCCGACTCCATAGAAATTATGGAGGGACTTTATATCAACAATTTCAGAACCGTTTATGCCATCCCGGTCCATTACGAAACCGTGTTCAGTCCGGAACGCATCAAGGGATATCTGCTGCGCTGTAAGAAGATTCCGGAAGAGCTGAGGAAATATGTGATTTTTAACCTCACCGGCATTCCTGACGGCGTACCCGTTACAAAACTGCAGATGATTATTTCATCCCTGAAACCCTATTGCAACTCGGTGCAGCTTGAATGTGCCTCGTTGCCCAGAGACTGTTCAAAACTTGTCATGCCCGGGTTGCGGTACCTCAAATATCGTCTGCCGGATAAGGTGCCGTCCGATAAAAGTTACTGGGTGAAGATGGCGGAATTTGCCATTTCCTGCAAAAAGAACAAGCTGCTGAGTGTCATCACCAATGTCAATTCGGTCGAACACCTGATGATTACCCGGGAGATAGGTGTAAATTTCCTCAGCGGTGATATAATAGGGAATTATTGCGAGATTCCCGAGCATATGCAGAAGATCAAGTGGCAGGAACTCGTCAATAAGGCAGAGTTCTAAATCGAATATTATTCGGATTAATAAGTAAATACAGAATAATATTTGTCATAATATCTCTTGAAAACCATAATATTTCGGTTTAGACAGGGCTGCGAAAGATTCATACCAATCTGCGGAGCAAAGGATTAGATCGAAATGAGCGAGTCAGCAAAGAAAATCAGAGCCGGAATTCTGGGGGCAAGTGGATATACAGGCGCTGAGCTGGTTCGCCTGTTGGCACTGCATCCCCATGTCGAGATCGTCCTTCTGACTGCCGACCGCAAAGCCGGTCAGCCTATCGCTGATGTTTTCCCCCATCTGGCGACGACGGATTTGCCGGATCTGATGGCGGTTGATGAGGTGGAATGGCCGGGCCTCGAACTGGATGTGGTCTTTTGCGCGCTGCCCCATGCCACTTCGCAGGAAATTATCAAGGGCATTCTTCATGCCACCGGCCACGGATTCATTGACGAAATGATTATTGAATCGCCGTCGGATTATGCCAATGCCATCCATGGCTCGGTCAAGGTGATCGACCTGTCAGCCGATTTCCGGCTTCGGGATCAGGATGTGTATCAGAAATGGTACGGGGATGAGCACCGGGCGCCCGAACTTCAGAAAGAGGCCGTCTATGGCCTGACCGAGCTCAACCGGGAAGATATCACCCGGGCGCGGCTGGTGGCCTGTCCCGGATGCTATCCCACGGCGGCGTTGCTGACCTTGGTGCCGCTGCTGCAGTCCAGGGTTATTGCCAAGGGCAATATCATTATTGACGCCAAATCCGGCGTCAGCGGTGCCGGGCGGTCCCTCAAGGAGGCAAACCTGTTCACGGAAGTCTCCGAAGCCATGCACCCCTACGGCATTGCCGCCCATCGGCATTCGCCGGAGATCGAACAGGAACTGACCAAGGCGCTTGGTGAGCAGGTCTACGTTACCTTCACGCCGCACCTGGTGCCCATGAACCGGGGCGAACTGGAAACCATCTATGTGCAGTATGCAGACGGCAAAACGGTCGCTGATCTGCGCGCGGTGCTGGAAGAACAATATGCCGATGATCCGTTTGTCACGGTGGCGCCGGAAGGCGTAGTGCCCGCCACGCGCCAGGTGCGGGGCTCCAATCATTGCGTGATCAATGTGTTCGAGGACCGGGTCCCCGGCCGGGCGATCCTGGTGGTGGTCATAGACAATCTGGTCAAGGGCTCTTCCGGACAGGCCATTCAGAATATGAACCTGATGTTCGGTCTGGAGGAAACATTGTCGCTGGAACAGTTGCCACTGTTCCCCTAATTTTCCCGATAAAGAAGGAGGCCGTATGTCAGAGAAACAGAGCCGCCGCGTGAATGGCGGAGGAAAGATTTATCCTTACCGTGGGGTCTGGCCGACCATTCATGAAACCGCCTTCATCGCGCCGGGCGCGCGGATAATCGGTGACGTGCATATCGGCGCCGGCAGCAGCATCTGGTTCAACTGCGTGCTGCGCGGTGACGTGAACAAAATCCGCATTGGCTGCAACAGCAATATCCAGGACGGTTCCGTGGTCCATGTGGAAGGCGGCGGGGCAGAGACAGTGATCGGCGACGATGTTCTGGTCGGACACCTGGCCCTGGTGCATGGAACAACCATCGAGGACGGTGGCTTTGTCGGCATGAAAGCTGTGACCATGGATGGCTGTCATATCGGCGCCCAGGGCATGCTGGGGGCAGGGGCTCTGCTCAGCCCGGGCAAGAAAATCGGCCCCGGTGAATTGTGGCTCGGTCAGCCGGCGCGTCATATACGCGATATGAGCGAAGAAATGAAAGCCGGCCTCAGGGACGGTACGGATCACTACAAGCAGCTGGCCCAGGAGTATCTGGAAGACTACTGAGGTCAGACTTCAAAAACGTGCCGGAACGGAACTTCGCAGCGGGGCAGGCCGCTCATGCTCGGCTCGATATTCATTTCGATCATGGTCGGCCCCTTGTCGCTGACGGCGATGTCCAGACCCAGAAATCGGGTTTCCGGCATATAAGAAATGGCTTTGATGCCAAGCTCCCGGATTTCCTGCCACATGGGGATCTGGAAGCCAAGGATCTTCTCGCCACTGTCAGGGTGATGCGTGATTTCTGTCATGGCCGGGCTGCTCTGGTGAAGGAATTCCACAATACCGGTCTCGGGATTGATATTGCCGCTGACGCCGCCGGCTTCCGTATTATCCACCAGGGATCCCGCCCGGCCAATGCGAATTCTCGTGCCCAGGATTATGATATCCCCGGCCTTGTTTTCATAGATATACATGCGGATGGTGTTGACGCTGGTCGGATTGAGCTGCGACATGATCGGGTGCTGGGTCAAATATTCCTCCATCACCCAGCCGTCGGGATTTTCCTCTGCCAGCTGGTCATAGACTTCCCGTGCAGGATGGCTTTCATCGCTGGAAAGTTTTCTCAGGGTAATCTGTTCGCCGTCCAGGGAAATTTCACAGGCCTTGAAGCCGCTGCCGCCGTAGCCGACGATCTTTTTGATGCAGATCCTCTCGCCAACCATGGGGAGGAGAAAACGTTCGAAGTCCTCCGGGGTGGAGAGGGGGTGCCCGCCGGCGGTTTGGCCGTGCCTGGCATGGAAGGTGCCGAGATAGGCTGGCGTCGGCAGGTGGAAATGATTGAAATAGGCCTTTTCAAATGACTTATACTGGGAAACGCCGTGGTATTTGCCGCGATTGAGCTGATAAATCAGGTCCCGATATTTGGCGGGTGACGTGAAACCTGTCTTATAGTTCCAGCTCAGGCCCCGCCGCCACATGCGGGCATGATGATAGGTGGCATAGTTAATTCCGGTGGTCAGCCGCAGCCAGGCCATTTCCACTATCTGCCGCGCTACGGAAGCATGTCCTTCGTCAGCCCTGACACTACAGAGATCATATACATATTTGAATTTATTATCATTTTTCATGCTTGATCACGTTTTGAAGATGTGCCGGATTGGCGTCTCCGCAGTTGAAAGCCCATTCATGCTTGGTTCGATGTTCATCTCAATCATCACAGGCCCTTCTTCCGTGATGGCGATATCCAGTCCAAGGAACCTTGTTTTCGGCATATGGCTCAATGCATTTGCTCCCAGTTCCTTGGCTTCTTCCCAGAAGGGTACTTTGTAGCCTACAACCTGTTCCTTGCTGTCTGGGTGATGGGAAAGTGTATTCATAATAGGTGAATAGTGATAGGCCAGTTCGACAATGCCTGTCTCAATATTCACATTGCAGCTGATGCCGCCAAGCTCGTTATTGTCCACCAAGGAACCGGCTGCACCGACCCGAAGCCGGGTGCCCAGAATGTGAATTTCGCCTTTTTCATCCTGAAATACATGCATGCGCAGGGTGTTGACGCTGGATGCATTGAGCCTGGACAACTCCGGATGCTGGACAAGATAATCTTCGATAAGCCAGCCGTCGGGCTCTTTGACAAGTTCATAATATAGGTCGGCTGTTGTGCTTTGTGTTTCCGTGCCTGGTTTTTGCAGTGTTGTCCCGTTGTCGCTCGGCGTAATTTTAAACGCCATGAAACCCCGGCCTCCATGTCCTTCGACTTTCTTGAAGCAGACGGTTTTTCCAGGATTTTCTGAAAAAAGTCTTTCGAGGTCTTCCTGGCTGCAGAGGGAGGTTCCCACGGGTGTCTTTCCGTTTTTCTCGTGGAAAAATCCCAGGTAGTCAGGCGTTTGCAGGCCAAAAAGACTAAAATAGGCTTTTTCCAGAGGTTTGTATTGGGAAACGCCATGGAACTTGCGATCATTCAGGCGCAATATCTCTTTTTTATAAAAGTCCTGGGACATAAAGCCGGTTTTGTATTCCCAGCTTACATCTTTGCGCCACATGCGAGCATAGTGATAGGTGGCATAACTGATCCCAGTTGTCATACGCAGATACATCATTTCCATGATCTGCCTTAGAACTGAGGCGTGGCCTTTGTCGGCCTTGTCCTTGCAGAGGTCGTAGACATATTTCACTTTTGATAAATTAGCCATGTGCTATCCGTTTGATATTATTATTGCAGATTTGATTTCAGAGGACGGTGCCCGGTTCTGTAGCGCTCCCACGCGCCTTTCTTATTGAACATCCTGTGCAATTTCCAGCCCCAGCCGCCGGTAATAGCTTTTACAAGATTGGTGAGGGCGTTTTTCACAATATAGTTCCGGCGGAGCTTTTTAAGCGCTTTCTCGAGGTCGACTGCATTGTGCCGGTGGGCAAAATAGATCAGGTCCTCGGTAAAGGGCAGGGTGCCTTCGGATGTTGGTTTCAGGTAATTTATATCGGCATGAGTTTTGAACGCCGGGAGGTTGGCGGAGTGTTTGCCCAGCACATCAAGCGCCACGGAGGTGCGGACACATTTCGGACAGTTGCCGCAATTGCTCCCGGAGGAGCGCCAGCACACCTGTAACTGATCCAGAAGTTCCTGGGACTGTGCCACATATTCCGTTTTCTGGCTTCTGGTTGCTTCAAGGCCGTCATGGATGATTTGTGTGCTTTCCGTACTCCACAATATATCCAGCAACGGATGAGAACCCCACGGAAACATCGCATTATAGGGGAAGGTCGACGGAATATATAACCGTTCGGCGCCGAGCGTGACGGCCGTGCAACACAGTATGGCGCCGTGAACCGGAATGAACGGAATCCACCGGTTCTCAAGAAACGCCCTGCCGTTATTGTCGACAGGCACCAGTTTCTTGCCTTCCTTGTCTGCAAACTCCTGCCGATTCCGGATATTCTGCTGCCAGCCATCCTCGTCTCTAAAGTTGTCAAATCCCTTGATCAGTATCAGGTGCGTGATCTGGTCCCGGTATTTGGCGTAGGTATAGGTGCTGTCGATGCCGCCTGAATAACAGCAATAGACATCATCGGAAGTGTTGCTTGTTTTTTCCGTGCTTGCCACCAGTTGGACCTTGCTGAGGTCGCTGTTCCAGCTGCAGTAGATATTCTGGATTTCTTCAAAATGAGCGAGGATTTTTTCGGAGACGGGATACTCCGGATCCACCACGATCGGGCACCCCTGCAACATGGCCTCAAAGATGCAAAAGGGAATGAAAATTTCCGGTCGGGCCTTGATGTCAATGTCCAATGGAAAACGGAACCAGACATGCTCACCGTCCAAAGTCGCGGACAGTTCCTGATAGTCCGGGTGTTTTGACAGGGTAACATCAGAAATTCTGATTTCTTTTTTCTGCGGAGCGGCGCCCGACATGTTCCCGATTCCTCAATCTGCTTCTGGCTATGCCTTTATATTCTGCTTTTATTTCGAAGATATTAGACACAATAGGTTTATTATTTCTCAACAAACAGGTAAAAGTCCGTGAGGTGCGCGGGATCTTTTTCCCGGCAATCCGCTTTATCAGTCGTCGAGAATGGATTTTCTGGCGACAAGACCTGTCCGGTAAGCTTCCCATGGTCTGGGGAAGAATTTCTGTTTTAGATTGCGGACGCGGTTGCCCAATATCGTTTTGGCGATCATGGTCATGTTTGACGTGATGATATAATTGCGCTTCATCTTCAGCAGTTGCTTTTTGATGTCATGACGTCCGTGCTTGTGCATAAAGACTGCGAAATCGTCCATATAGCTCAGCGTCCCGTTGTCGTAAGGCTGTAACTGCTTCAGTTCGCCATGGCTCTGGTAGTCCGGCAGGCTTGCGGAGTTTTTACCCAGGACATCCAGAATAATAGATGTTCGCACACACTTGGAACAATTGCCGCAGTTGTCACATTGCGAATAGCAACAGACCTGCAACTGGTCGAGCAGGTCCTGGAATTGCGCCACAAATTCGGTTTTCCTGGTACGGCTGGCCTCGCAGCCGTCATGGATGATTTTCGTATTCTCCGTACTCCAGTTCACTTCCAGCAAGGGATGGGAACCGCAGGGGAAAAGGTCAGCATAGGTGTTGGAGGAAGGCACAATAAACGTCTCTGCGTTCAGGGTGACGCCCAGGCAGGCAAGGATGCTGCCAAGGACCGGAACCCAGTGCAGTTTTCTTTTGCCCAGGAATTCGATGGCGTTGTGGGTGACGTCGACAAGCTTTTTATGTTCCTGATCAGCAAACGCCTTTCGGTCCGCCACGCATTTTTTCCAGCCTGACTTGTCTTTCAGTTGATCAAATCCTTCAAGCACCAGAAGATGGGTAATCTTGTCCCGATGTTTGGCATAGCTGTAGGAGCTGTCGATCCCTCCGGAAAAACAGCAATAGACATCTGCGCTTTTTTCATCCTGGATCCCGGCTGTCGCGACAAGCTGCGTGCGATTGAGGTCGCTGTTCCAGCAGGTGTAAATATCCTGAATTTCTTCGAAACCCGTCAGCAATTCGGCTGATACGGGAAAATCCGGATGTATGACAATGGGAACCTTGCGCAGCATGGCGTCAAACAGGCAGAACGGAATGAACGCTTCGGGACGGGCCCTGACTGGGACATCCGCCGGGAAACGAAACCAGACTTTTTCGTCGTCAATGAGCGCAGAAAGCTCCTGGTATGCCGGGCCTTTGTCAATCCGGATATCAGATATTGTAATATTATTGCCGATACGCGAATGCATATTCATCTTGTTTCCCCCACCCTTTTAGCCCCTCCCGCGGGCAACTATATTTTAGTTTTAACAAATATAGCGGGAAGTAGAACAACCGCAAAGCAAATACGGCCTGGTTCTAACTTTGAAGTGATGAAAAATATGAATCCGGGGGCGGCTAGTAGCGAATTTTTACGTAGCTGCCCGGTGCATCCTCGATGATTTCAAGTTTGCCGTCGCCCGGAACCCTGGCGTCCACTTTTTTACCGGATCTTTTCTTCAGCCAGTTATGCCAGTCGTCCCACCAGGAACCAGGATGGTCCTCGGCCTGCGCAAGCCAGTCGTCAGGATTTTCCGGAGTATCCGTGTTCACCCAGTGATTGTATTTTTTGGCGGCCGGCGGGTTTACCACCCCGGCGATATGCCCCGACCCGGCCAGCATGAACCGGCGTTCCCCGCTGAACTGCTGGGTGGCCTTGTACACTGATTTCCAAGGACAGATATGGTCAGTCTGCGCAGCCTGGATATAGGTCGGAATCGTGATATTGGCGAGATCAATCGGCGTATCATGCAGGACGAATGCGCCCGGTTTGACCAGGTTGTTTTCCTTGTACATCTCCCTGAGGTACTGGGAATGACAGGCCCGTGTCAGCCGGGTTGAATCGCTGTTCCAGTAGAGCAGGTCAAAGGGGAAGGGATCCCGGCCCAGGAGGTAATTATTGATGACAAAGGACCAGATCAGGTCGTTGGAGCGCAGCATGTTGAAGGTCTGGGCCATGGTGCTGCCGTCGAGATAGCCTTTTTCCTCCATCAGGTTTTCCATCACCGCCAGCTGCCGGTCGTCGACAAACAGTTTCAGTTCGCCGGACTCACTGAAATCCACCTGGGTGACCAGGAAGGTGGCGCTTTTCACCCGGTCGATGGACTCTTTGGCGCCGAGGAAGGCCAGGGTGCAGGCCAGAAGGGTGCCGCCGATGCAATAGCCGATGGCGTTGACCGATTTTTCGCCGGTGGCGTCTTCAATGGCGCCGAGGGCGGACAGGGGGCCAAGGGTCATATAATCGGCAAAATCAAGATCAGCCATGCTTTCGTCCGGATTTTTCCACGAGATGACAAAAACCGTATAGCCTTTCTCCACCAGCCAGCGAATGAGGGAGTTTTCCGGCCGCAGGTCGAGGATGTAGAATTTGTTGATCCAGGGCGGCGTAATCAGGACCGGTGTTTTATAGACCGTCTCTGTCAGCGGCTCATACTGGATCAGCTGGATCAATTCATTCTGGTACACCACTTTGCCGGGGGTGGTGGCAACATTCTTGCCCAGCTCGAACGCCGTTTCGTCGGTCATGCGGATCCTGAATTCGCCGGTTTCCGGATTGATGTCCTTGGCAATATTTTCCAGGCCGTTCAGCAGGTTCTTGCCGTTCTTTTCGATGGTCTCCCGGATCACTTCCGGATTGGTCATGGCAAAATTGGTCGGTGACATGGCGTCAATGAACTGGCGGGCATAAAATTTAAGCTTCTGGCCCTCATGGCTCTCCGCCTGTGGGTTTTCCTCCACCAGGTTTTCGATCCATTTCGAGGACAGCAGGTAGGATTGCTTGATATAGTCGAAGATCTGGTTTTCTTCCCACTCCTTGTCCTTGAATCGTCGATCCTCTTTGGCCGGGCTGACGATAGGCTCCACATCCTGGTCCCCGACCATTTTCTTGGCGGTGGACTGCCAGAGTTTCATGTAATCTTTCCACAGATTGACCTGCTTTTCGACAATCTGCTCCGGATGCTCGGCAAAATATTTGGTCATTTCCATCATGGCGCCGGACAGGTTCAGGGGGTCAGGATCGGAAGGGGCGGACTGTTCCTTTTGCCGTTCCAGGAAATCTGAAGCCAGCTTCTGAAACTTCTCGGTATAGGCCTTCATGTTTTCCGCAAATTGTTCCATGTCAGGCGTCTCTTTATCCATCCAGTTCCTCCTCGAATCCGACCATTGGCAATTGATGAGTCCCTCATGCATAATATTTTATGGGGCTTGTCATTCTTATGACAGTATTTTTTCCTATTTTTTTCACATTTTTGGTGAATGAATGTTTTAGATATGCCAAATACCTGCTAAAGAGATGGCCTGCCGGAGCAGCCGGCATTTTATTGACAATTTAAGCGAGTTTCCAATGGAGTCAGAATTCTACCGGATCAAGAGATTACCGCCTTACGTTTTTGCTGAAGTCAATGCGATGAAAGCAAAAGCGCGAGCGGCCGGAGAAGACATCATTGACCTGGGCATGGGGAACCCCGACCTGGTGCCGCCGCAGCATGTCATGGACAAGCTGGTGGCCACCCTGCCGGACCCCAAGGCTCATCGCTATTCCGCCTCAAAGGGCATTCCCGGGCTGCGCAAGGCGCTGAGCGCCTACTACAAGCGCCGCTTTGACGTGGAGATTAATCCCGAGACCGAGACCATTGTCACCCTGGGGTCCAAGGAAGGTCTGGCCAACCTGGCCCAGGCCATTACCGCACCGGGGGACGTGATCCTGGTGCCGAACCCCACGTATCCGATCCATCACTTCGGTTTTATCATCGCCGGGGCGACCATCCGTCATTTGCCGCCGGGGACCCAGGATAATTTCATGGAAAGCCTGGAGCAGGCGGTACGCCACAGCGTGCCCAAACCGCTGGCGCTAGTGCTCAACTATCCGTCCAACCCGACGGCTGAAGTGGTTGACCTGGAGTTTTATGAAAAAGTCGTGGCCTTTGCCCGCAAGCACGGCATCTGGGTCCTGTCCGACCTGGCCTATTCGGAGATTTATTTCGATGATGTGCCGCCGCCGTCCATCCTGCAGGTGGACGGGGCCAAGGATATCGCGGTGGAGTTTACCTCACTCAGCAAGACCTATTCCATGGCCGGCTGGCGGATCGGTTTTGCCTCCGGCAACGAAAAACTGATCAGCGCGTTGACCCGGGTGAAATCCTATCTGGACTACGGCGCCTTTACGCCGATCCAGGTTGCCGCGACCGCAGCCCTCAACGGTCCGCAGGATTATATTGATGAAGTGCGGGCCATCTATAAATCCCGCCGGGATGTTCTGGTCAAGGGACTGGAAGCGGCCGGCTGGCCGATCCCGTCGCCGCGGGCAACCATGTTTGCCTGGGCTCCGATTCCCGAGGAATGGAAGGAAGTGGGCTGTATGGAATTTGCCAAGCAGCTGCTGACCCATGCCCAGGTGGCGGTCTCGCCGGGCATTGGCTTCGGGGAATATGGCGAAGGCTATGTGCGGATTGCCATTGTGGAAAACGAGCAGCGTATCCGCCAGGCCACACGCAACATCAAACGCTTTATGTCCAAGAGTCAAGAATATCTGGAGGAATCCAGGCAGCACCTGAAAGACAGGGAAGAAAACAAGTGACTAATTCTTTGAAAGTAGCAATCGCCGGTCTGGGAACGGTCGGCGTTGGTGTCGTCAAAATCCTGGAATCGCACAAGGACCTGATTGCGGCCCGTTGCGGTCGTCCGATTGAAATCGTTGCCGTGTCCGCCAGCAATCGCGCGCGGGACCGCGGTGTGGATATTTCCGGTTATCAGTGGTTTGACAACGCCCTGGATTTTGCCGAGCAGGATAACATTGACCTGGTGGTGGAATTGATCGGCGGTTCTGACGGCATCGCCAAGGAACTGGCGCAGCAATCTCTTGAGGCCGGTAAATCCTTTGTCACCGCCAACAAGGCGTTGATTGCCCATCACGGGGCAAGTCTGGCGACGACGGCTCAGGAGGCCGGCGTCGCCCTGCGCTATGAAGCGGCGGTGGCCGGGGGCATCCCGATTATCAAGGCTGTGGGCGAGGGCCTGGCGGCCAACAAGATGAATCTGATCTACGGGATTTTGAACGGGACCTGCAACTATATCCTGACCCAGATGGAATCCACCGGGCAGGGATTTGGGGACGTGCTGGCCGAAGCCCAGCGCCTGGGTTACGCCGAGGCTGACCCAACCTTTGATGTGGACGGTATCGATACCGCCCACAAACTGGCAATCCTGTCCAGCGTGGCGTTTGGCACGGAAACCGATTTCAACAGCATCTATGTTGAAGGTATCCGCCGGATCGAAGCCGTGGATATCGAATATGCCCGGGAAATCGGCTACCGCATCAAACTGCTCGGCCTGGCGAGATTGGGCAGCAACGGTCTGGAACAGCGTGTCCATCCGGCGATGGTCAAACTTGAAGAGCCGATTGCGCAGGTTGAAGATGCCTTCAATGCGGTGGTGGCCGAGGGTGACTTTATCGACCGCACCTTCTATCAGGGCCGGGGTGCCGGGGAGGGACCGACTGCGTCTGCGGTGGTGGCGGATATCATTGATATCGCCCGGGGCCATATGGACGCGCCTTTCTTTGTGCCGGCGTCCGAGCTGGTCAAGGCGGAACCAGTGCCGATGGATGATCACGAAGGGGCCTTTTATATCCGCCTGCATGTCCAGGAACGTCCCGGCGTGATCGCCGACATTACCTCTGTGCTCAAGGACAGGAATGTATCCCTGGACGTGATGCTGCAGAAAGGGCACGAGCTCGATGGTTCGGTCTATGTGATCCTGGTCACCCATGTGACGCGGGAAAATATCATTATGGGCGCTTTGCAGGAGATCGCTGGTCTCTCTTCCGTCCAGGACGAGCCGCTGACCATCAGAATTGAAAATTTGTGAGATGATTTGAAATACCGCCTGTAAAGGAATAGTCTCACAACAGGCAATGAAACATTTGGGAATTTTATAATAGAGGAATTGAGAACCTATGTCGTTTGATTCAAATATGGACCGTCTGTTTGTCCTCGAACTTGTCCGGGTAACCGAGGCCGCCGCCGTGGCTGCCGCCAAGCTGGTGGGTAAAGGTGACGAGAAGGCAGCCGATGCCGCCGCCGTGGACGCCATGCGCGATGCCCTGAACCAGATGGATATCCAGGGTCGGGTTGTGATTGGCGAAGGCGAGCGCGATGAGGCCCCGATGCTGTATATCGGTGAGGAAGTCGGCACCGGCAACGGTCCGAAAGTGGACATTGCGCTTGATCCGCTGGAAGGCACCACTATTGCGGCCAAGGCCGACCAGAACGCCCTGGCGGTGATTGCCCTGTCCGAAGAAGGCCATATGCTGAATGCCCCCGACGTTTATATGGACAAGATCGCTGTTGGCCCGGGCCTGCCGGAAGGGATTGTCGACCTCGACAAAACCCCGGCCGAAAACATCAAGGCTGTGGCTGATGCCAAGGGCCAGAGCGTCAGCGACATGCTGGTGTGTATCCTGGATCGTCCGCGCCATGCCGACCTGATCAAGGCGGTGCGCGAGTCCGGCGCCCGTATCAAGCTGATCGGTGACGGTGATGTGGCCGGCGTGATCGCGACCACTAATCCCGACACCAGTGTTGATATCTATATGGGCTCCGGCGGGGCGCCGGAAGGCGTGCTGGCGGCGGCTGCGCTGCGCTGCATCGGTGGCCAGATGCAGGGCCGCCTGTTGTTCCGGAATGATGACGAACGCGGCCGCGCCCACAAATGGGGCATCACCGACCTGGATCGCAAATATAACACCATGGACCTGGCCAGCGGTGAAGTGATTTTCGCCGCCACCGGTGTCACCGACGGCACCATGCTGCGCGGTGTGCACGGTTCTGCGGACGGCAGGAAATACACTACAGATTCTGTCGTGATGCGGTCCAAGACCAAAACCGTGCGCTGGATCAAAGGTGAACATCACCGCAAGAAAAGCTGATGACAGAGGTTTTTTCTGACACGGAACAGAGTGAATTTCTGCTCGGTGTGGAAAAATCCGTCACGGGGCGGGCCTGGAAAGTCAGGCCCGCTGAAATGCGTGAGGTCCAGGCCATTGCGCAGCAGAATAATGTCTCTGAAATCGTCGCCCGCGTTGTCGCGGGCCGGGGGGTCTCTATCGAAGAGGCTCCGTCCTTTTTAAATCCCACTTTGCGCGAAAGCCTGCCGGATCCCTCAATGTTCAGGGACATGGACCTGGCCTGCAGTCGTCTGGCCGACGCCATTATCAAGGGCGAGCAGGTTGCCGTGTTTGGCGACTATGATGTGGACGGCGCCACGTCTTCGGCGCTGTTCAGGCGCTTCTTTGCCGCCCTTGACCGGAAGCTGCTGGTCTATATTCCCGACCGTATGAAAGAGGGCTATGGCCCCAATGCCGAAGCCTTCCTCAAGCTGAAGGAGCAGGGGGCTGAGCTTGTCGTGACCGTGGACTGCGGCATTGTCTCCTTTGCCCCGCTGGAGGCGGCGGCCGAAGCCGGGCTCGAGGTCATTGTGGTCGATCATCATCAGGCTGAACCGGCCCTGCCGAAAGCGGTCGCCGTGGTCAACCCCAACCGGCTCGATGAGATCGACGGCTATGGTCAGCTCGCCGCCATCGGCGTGTCTTTCCTGGTCATAGTCGGCCTGAGCCGGGAGCTAAGGAACCGCGGCTGGTATGAGGCCCAGGGCATCAAGGTGCCGGACCTGATGCAGTGGCTCGACCTGGTGGCGCTCGGCACCATCTGCGATGTGGTGCCGCTCAAGGGTGTGAATAGAGCGCTGACCTCTCAGGGTCTCAAGGTCATGGCCCGGCGCGGCAATGCCGGCATCAACGCCCTGATGGACGTGTGCGGCACGACCGAACCGCCCGGCACCTATCATGCCGGTTTCCTGATCGGTCCCCGGGTCAATGCCGGCGGCCGGGTCGGGCGCTGCGAGACCGGCTATGAAATCCTCAGCACTGACGACCAGCTGCATGCCGGCAACCTGGCCCGGGAACTGCATCAGTATAACGCCGAGCGCCAGGCCATCGAGGCCATGGTGCTGGAACAGGCCAAGGATCAGGTAGCGGCGAAGATTGGCCCCGGGGGCGAGGTGCCGCCGGTCATCATCGCCCATGGCGACGGCTGGCACCCGGGCGTGATCGGCATTGTCGCCGGCCGGCTCAAGGAATTTTACCAGCGCCCCACCTTTGTGATTGGCATTGACGAAAACGGCATCGGCAAGGGCTCCGGCCGCTCGATCCCCGGCGTCGATCTCGGTGCCGCGGTCACTGCCGCCCGCCAGGAAGACCTGCTGATCAACGGCGGCGGCCACGCCATGGCGGCGGGCCTGACCGTGTCCGGTGAATTGCTGGAGGAACTGGAGGCTTTTCTTGCCGAGCGGCTCGGTCGCCAGGTGGGCGAAGCGCTCGAGGGTCTGAGCCTCAAGCTGGACGGTGCGCTGGCGGCATCGGCGGTGCGGCCCGAGCTGGTCAATGAACTGAACCGGGTCGGCCCCTACGGCCAAGGCAACGCCCAGCCGCGATTTGCCCTATCGCACATGAAAGTGACCTATGCCGATGTGGTCGGGCAGGACCATGTCAAATGCGCGCTCCAGGGCCGGGACGGCGCCACCATCAAGGGCATGGCGTTCAGGTCAGCGGAACAGCCGCTGGGGCAGCTGATTCTGGGCTCGCGCGGACAGATGATTCATGTGGCCGGAACGCTGAAAAACAACAGCTGGAACGGCCGCACAACCGCGGAAATCTTCATCGATGACGCGGCCCCGGTCTCTTGAAAATCAGGCCTCGCATAACTATTTGCCAAAAAAGTTATTTTTTTCGGAAATAGCTATTGACCGGAGGTGGGATAACGTTTAGAAACCACCTCACCAAGCAAGACGGCCCCTTCGTCTAGCGGTCTAGGACGCCGCCCTTTCACGGCGGAAACACGGGTTCGAGTCCCGTAGGGGTCACCATCCTTAGGTTTCAATAACTTAGCAAACAGGGTGGTTTAATGTTTCCCGATTTCCACAAAATATTTCCCGTTTTTCAGGATTTTTCGAGCTGCTGAACTGCCGCTACGGAGAGTTTTTCGATCCCTAATTCCTTGAGGAAAGGGCGAAGAGCCCAGCGATCCGAATAACCAGATGCCGATATGGTAGATGTGATAGATGTCGCCTCTCAAACTGTTTCCAAAACTATCAAGGGGGCAATTTCCAGCGGGGTCACGATCAGCCCGGATGACAAGCGGGTCGATATTTCCAACAGACGGCGTGTGCCATAGTTTTCGCTATCGATACAAAGAGTAATGAAATTATTTCCACAATTCCGGTTGGCAAGCGTCCCTGGAATATGGCAATTTCCCCCTCAGGAGAAAAGCTTTGTGTGGCCAACGGCCGTTCTGGCAGCATATCTGTTGTCAATACTCAAATTTTTAAAGTCATAAAAGAAAATAAGGTAGGAATTCGCCCATGGGGTGTCGTGATACAATGAAAAAAAATTCTATAAAACAAGATATTAAAACGCAAAACTGGTTATCATTCTTTAAATTCATTCTTTTTGCCGGGGGCGCTTTGGGAGCAACCTGCGCTTATGCGGAAGAGGCGGAAATTGAAGAGGTTGTTTCCACCCAAAGCCGGACGGAAAAACCCCTGTCCGCCCAAAGCGGGAACCTGTCGCTGGTGAAGGGGGAGGAAATCGAGTTTCTGGGAACAACTCATATCAATGAGTTGGCGGTGCGCGTCCCCGGGGTAAATATCAGCCGCAATGACGGCCAGGAATATCTGGCTTCCATCCGCTCTCCCGTTCTTTCCGGGGCAGGGGCCTGCGGCGCCTTTCTCATGGCCCAGGACGGGATCGCCCTGCGTTCGGCCGGCTTCTGCAACGTCAATGAACTGTTTGAAGCCTTTACCGAACAGGCCGAACGCATCGAAGTAGTGAAGGGGCCGGGATCCGCCCTCTATGGCTCCAATGCCCTGCACGGGATCATCAATGTCATCACCCCGCCGGCCGATACCGACAAGGGCCGGATAAGCCTGGAAGGCGGCCGCTATGAGTTCGGCCGGATTAATATTTCGAAGGGGGTTTTGAGGGAAAATCATGGCGTCAGGGCCATGGCCTCTGTTACCCACGACGGCGGTTACCGCGATGAATCCGGCTATGACCAGCAGAAGGTCAACCTGCGCCACGATTATACTGGCGAGGACTGGACCATTTCCTCCAACCTGTTGCTGACCAACCTGGACCAGGAAACGGCAGGCTATATTACCGGCCTGGATGCCTACAAGGACCGGGATATTGCCAAAACCAACCCGAACCCGGAAGCATTCCGCAAGGCGAAATCCCTGCGCTACTGGTCGCGCTTCTCAACCAAGATCAGTGACAACATAGGCTGGCAGTTTACGCCTTACGCCCGGGTTCTGGACATGGAATTCCTGATGCATTTCCTGCCGGGCGAGCCCCTGGAGGAAAACAGCCAGACCAGTTTTGGCCTGCAGAACGGATTCTATTTCAATGAAGGCAGTGATCTGGAGCTGATCGCGGGGGCGGATTTCGAATATACCCGGGGTTCTCTGGAACAGACCCAGGAAAATCCCACGGAAGGCTCCGCCTTCCTGCAGGCCACGATCCCCGCCGGCAAACAATATGACTATGATGTGGACAGCATCATGGCCGCCGCCTTCCTGCAGGGGGACTGGGCCATAACCCCGAAACTGCATCTTACCGCCGGCGCCCGCCTCGAATATATCCATTATGACTATACCAATAATATGGTGTCCGGGCGGGTTGATGAGGATGGAAATGAGTGCGGGTTCGGCGGCTGCCGCTATACCCGGCCGGAAAGCCGGACAGATGACTATACCGTCTTCTCCCCCAAGGTCGGGCTGATGTATGACTTGTCCGATACTCAGAGTGTTTATGTGAACCTGAGCCATGGCTTCCGGGCTCCCCAGGCGACCGAGCTTTATCGCCTGCAAAGGGCCCAGACTGTTGCGGACCTGGGCAAGGAAAGCCTGAAAAGCATTGAACTTGGCATCAAGGGTAATGAGGATCGCCTGTCCTATACGCTTGCGCTCTATGCCATGAAAAAGGACAATTATATCTTCCGGGACTCCGACTTTTTCAATGTGGACAGCGGCAAGTCAGATCATATCGGCGCCGACATTCTGGTCTCCTATGATCTTACCGACCGCCTGAAGGTCCGCGGCAATGTCAGCTTCGCCCGGCATCGCTATACCTTTGATCTGTACAGCGGGGATGTGAATCTCAACGGCAAGGATATTGATACCGCGCCCCGCCATTTCGGCAGCATGCAGTTGAACTGGCGCGTCACCGACAAACTCACGGCGGAACTGGAATGGGTTCATATGGGCTCCTACTGGCTGGACCCGGAAAATCTGCACAAATATGACGGCCACAATTATCTGAACCTGAGGGCGGAGGTGCAGATTAAGGAGAGCTTCGGCATGTTTATGCGGATCATGAACCTGACCGATGAGAAATATGCCGAGCGGGCCGATTACACCAGCTTTACCGAGGAGCGATATTTCCCCGGCAAACCCCGATCCCTTTATGCCGGGATCAAGGCAAACTTTTAATAGAGTGTGATGGGGGGCCTCCAGATCGCCCGGGTGCGCGTGATCAGGACAGGATCCGGATCGCCAGCAGGCTCATCCCGGCCAGTGTCAGGATGGAAAAGGTCCCGGTGGCCAGCACCCGGCCGCCGCTGCTCATCACGGTGCGGATGTCTACGGACAGGCCGAGCGCCGCCATGGCGACCAGGGTCAAAGTCGAGGAGGCCGTTCCAAACTGTGTCTTTAACGGCACGGGGATGAGGGCGGCGCTGTTGAGGCCCATCAGCAGCAGGAAACAAATAATGAACCAGGGCACAAGGCGGACAAATCGCCGTGGCTGGTAACACGTTTCAGCTTTGCTCCTGCCATAGAACACCCCAAGAAACAGGGTGACCGGCCCGAGCATGAGCACCCGCATGAGTTTCACCAAGGCCCCGATATGGAGGCTGGTAGTGCCGATCGGTGCTGTCGCCGCCATGATCTGGGGGACTGAATAGACCGTCATGCCGGCAAGAATGCCGAATTCCCGTTGTTCGAGCCCGCACATGCCTGCGGCGAAGGGAAGAAGCATGACAACAATGATCCCTAGGGCGGCGGTGAAGGCGATGGAGGCGGCGACATCGTCAGAGCGGGCGTCGATGACCGGGGCGGCCGCAACAATGGCGGAATTGCCGCATATGGAGTTGCCGCAGGCGACCAGCGTTGCCAGCTGTTTGGGCAGGCCGAACAGGCGGCCGATGGCATAACTGCTGGTCAGGGCGAGAAATACCAGCCCCACGATTACGGCAAACAGACCTGGCCCGAGTTCTTTTACCGCATCGAAACTGACCGAGGCGCCCAGGAAAGCGATGGCCAGCTCGAGGACAAATTTGGTCGCAAAGCGGATTCCCGGGTGCAGAAAGGCAGACAGGCCGAACAGGCTGCGAAAAGCTGTCCCGAGCAAAATTGACAGCACCAGACCGTCAAACAGGGGAGGAGAGGAGAAAGCCAACTGGGCCTTTTCCAGCCCCAGGGCAAGGCCGCCGACGGTGGCGGACAATATCAGGCCCGGGAGTATAGCGGCCGGTTTTTCGATAAAAGTCATGGGAACATCCTTTCGGATATTCTTATCACCGATGGAAATATAAAATAAAATCATATAATATATGATGTATTATTAAATAAAATCGAATGAATAACGGATGACTTTTGAACAGCTGACTATTTTTGTCGCCGTCGCCGAGCGGCAGCATCTGACCCGGGCGGCAGAGGACATC
Source organism: Emcibacter nanhaiensis (assembly GCF_006385175.1). Lineage (NCBI taxonomy): Bacteria > Pseudomonadati > Pseudomonadota > Alphaproteobacteria > Emcibacterales > Emcibacteraceae > Emcibacter > Emcibacter nanhaiensis. The sequence continues at coordinate 226,090 of NZ_VFIY01000004.1, forward strand.
GGTCTTACGCCCTCGGCGGTCAGCGCCTCGATCAAGGCGCTGGAGACATTTTACAATGTGCGATTGTTCGATCGTGTCGGCCGGGGAATTGAACTCAGCCCGGCCGGCCGGCTCTTTCTGGACGAAGCAAAAGCAACCCTGGCCCGGGCCAATGCGGCGGAGCAGGTGCTGAGTGAACTGGGTGGCCTGCGTCGCGGCAGACTGACTCTCTTTGCCAGCCAGACCATCAGCAGCTACTGGCTTCCGCCCCGGCTCATGCAGTTCCATCAGCGCTATCCGCAAATCGAGCTGCAGGTTACCTCTGCCAACACGGCCGAGGTGAGCCAGGCGGTGCTGGAGGGGGCGGCGGATCTCGGATTTATCGAAGGAGAGATCGACCAGCCGGCCCTTGCCACCCTTCCGCTGGCGCTTGACCAGATGGTGATCGTAGTCTCGGCGTCTCACCCGCTCGGAACAATCACCCCGCGCAATTTTGCAGGATTTCTGATGTCTTCTTCCTGGATCATGCGGGAAAAGGGATCCGGGACACGATCCCAGTTCGAGGTAGCGCTGAAAAATTTTTCGCTCAATCCTGATGATCTTGAGATTGCGTTCACCCTGCCGTCAAACGAGGCGATCCTGTCGGCATTGCGAGACAGCCAGTGCGCAGCTGCGCTCTCCCGGCTGGTGGCGGACCCCTATATCCGCAGTGGAGAATTGCGGGCGATTGAAATAGAACTTCCGCCGCGGACGTTCATGGCTGTTCGGCATAAGGAACGCACTGAAAGTCCCGCGGCGAGGGAGTTGCTGGGGGTGTGCAGGGAGGTGTGAAGCAAGGTTAAAGGCTTGCCTCTTCCTCCCGGTATCAAAAGGTATAGGTCATGCCCAGGGAAACCACCGGATAGTAGCGGAAGAAGTCGATTTCATCGGCCACATTGTCCTGTTCGCGTTGGATATTTTCCAGGAAAACGGGGTTGTCGGACAGCGAGCCACCGGTGGAGCTGAGGGACACCCGCGGCGCACCGGTGAAGATCACGCCGATATCGGCAGTGAAATTCCAGCCGCTTTCCTTGCGCACGTTATGGCCGAAACCGATACCCACATAGGGGGAGATATCCCGGAAGTCGATGTTGCCGGCCAGCGTGCCTACTTCGGCCTGGGTATAAACATCGTTACCAATGTTGTAGGTGGCGGCCTCGACAGCCTGGCCGTTGAGGCTGTTCTTGTCCCACACCCCGCCGGCCGTGATCCGGAACCCATTGCCGAACGGGTGAAGGTCCACCAGCAGGTTGACGCTTTTGAGTTCGAGGTCCAGGTCGTAGTCGATGTCGCTCTCCTCCATGGTCCTGCTGAGCTGGAAATAGTTGAAACCGATCCGCAACGCCAGGTTATCCGACAAGCCGGTGGCCAGTTCGGCGCCGATGCCCTGGGTGCTGGCTTTGAAGGCGGCAGAGCTTTCCGCATTGGCCTGGGCGTGTATCAGGCCGCCGGCCAGCAGTGCGGTTAAAGCGAGGCCGTATTTTACGCCGCATTTTGCAATATGTTTCATACTCTCTACTCCAGATAATTTTGCTAACCCTTTGGACCTCGCCTGCGGGGCTGGCCCCGTCGGTGCAATCCTGATCCGTCAGGGGAGGAGCCTAGAAGGATGACCTTGCCATTTGGTTACCTGATAGAGTCAATTTTAGGCATTTTGTGAGTCTGCATGGTACAAGTCAGGCCTTCTGCATTTTTTGCGATTTATCAATTCATCGGCTGGCAAATTAGGTTAAAATAGCATTATGCGCGCCATGATCCTGAACTCAGTCGTCGACTTGTCCGAAAACCGCACCCCGCTTGAGCTGGTGGAGCTGCCCGATCCTGTGCCCGCTTTGGGCGAAGTTCTGATCCGGGTGTCGGTCTGCGGCGTTTGCCATACGGAACTTGACGAAATCGAGGGCCGCACACCGCCGCCGTGCTTCCCCATGATCCCGGGCCACCAGGTGGTGGGCACAGTGCAGCAGCTGGGGGAAGGCGTCTCTTCGGTCAGTGTCGGAGACCGGGTCGGTGTCGCCTGGATATATTCCGCCTGCGGTACCTGTCGCTTTTGCCAGCGGGGCGAGGAAAACCTGTGTCCCGACTTCCGGGCCACGGGACGGGACGCCAACGGCGGTTACGCGGAGCTGATGACGGTACCGGCTGCCTTTGTCTATCCCATTCCCGATGTGTTCAGTGACGCCGAGGCGGCGCCATTGCTGTGCGCTGGCGCCATCGGCTACCGTTCCCTGCGCCTGACCGGCCTGCTCAACGGCCAGAATCTGGGCCTGACCGGTTTCGGCGCCTCGGCCCATCTGGTGCTGCAGCTGGTCCGGCATCATTATCCCGACAGCAAGATCTTTGTCTTTGCCCGCCAGGAAAAGGAGCGGGAGTTTGCCCTCACGCTCGGCGCCCACTGGGCCGGGGACACCATGGAGGTGGCGCCGGAGTCGCTTCATGCGATCATCGACACCACCCCGGCCTGGCTGCCGATCATCGGCGCGATGCAGAACCTGGAGCCGGGCGGGCGGCTGGTGATCAATGCCATCCGCAAGGAAGCCGGCGACAAGGAAGCCCTGCTCAGGATGGACTATCCGGAACATCTGTGGATGGAAAAGGAAATCAAGTCGGTCGCTAACATCGCCCGCTCGGATGTCGGTGATTTCCTGCGGCTGGCCGCCGAGGTGCCGCTCAAACCCGAAGTGCAGCTCTATCCGCTCGAAGAGGCCAACACCGCTCTTGTGGAAATGAAAGAGCGGCATATCAAGGGCGCCAAGGTGCTGACCTTGCGTTAGGAAGGCTGCCGTTCGGCACGCTTCGGCCACAAAATAACCCGGCAATGGTCAAAATACAGTCTTAAAGCCGCCTGAGTTTCACGTATACTGGTTGCAAACAATCAATCAGAAATGGGGGCTTTCATGGCTGTTGTCCGGTTATTCGCTTTACTCCTTATCCTGTTTCCCGTCGCGGCTTTCGCCCAGTCCCTAGGCGGGGAGAGGCCCTATATCGATGAAAATTACCAGGTGCCGGATCATTCGGCGCAGATGGAGGTGATTCTTGACCGGGCCCAGCAGATCCTCGCCATCCGTGACGCCATGAAGGCGCATAAGAAGCTCACCGAGGAGCGGGCCCGGCAAAGCCTGGCGGAGGCGGTCAAGGACATGTATGTGCCTACCAGCCTGCAGGATATTAACAGCCAGTATGGCGAAGAAATCTCGCTGGCGGTAAATTCAAAGAATGTCTACATCTGGGAGCGCCTGGCGCGAAAATACCGCGGCCAGGGCCGCCTGGACGAGGCTTTGGGGGCCGCCTTCGGCCAGTACCAGCGGGCGCTGTCTGACAATCACAAATCCGACGCGCTGCAGAATATGGCGGAAATTTACCTGGCCCGGGACGAAAATCAGGATGCCCTCAATCTTTATCACCTGGCGGTGAAGGCGTCGAAAGGCACCAGATACACATCCAATTATCAGCGCCTCAGGGAACGGTTTTTCCTGCTGATCCGCGATGTCAATGTAGATGCGGAACAGGACGTGCCGCGGGCCTGTATCAATTTTTCCCAGGATTTGCAAAAAGAACTTCATCCCGAAGATTACGTCAGCCTGGAGGGGGAGACGGACCTGGATATCAGCGTCAGCAAGAACCAGATCTGCCTGCGCGGCCTGTCCCACGGTCAGTCTTACACGCTGCTGGTGAAAAGCGGAGTCCCGGCGGCCAATGGCCTGAAGCTGGAAGAGGAAAGCAAACGCAGCATCCGGGTGCCGGACCGGGCCCAACGGGTGACCTTTGAAACCGCAAGTTATGTGCTGGGCAACAGTCATAATAACCTGGTGCCGGTGACTACCGTCAATATGGACAGCCTGTCTCTGGAACTCTACATGATCCACGACCGCAACCTGGTGAACGGGTTGGAGCGCGGCTTCACCCAGGATCTGAATTACTACCTGACCAATGAGATCAGGGACGATACCGGCCGCAAAGTGTGGCAGGGGACAGTGGACATCGACAATGTCAAAAACCGGGAAGTCAAAACCCTGATCCCGCTCAACGACATCCTCGAGCGGGAGGCCAAGGGCGTCTATATCCTCACCGCCAAACGAAAGAGCACAGGCTACCGCAGCCAGCCGGAGGCGACCCAGTGGTTGCTGGTCTCCGACCTGGGCCTGACCGGTTTCAAGGGCGCGGACGGCCTGCATGTTTTTATCCGCTCGCTGGAGACGGCAAAGCCCCAGTCCAAAGTGACAGTGAACCTGCTGGCGCGCAACAACCGGATCCTGGCCACGGCCAAAACCAACAGCAAGGGCTATGCCCGTTTTCCGCGGGAAGCGGCACTGGGGCAGGGCGGCGACCGGCCGGTGATGATCACCGCCGGGCGCGGGGATGAGGATTTCAACTTCCTGCGCCTCACCTCCGCCCTCGACCTCAGCGAGCGCGGCGTCGAAGGACGGGACATGCCCGACCATTATGACGCCTATCTTTATACTGACCGCGGGGTGTACCGGCCCGGGGAGAGCGTGAAACTGTCGGCCCTGCTCAGGGACCTGGATGCCAAGGCGGTGGGCAACAGCCCGCTGACGTTCGAGGTCTGGACCCCGGATGATACCCAGCTTCTGGCCACGACCCTGACCGGGGACGAGCTTGGCGGGTATGCGCTGGATATTCCCCTGTCCGCCATCGCCCGCACCGGGGAATACCGGGTTACGGTCTATCTGACCGACCAGCTGGACAGTCTTGGCGAAGCAACCTTCCAGGTTGAGGATTTCGTGCCGCAGCGGATCCGGGCGAGGATGACCTCCGATGATGATATGCTGGAAGTCGGCAAAGCAGTGTCCCTTGACCTGCAGGCGGATTTCCTGTACGGCGCCCCGGCAGCGGACCTGATGACCACAACGGAACCGATGATTGTTCCGAACAACAGGCCGTTTGAGAAGTTCGCGGCCTATAAATTCGGCCGCCATGATGATGGCTTTCACCGGAAGGAACTTCCGCCCGTCGAAGGAAACACCGATGAGGACGGTAAAGTAAAAGTCTCGCTGACGCTGGACAAGCTGCCGGAAACCAGCCTGCCGCTGCAGGTGGTTTTCGGGGCGGAGGTACAGGACGTGGGCGGCCGGGCGGTCACCGCGGGATATGTCCTGCCGGTCCAGGGCCGCGAGGTGCAAGTGGGGCTTAAGTCCCTGATCACGGGAACCCTGTCCACCGGGGACAAGGCGGCTTATGAAATTGTCGCGGTGTCCCGGGACGGAGAGCCGGTGGCCGGCCGCAAGGTCAACTATCGGATTATCCGGGAAGACTATTATTATAGCTGGTATATGTCGTCCGGCTACTGGCGCAGTCGCCGCAGCATCACCGAGGAGATCGTTGCCAGCGGTGACCTGCTGACCGGTGAAGACGGACGGATCAAGCTGGAACAGGAGCTTCAGGACGGGCGCTACCGGATCGAGGTGGCCGATACGGACGGCAGTTCCGAAGCCAGTCTGCCGTTCTATGTGGGCTGGTGGCGCGGCTCCGGCCAGCCGGACGAGCCGGACCAGATGGAAATCGCCCTGAAAGAGGACGATGTGGCCGATGGCGACAAGCTCACTGCCTTCATCCGGGCGCCGTTCGCCGGACGAGCCATGATCAATGTGGTCAGCCACAAGCTGCTCAAAACTATGGAAGTGGAGCTACCCGAGGAAGGGCGTGAGGTCAGCCTCAAGGTGGACAAGGCCTGGGGACCGGGCGCTTATCTGATGGTCACCGCCTACCGCCCGGATGGCGGCGAGGTGACCCTGCTGCCGTTCCGGACCATGGGTCTGAAATGGTTTTCCATCAACCGGGAAAAACGCCAGGCCAACGTGGAGCTGGAGGTCCCGGAATATGCCCAGCCGCGCCAAAAGATCACCCTGCCGGTCAAATTGTCCGGTGCCGATGTCAGCGGCAAGAAAGTGTTGCTGACCATTGCCGCCGTCGATGAAGGGATTCTGCAGTTGACCAAATTCAACAGCCCGCAGCCGGAGAATTACTTCCTCGGCAAGCGCAGCCTCGGCCTCAGCATTCATGACCTTTACGGCCGCCTGATCAAGGCCGTGGACGGAGTCGAGGGCAAGCTGCGCACTGGCGGTGGTGTAGAGTTGGCCCCAGAACCATTCTTAGAACAGGTCGTCGTTACCGCCAGAAAACGCTCCGACAATGAGGCCGGCGTGCAGACCAAGACCAGCCGTACGGTGGCGCTCTACACCCGGGAAGTAAGTCTGAATAAGGAGGGAGAAGGCGAAGTGACCCTCGACCTGCCGGATTTTGCCGGCCGGTTGCGGCTGATGGCTGTGGCCTACGGCGAAGAAGTAATCGGTTCCGGCGAGGAGCAGCTGGTGGTCCGCGATCCGGTGGTGGCCTCCATGATCCTGCCGCGCTTCCTCGCCCCCGGCGACATGACGGAAACCAGCCTCAGCGTCCATAACCTGTCCGGGTCGGACAAGACCCTCAAGGTGAGCATGTCCGTTGACGGCGTGGTGACGGCACAGGGCTTTACCGGCGGAGAGATGAAGCTCGCCGACCGGGAACGCCATGAGGAAACCGTTCTCCTCACGGCACCCGATGCCGGGATCAGCACCATCACGCTGACAGTGGAAGGGGACGGCTTCAGGCCGATCAAGCGGAGCTGGCAGATCGAAAGTCGCGCATCACAGCCCTATACCAGCGAGCGCACGATCGGCCTGATCGGGCCCGGCCAGACCTATACCGTCAGGGACGACATCCTGTCACCTTATTACGATGCGACCGCGTCGCTGATGCTGACGGTCACCGACCGGCCGGACTTTGACGTGCCGGCGCTGCTGGACAGCCTCTATATGTATCCCTATGGCTGTGGCGAACAGACCACTTCCAAGGCGCTGCCTCTGCTCTATTATGGCAACCTGGCAGAGACCTGGCACAAGGCCTATAATCCGCAGAAATTGCGCCGCAATCTGGATGTCTCGATCCAGCGCCTGATCGATATGCAGACCGAAGACGGCGCCTTCGGGGTCTGGAACGCCTGGGGTGATCCGCATCCCTGGCTCACCGCCTATATCTTTGAATATCTGTCCCGGGCCAGGGAGCAGGGCCTGCATGTGCCCGACGCCGCCTATGAGCATGCCATGGAATGGCTGAAGGATTTCGCTGGCGACCGGGTCGATGATGATGAAACCCATATGAAGGCTTATGCCCTCTATGTGCTGGCCCGCATCGGCAAGGTCACGGCCAGTGAAGTCCGCTATGCAGCCGATCATTATGCGGACAAGATGCCGACCCGGCTCGGCCTTGGCCATCTGGCCGCTGCCCTGGCTATCGTTGGCGAGCGGGACAAGGCGGAAAAGCTCTTTATCGAGGCGATCGGGCGACGGCGGGACCGGGAAAAATACTACAAGGACTATGGCTCCGACATTCGCGACAATGCCGCCCTGCTGGTGCTGATGCTGGAGAATATGCCGGGCCAGGAGCTTAAACTGAAGCTGGTGGATATGCTGGAAAACCAGTTCAGCAATCGCCGCTATTTCAGCACCCAGGAAAAAGCCTGGCTGGTGGTCGCCACTTATCACCTGACCCGGGGTAAACTGGGCGAAGGCTTTACCGTTACCCTCAACAGCCAGTCGTTTGATGAGCGCTCCGAACCGCTGCGCCTGCAACTGCTGCCGAAGCACCTCGAGCGGGGTGTCACCCTCAAGAATGAGGAAGAGACGCCGCTGCGCCTGATCCAGTCGACCCGGGGCGTGCACAGGACGCCGCTGCCGGCGGAGGCGAACGGCATGGAGATCCGGCGGCAGTTCTTCACTTCCGACGGCCGCCCGGCGGACCTGGAAAATGTCCGGCAGAATGATCTGCTGACGGTGGTAATCGACGTCCGTCTCGACGGCAGCCGGACCTATGAAGGCCTGATTGTGGACTTGCTGCCCGCCGGGTTTGAGATCGAGACCCAGGCATTGGGTGGCGCGGAAGGCGTCGAGCTCAAAGACGTGGTCGAAGGCGGCCGCTATTCCGATAACTTCGAGTTCGAAGACGACCGGGACGACCGTTATGTTGCCGCCTTCGACGGTGGTGGCTATTTCAGGCGGGACCGCTTCGTGGCCAGCTATGTGGTGCGGGCCGTGACCCCCGGCAGCTACACCGTGCCGGCTCCCTATGTGGAGGATATGTATAAACCGCAGTTCTTCGCCCGGGGCGAGATGGGCAAGCTGGTGATCCGCCGGAGAGGGGAATAGATGAACCCGCGACTGCGGCATATCACCCTCTATGGGATCGGGATCAGCCTCGGGCTGGTCCTGAGCCTGTTTATCCTGGACCGGCTCTATGATCCGGACCTAAGCCGTTACATCAACTTATCAACAGAAATTATTGATAAAAAAGGGGAAACGATCAGGATATTTTTGTCCGAGGACGGCTATGTCCGCCTTCCGGTCAAGGCCCGCGACGTCGACCCCACTTATCTCCGCATGCTTATCGCCTATGAGGACAAAAGGTTTTATGAGCATTCCGGTGTGGATTTCCTGGCCTTCGGCAGGGCTTTGTGGCAGGCGGCATCCAACGGCCGCATTGTCTCCGGCGGATCGACCCTGACCATGCAGGTGGCGCGGCTGCTGGAGCCGCGGCCACGCACGCTAGCGGCCAAACTGAAGGAGATGTTCCGCGCCTGGCAGCTGGAACGCCGCTTCAGTAAAGAGGAAATCCTGTCCATCTACCTGACCGTCGCCCCTTACGGCGGTAACAGGGAAGGGGTAAGGGCCGCGAGTCTGGCCTATTTTGACCGGCCGCCAACCAGGCTGACCCTGTCCGAAGCGGCCCTGCTGGTGGCCTTGCCCCAGTCCCCGGCGGCGGTGCGGCCGGACCGCCACCCGGACCGCGCCCGCCAGGCCCGCAACAAAGTTCTGGATCGGGTGCGCGAGACCGGGGAGTTTGATCCGGACCTGATCCGGATTGCCCTGGCCGACAAGATGCTGGTGGAGAATGCGCCTTTGCCGTTCATGGCGCCGCACCTGACCCGGCGGTTGAAAAATGAAAGTGCTGACGCTCAGGTGCAAAGCTTCCTTGACCGGGGCCTGCAGAAACATCTGGAGCAAAGCCTGCGCGCTTATAAAAGGACTTTAAATGACGGCATGACGGCGGCGGTGCTGATCGTCGACAATCGAAGCCGGCAAGTCCTGGCCTATGCCGGGTCCGCAGACCTGACCGATGACAAAAGCGATGGCTATGTGGATATGGTGCAGGCCATTCGCTCGCCGGGCTCCACCCTGAAGCCATTCATCTATGGCATGGCCTTCGACCGGGGCATTGCTCATCCGGAGACCCTGATCCATGATGCGCCGACGGTTTTCGGCAACAGCTACGCCCCGTCCAATTTCATGGATCGCCATTACGGGGATGTGACCATCAGGGAGTCCCTGCAGCGGTCGCTCAATGTGCCGGCGGTGCTGGCGCTGGACCGGGTCGGGCCGGTTTCTTTTATCGAGCGCTTGCGCCGCCATGACATCACCATGAAGCTTCCCGGAGTGGAAGAAAGACCGGGCCTGGCCGTGGCCCTGGGCGGGGTCGGCACAAGTCTCGAAGACCTGGTCAGGCTTTATGCCGCCATTGCCGATGACGGCCTGGTTCGCCCGTTGGGGTATGAGGCGGGTAGGGCGGAAGCGCCGGTGCTGGCGGACCCGATCCTGGGGCAGCGGAGCCGGGAACGGCTGGCGCAGATCCTGCGCCACGTCTCGCCGCCGGCGCATCTGTTGCCGGAGAGCTTTTTGGCCAAGCGCCGCAACATCGCCTTCAAGACCGGAACGTCCTATGGCTTCCGCGATGCCTGGGCGATCGGCTATACCCGCGATCATACCATAGGCGTCTGGATCGGCCGGCCGGACGGCCAGCCCAATCCCGGCTTTTACGGCTCCAATGCGGCGGCGCCGCTGTTGTTTGAATTGTTTGACTTTTTTGATGACAACCAGCCGGCCCACGGTGATCCGGTGGCGGAAATCCATACCGCCAACAAAGACCTGCCGCCGGGCCTGCAGCGACTGACCCTGGCCGGACAGAGGATGAAATGGTCCAGGGAAACACCGCCCATCAGTTTCACCTATCCTTACCACGAAGCTGTTTTGCTTCTGCCGCCGGGGGGGCAGGGCCTCGAACTGGAGGTCAAGGGCGGCACCTATCCGCTGACCTGGGTGATCAACGGAGAGATTGTTGCCCGCGGCCGGGACAGCCGGCGCCTGCTGTGGCAACCTGCCGGAGCAGGCTTTCACCATGCCCATGTCATTGATGCGGAGGGGCGGCGGGCCAATGTTGATTTTCGCACGGTTGCGACTGTCTCGGCTGCTTTGACCGGGCAGAGGGTCCACAGCGAAATTCCTGGAAGGAATTGGTAACGTATTGTATATGCATATAAAATAGAGATAATATATGAAGAAACCGATCTGGAAAATATTTATTATTAATATTGCTTCTGATAATCATTATTAATATAGTTCCGCAGAATCGACTCCAGAGGAAGGAACTATATTTATGTTTAAACGCTATCTTGCGGCGTCCTGTGCCGTAGCCGCATTAACTGTCGGCAGTCATTCTGCCTCAGCAGCTGAAACAAGCTATCAGGACGATGATGATCGTGCCATCGAAACCATTAACGTAGTGGCGCACAAGCTGACCGAGCTCGAAACTGAAAACAACGGCGGGGCCCTGGGGAAACGCCCGGTACTGGAGACCCCTTTTTCGGTGGATTTGATTTCGTTGGAGGATATGGAAATCCGCCAGGTGAATACGCTGGACAGCCTGTTCAGCCGTGAAGCCTCTGTCTCCATCGACGGCAGCGCCTACAGCACCTTTGGGGCAACTGTTCGCGTGCGGGGTTTGCCGCTGGACTACACCAACAGTTTCAAAATCAACGGCATGTCCATCAACAACTTCAGCGGCGAATTGCCCTATGAAGCCTTTGAACAGGTCACGCTTCTGAAGGGGGCGACCGGCTTTATGTACGGTATGGCGGCGCCCGGCGGTACAGTGAACTATGTGACCAAAAAGCCGGTTGCCGATCTGCTGAGCGTTGATTTCGGCATTCGCAGCGACAGTGTGCTCAGCGGTCATCTGGATGCGGGCACCAGACTGGGTGATCATGAGCAGTATGGCTTTCGGGTCAATCTGGTGAAGGAGAACGGCAATACCTACCTGGACGAGGGGAAAATTGACCGTGAGACAGCGGCGCTGGCGTTTGATGCCCATCTGACAGAGTCGCTTTACTGGACGGTGGACCTGATGTACAGCGATCGTCTGACAGAGAATTCATGGACGGTGATGAATAACTCCATGGACAGCAGCGAACCGCTGCCGGATACCGTAGACGGCAACCGTAGTATCGGCGTTGACGGGACTTTCGACAGTTACAAGAATCTGGTCGCTATCACCAGCCTGAACTGGGACATCAATGACAACTGGAACGCCCGCCTGGAATATGACTATTCCGAGAATGACACCCGCTGGGTGAAAACCCTGGCGTATCTGCTGAATGGTGCGGGTGACGTCTCACTGGCTTTGTATGACCAGTATTTCGACGTCAATTACAGTCAGGTCCAGGCTATTGTGAACGGTGAATTTGAAACCGGTGGCTTGACACATAATGTGGTGCTGGGGGCATCCTACCAGAAGGCCACCACTTATCGAAATGACCCTAATCGGAGAGTTACCTGGGGATACGGTGTCGATAATCTGTTTAACCCGGTAGACCTGCCGGCTTATAGTTCGACCCTGGAAGAAGACCTGTCCATGGCTTGGACTGACACGCAAAGGTCGGCGTTTGTCAGCGATGCGATCGAGTTTTCAGAGAAGTGGGAAGTGCTGTTCGGTCTGAGGGCTAACGAAATTGAGCATACGCCCAGCGATTATTTCTCCGCCTTTCATGATGACTATAAAGATACTGCGGTAAGTCCCACAGCCGCGCTGATGTTCAAGCCTAACTCGAAAACAATCTATTATGTGAGCTTTGTCGAATCCTTCGAAGGTTCCACCTCTGCAGTCGGCGAAAGCTATGCAAATGCAAACGAGCTTCTGCCGCCGCTGAAGAGCAAACAGTATGAGCTCGGTATGAAAACAGCAGGGGATGGCTGGTCCGTTACTCTTGCACTGTTCCGGATTGAACGCGGGGCCGAGATCGTAACTGCAGACAATTACCTGGTCCAGGATGGTAATACCCTCTACCAAGGGCTTGAATTCAGTGGTGCCGCGGAGGTTACCGAAAATTTGTCGCTTTATGGCGATGTGATGCTGCTGGATACCGAGTATGACAAGACCAATAGTGCGATCGAAGGCAACGATGTGGCCGGGGCACCCAAGCAGCAGGTCAGTTTGCAGCTCAACTATGTGGTTGATGCCCTACCCGGTCTGACCCTCAACCTGGGGGGCAAATATCATGGCAAGACAAAACTGGATGCTGCCAATGTCTGGGAACTGCCGGCCTATACCGTGATCTATAGCGGGGCGAGTTACAGTACAACGCTGGCCGGTAATGCCATTACTCTGATTGGTACGATAGATAACCTGTTCGACAAGCAATACTGGGCCGTGGGCGATGCCTATGGCGGCCTGCGTATCGGTGAACCGCGCACCTTTGCCTTCAAGGTGAAAGCGGACTTCTAGGTGAGCCCCAAGCCGGAAGACAACCCATGGCCACTCAAGATCTCCAGTCTGCAGTGGCCATGGCGTCCACTAGTCCCGTATCGAAGGATGAGAAGATGTATATATTTTTTCTGGCCGCCGTCATCATCGGAATAACCGGCGCGGTCGTTCTGTATCTTGGTTCCCCGCATCAGCGGTTACTGCAGCGGAAGTTAACACAAAAATCAAGCATCGCCGCCGGCACAGGTGGTCTTGTCCTGTCGCTCATTCTGTTCGGAAAGGCGGTGTCCCCGCTGACCGCTATCTTCTGTCTTTTTGTCTTGATGATGCTGGTCTGGTCAGTGCTGCCTTTTGTGGCGTTTCTGAAGAGGGAAGAGGGGAACTAATCAGATGACTGTCGAAGAAAAACTGAGCAGCGGGAACTGGTTTGGCAAGGTGTCGGCCGCGGTAATTCTGGGCTTCCTGTTGTCCATCGGATTGACCGGTCTGGTCGGCCAGATAACTGTCGGCGGATTGCCGGGCGACGCAAACAAGGTTCAGTTCACCATGTGGATGACGGCGCCCATCTGGATCGCCTTGCTCGGGAGTTGTTTTCTGTTCAGAACCGGGCTTCGGGCCTGGCTTGGGCTCGGCGCAGCCAATGTTGTTTGTTACGGTCTGCTGTTTGGCGGGCGATTTATTTTGGGGTAGGAGCTGGTTCCATGCGTACCGATATCGTCAAAATGTATAAGGATGTCCACACCTGGACGGGGATCATCAGCGGTCTTTTTCTGTTCATCGCCTTTTATGCCGGTGCCATTACCATGTTTGAGAAGCAGCTTGATCAGTGGTCGTCTCCCCCGGTGGAATTTTCCGATCCGCCTTCGCTGGAGCAGACGCAGAAACTAGTGGACATGACACTGGCGGCCCGGCCGGAGGCGCGCGGAAATTATGAGATACATCTTCGACCAGGCCCGCAGATGCCGGCGCGTCTGAGCTGGTCGGTGCCGCTGGACGGCGAGAGGGGGCGCCACGCGAAACATATCACCTATGTTTCTTCCCTGACCGAAGCAGGGGAGCTGCGGGTCAGCGAGTATCAAAAGTCAGGGTTGGCCAATTTCATCGATATCCTGCATGAACAGGTAGGTCTTCCTTTCGATCACGAGATAGTTATGCCGGTGACCGGTATCGTGGCGCTGCTCTATGCAGTTGCCCTGATTTCGGGCGTTATTGTGCTTGTGCCGAGCCTGATCAAGGATCTTTTCGCCCTTCGGGTAGGGAAAAACATGAAGCGTATGTGGCTCGACAGCCATAATATACTCGGACTGTTCAGCCTGCCGTTCCATATGGTTATGGCCTTTACCTCGGTTATTTTTGCTTTTCATGACGAGATTTACGACGTTCAGGATCAGTTGCTCTATGGCGGAACCCTGGAAAATGTCTGGCGCGGAGCGAATGTTGCGCCGCTTCATTCTCCTGAAGATACAACGACACTTGCCCCGTCCGAGTTAGTCAAACGGATTCGGGAACAGGCGCCGGGCTTCGAGCCGTTTCATCTGCATTATCTGGGAGCGGAAAACGGCAGAGGCGTGGTCCGTGCCGAGGGAACAGACCCCCGAAATATCGTGCCGCGGGCCAATGGCGGATTTGCCATAGTCGATCCCTACAGCGGCAATCTTGTCGACACGGATTTGCTGCCGGGGCATCAGGAAGGCTGGATTGTGCCGGTAACCAGTTTCTTTACCCTGCATTTCGGCAGCTATGGCGGGACGCCGGTACGCTGGGGCTATTTCATCCTGGGAATGGCTGGCGCTCTGCTGTTTTATACCGGCAACCTGTTGTGGATCGAGAGCCGGCGGAAAAAGGAACGCCGGAATAGCGGACCGGTAACGCAATGCAGGAACACGCGCCTGATGGGGAGTCTGACTGTCGGGGTGTGCCTCGGCTGTGTTTGCGGGATTTCTCTGATCCTGGCAGCGGCCAAATGGGCGCCGCTGCTGATGTCATCACCCGGCGAATGGTATGTCTGGCTCTATTATGCCATGTTCATAGTGGCGATTGCGCTCTCCTTTGTGCTGGGTGCAGCACAGGCGTCAATTGTGCTGCTGTGGGCTGCGGCGGTCCTGACGGCACTGGTTCCCTTGAGCAGCCTGACCGGTTTCCTGTTCGGTGCCACATGGCATTATGGCGGAAACGGCGTCGTCAGCGTGGATATCGTGGCCTGCCTGGGGGCCGGAATATTTGCTTTTATGGCGCTATCTGTGTCACGCCGGAGACGGACTGGTCCCCGGGACAGTATCTGGGCGAAACCAGCCACCAGTCCCTGATGGTTTTGCAGCACACTCTCGGGCTTTGCAAGTCTGGCAGGTAAAGCTATTTTATTAGGGAAATAAAAATACTGGACCTGCAAAAGATGACAGACAAGGAAAATGAGAAGGCCTACCAGCGCCTGTTCATCGCCATTCGTCCCGATGACGATGTGGTAAAATCCCTGCGCCGTGTGTGCGGCAACCTGAAGAAGGATAAAGCCTTCGAGAACGTCCGCTGGATGCGTCCCGAAAACCTGCATGTGACGCTGGCTTTCCTGGGCCGGCAAAGCGCAGACGATGTGGAGCAAATTGTTGCGGCCATGGCCGAGGTCTCTGCGGGGCATACTTCATTTGACATGGAAATTTCGGGCCTGACTTCGGTCCGGAACAGCTGGCATAAGGGTGTCATCATTGCCCGGGTGCTGGAAAATGAAAGCCTGATGACACTCCAGCGTGATCTGGTGGAGGTTTTGAGCGGGAGGGGTATCGAGGGGCTCGACAACAGGAAATATATGCCCCACGTCACCCTGGCCAGGCTCAAGACGGAAAAAATCTCCCAGGACCGGCTGTCCGCCGTCGGCTTTTCCCTCAGGCAGCAGGTAACAACCATGGAGCTGTATGAAAGTGTGACGCTGCAGTCTGGCGCCGTTTATACCATGCTGAATTCAGTTCATCTCGGTCGGAAGGATTAATGAGTGGTGTTGTAATCGTCATCCGTGATGGTTGCTTTTTCCAACATTTCTGCCGCTTCCCCGTAGATCCGACCCTCCAGGGACAGTTCAAGGAACCGGATATAATCCTGCGGCTCGGATATTTTCGTTCTGGCCACGACAATGATTTCCAGAGATGAACTCGCATCGAGGTTGTATTTCTGGATCAGGGCGATCATTTCATTGCTGATCCTGTCCAGTTCATTGCGAATATTGGTCAGGGTGAGTTGATCCGGTGTTAGCATAGGTAGTCACTCCTTTGCACTCATTTTACCTAACGGGAAGAAAAAATAAAACGGTAATGAGAGTTGCTGAAAAATCGTTCATTAACAGCACGTTGCACCAAGGCGGGATTTGAGGTAATATTTTCGCACATCTTGTTAATTTATTTACGTTTATCGCATTATATACGAACGTTAAAATCGCACCGAAGAAGAACAATATTATATGAAACCTGCTTCAAGCAAATTCTTCGATGACATGGAATATGCAACAGACGGTAGTTCGTTTATGTCGCATGTTGCACCGTCAAAATTACGTTCGGAACAGATCAGGACACTCAGTTCTGTCGCAATTCCAAATGTTATCGCGTCGCTGTTTCTCGGCCTGATGTTTCTTTGGCTGGTCTGGAATAGTGTGCCGCATGATCGTGCCTACCTGTGGTACGGGGCGCTTTTTATCAGTATGCTGCCGCGGATTGCCATGTCGGTGCTGGCGTCAATATATGGTAGCGACCGGCGTCAGGCTGCCTTGATAGGCCTCTACATCACGTCTACCTCTCTGGGGGGATTTATCTGGGGGTCAGCCATTCTTTTTACCGGGGATTTTCCGTCGAGTGTCGATCCGTTTTTGATCATGGCCCTGCTGGCCGGCGTTTCTGCCGTTACCGTATTTGCCGGTGTGGCGCATCGTTTGGCGGTATGGGCCTTTATGGTGCCCTGCAGCATTCCCGTGCTTTACTTCTTTATTGGCCGTGGCGAACCGCAGGATATGGCCTTTGCCATCGCTTCCGTCATTTTTGTCCTGATCCTCGGCTATGCCGGTCATCAGTTTAACAGAATGTATGTTGCCTCGGTCGCCCTGCAACAAAAAAACAAAGACCTGGTCCATGAAGTGTCTGAAATCTATGGATCACATTTCAAATCTATTGAAAGCCTGCACCACCTGGTCAATCAGATCGGGGCGGGCCTGGCCATGTTTGACAAAAATTTAAACCTGATCATCTGGAACAAGGCCTATCAGAACCTGCATGACTTCCCGGACAACCTGCTGACGATGGGCGTCAACATGCGTCAACTCAACAGATGGCTGCTCAACAGAGAAGGTCTGTCACCCTCTCAGATTGATGCGGAAATAGAAAAACGGATAGAACATCTGAGGGCAAGACGGATTGAAGGTAGTTTTCATGAGCAAATCGACTTCACGGATGGCCGTGTCTTCGATATGCGGGCTGATTTCCTGCCGGATGGGGAAACGATTCTCAGTTTTACAGATATGACGCACCGAGCCCAGGCCAGTACCGACGCTCTTGTGAAAATGGCGCAACTGGATTCCCTGACCAGTCTGCCGAACCGGATGCTGTTCCGGCGCGAACTGAAAAAAAAGCTGATGCAGTCAAAAAATACGGAAAAAATCGTCGGTGTTATCCTGGTCAATATTGATAATTTCAAGAATATCAATGACGTTTTCGGCCATGGTGTCGGTGACAATGTGATCGTCAAGCTGGGCGAGGTTCTGAAATCATATATGCGGCCCGACGAGTTTCTGGCCCGGCTTGGCGGGGATGAATTCGCCATTACCGGCGATATTTATGGATCCGTCGAGGATATTGTCGCTGAAGCCCGCAAAATCCGGGACAATACCAGGAAGGCGATCAATATCGAGGGCGCCCAGATCCCGGTCGAGCTGTCTATCGGGATCACCTATTATCCGGAAGACAAGGGAAGCGCGGAGCATATGGTGCGCAATGCCGGAATCGCCCTGCATAAGGCCAAGGAAGAAGGCGGCCGGCAGATTGTGCTCTTTGATTCCGAGATGCAGGCGGAATTGGTGGACCGCAACACCCTGCTGTCCGACATCCGCGAAAATATGGAAACCAGCCAGTTTTTGCTGCACTACCAGCCGCAAATTGATTTGCAGACCCGCCAGATTTGCGGCGTGGAAGCCCTGATGCGCTGGAACCACCCGGAAAGAGGGTTTGTCTCGCCGGGTGAATTCATCCCGCTCGCGGAATGGTCAAAGCAGATTATCCCGCTGACCGAGCAGCTGTTGCCGGAGGCCTGTGTCCAGGCGAAGCTCTGGCAATCGAGGGGATTGCCGCCCTTTCCGGTATCGGTGAATATTTCTCCGTTGCATTTCCACGACAACCGCATTGTCGATTTTGTTCGTGAGTGCCTCGAGGAAGCCAGCCTGGAGCCCAGGTACCTTGAGCTTGAAATCACGGAAGGTATCGTGATGAGCAAAACCGAGGAAGTAATGGGGACACTTCGCGGGTTGGCCGATCTCGGCATAAAGCTGTCCATTGATGATTTTGGAACAGGCTACTCCTCCTTGTCCTACCTGCCGCGCCTGCCGGTCGATAAACTAAAAATCGACAGGGCGTTTGTTCATGGTATGATGGACGACAAGGAATCACAGTCCCTGATTGAAGCCATCATCAGTATGGGACACAGTTTCGGCCTCAAGGTTATTGCCGAAGGGGTCGAGGACAGTGCAGAGTTGGAGCTTTTGGCGAAGCTCAAATGTGACCAGGCGCAGGGCTACTATATCAGTCGGCCGATGGAGGCCGGGAAAGTGACCGAGTGGTGTCAGGCCCACGCAAGTATTTGAATTTTCTTTTTAAAACCTGATCTAAATCAATTTAATACGAGTTCTGTTTTCCTATAGTAGCGTTAGTTGACGGGATAATTTTATCCAATTTATTTCTCAATTATGACTGAGAGGAAACACCATGAAAACAAAACTTCTTACAACTTGTTGCATTGCCGGGCTGGCTGCTGCCACGCTGATGAGCGGGGTCGCCGAGGCAAAGGAAAAAGGTGATTGGATGATCCGCGCCCGCGGTATCTGGGTTTCTCCGGATGCCGGCGGAACGACTTCAATCGGCGGTGACGTGGATATTGACGACAAAGTCGTTCCCGAAGTGGACTTCACATATTTCGTTACTGACAACATCGCCCTTGAGCTGATTGCTGCGACCACCAAGCATAATCCGGTGGTAAAAGGCAGCGATCTTGGTGATGTGCCGATCGGCAGTGTCTGGCTGCTGCCGCCGACAGTGACGGTTCAATATCATTTCGCCCCCCAGGAAGATTTCAGCCCCTATGTTGGCGCCGGGGTAAACTATACCTTCTTCTATAGCGAAAATACATCAGATACCCTGGACGGCTTGGGACTGACCACAATCGATTATTCCGACGGTTTTGGCTGGGCGCTGCAGGCTGGTGTCGATTACAAGATCAAGGATCAATGGTATTTCAACATTGATGTCAAGAAACTGTTCCTGAGCACTGACGTCAGCATTGCGAACGGTGCGGTGACAGCACCTGACGTTGACATTGATCCCTGGATCGTCGGTGTCGGTATCGGTTACCTCTTCTAAAAAGCAGGCCTCATAAATGAAATATTTATGATGCAGCGCAGAAAGATTTTACATTTTCACTCTGAACGATTACACTTGTTGTAACGAATCTTTGAGAAAGGATGTTTCAGAGTGAAGCTACCGCGAGCGGGAATAGACGATCCCAGTCGAGACAGTGAAACCCTTTCTGTTGCCCAAAAATGCAAATCAAACGCCTTCCCTGCCGGGAAGGCGTTTTTTGTTGTTCTGAAGAGTAGAGTTTCTGTCCACCTTAAATTTGGAGACTGCAATGGGTAAAAAATCCAGACGCATGCACAACACTTCCGAAAACCAGAATATTCACAGTTCGAATATTCGACCGCTGTATCGTGACGGCGGATGGGACCCCCTTGGCGGCGAACAGGAAAGGAGAGACAGAAAGTACGTCCGGAAAATCAAACCCCAGAGCGACAACCAGGCCCAGTTGATCAAGGCCATTGAGGAACACAATGTAATTCTTTCCGTCGGGCCGGCGGGAACCGGGAAAACCTATATTGCCGTGGCCAAGGCCGTGGAAGCTCTGGAAGCCGGGGAGGTGTCCAAGATCCTGCTCTGCCGTCCGGCTGTGGAAGCCGGGGAAAGCCTCGGCTATCTGCCTGGCGCGGTAGATGAAAAGCTGGCACCCTATCTCAGGCCGCTATATGACGCGCTGGCTGACCGCATGGGTCTCAAAAACCTGAAAAAATACCTTCACGACGGCACGATTGAAATTGCACCGGTCGCCTATATGCGAGGCCGCACACTCAACAATGCCTTTGTCGTCGTCGACGAGGCCCAGAACTGTACTTACGGCCAGATCAAAATGCTGCTGACCCGGCTGGGCTGGCAATCCACCATGGTCATGACGGGAGATCCCAACCAGACCGACCTGCTGGACGGCCTGTCCGGACTGGCTGACATCTCCGAACGGCTGTCCACGCTGGAAGATGTTGCTGTGATCAGACTTGCGGACAAGGATATTGTCCGTCACCCGCTGGTGGCAGCTATGTTACGGGTAATTTGATACCGTAAGCAGATCGGCCTTCGCGTCGGTATATTCCTGGACCAGGTGGGCCACAAGGTCCGCCGTCGCCGGGGCATCCTTGATACTGCCGAGGCCCTGGCCGGCGCCCCAGATATCGCGCCAGGCCTTGGTCTCGGCGCTGCCGAAATTCATCTTTGACTTATCGGCTTCCGGAAGGTTTTCCGGATCCAGACCGGCACGGGAAATACTGGGCTTGAGGTAGTTGCCGTGCACCCCGGTGAACAGCGAAGAATAGACAATATCGCTGGCGGCATGGTCGATCAGCATTTGTTTGTAGTCCGGATCCGCGTTCGCTTCCTTCGTTGCGATGAACCTGGTCCCCATATAAGCCAGGTCCGCGCCCATGGCCTGGGCCGCCAGAACGGACCGTCCGGTGCTGATGGAGCCGGCCAGCAGGATCGTACCGTCGAAAAACTCTCTGACTTCCTGAACCAGGGCAAAGGGGCTGAGGCTGCCGGCATGGCCGCCGGCGCCTGAACAAACCAGAATCAGCCCGTCCACACCGGCTTCTGCCGCCTTGCGGGCATGGCGGATATTGATGACGTCGTGGAATACCAGACCCCCATAGTCGTGGACCGGGCCGACGATCTGGTTCGGCGCCATCAGGCTGGTGATGATGATGGGAACTTCATGCTTGATACAGAGGCCGAGGTCATGTTCAAGCCGGTCGTTGGAGCCGTGGATAATCTGGTTGACCGCAAACGGGGCGACTTTTTTACCCGGATTGGCGGCCTGATAGTCGGCAAGCTCGGTTTTGATACGGATCAGCCATTCATCCAGCACCTCGGCAGGCCGGGCGTTCAGGGCCGGAAAGGAGCCGACAAGCCCAGCCTTGCATTGCTCGATCACAAGGTCTGGATTGGAAATAATAAACATCGGCGAACAGATCACCGGCAGGGACAGGCGGTCAGCAAGAAGTTCCGGCATGGACATTGAATTTCTCCTTAATGTATCTAATAGATACATTATTATGAAACGGCCACAAAGTCAAAGGGGACATAAGCTTATGTGATGTCCATATCCTTTAGCATCTGAATGGTGTCTTCTGCCCACTGGATATTATGTTTTGTGCCGGATAATCCGTAATTCAGAGTCGCGGCCAGAAAGATCAGGTTGGGGGTCATTTCCTTGCCGTTCCGGGGCAGGGTGGAATTAAATCCTTCAAACATTTCCAGTCGCTGCTTCTCATGTTTAATGAAATCTTCGAGGTGGCGAATACTGATTGCCGGATCGACTGTGCTGCCAAAGAACAGCTTGAGCAGGAGTTCGTTCCGGAAACCGCCATAGTCAGCGTCTTCTTTGATCCAGTCGGCAAGGACCTGCTTGCCTTTGTCGGTGATGGCGTAGCGCTGCCGACGCCGGCTTGAGGGCTCCTCCTCTTTGACCCTGACGGCAAGACCTTCCGCTTCCAGTTTCTTGAGCATGGGATAGATCTGGCCATAGCTTTCGCTCCAGAAAAACCCAACGCTTTTCTCAATTGCTTTCTTGATGTCATAGCCTGAGCGGGGCTTGCTGCAGAGAAATCCCAAAATGGCGTAAAGAGTGCGGCTTTTTCTGTTGTTATTCATAAAACTACCTTGCTTCCCAGGCTGCGAAATTTGATGCCGGATCGTCATACAATGGTCACAGAGCAGCAGTATATAGCATACCTCAGCAAATTACATTCGGAGGTTTTTTTCTGATGCCATCAATTGTCCCGGAACTTATCCAAGACACAGAGACCACTCAGCGCATTGCACGGGTTTTGCTGAAGCATATTCGCCCGAAAAACAAAGAAGAGGCGCGGGAAATTCTGAAGGGGCGGCTGGGAGTATATGTAACCAAAAAGGAAAACCTGGACCAGGAAATAGAACGTTATTTCAACTGATCCAGGTGGCCTGTTCCTTTAGTCGCTTTCCGGTTCCAGAAGTCTGTGGAGATGTACAACAACATATTTGGTAAGGGCGTCGTCAACATTGGCCTGGCTGGCGCCCTTCCAGGCATCCCGCGCTTCCTTGTAGTTGGGAAAAATCCCGACGATATCCAGTTCCTCAGTATTTTCGAACTCCAGTCCGCTGGGGTCCGTCACTTTCCCGCCGAATACGAGATGTAAAAGTTGTTCTGACATATTTTGTACCTGCTGCAATTGAAAAAGGCTTGTCCGTCAATGATGATCCGGAAATCATTTACTGGCAGAATAGCACTTTATCAGTTATTTTTTATGAATAATAGAAACTCTGTCATATAGGTAATCGGTTCAAAGCGCAACATGTCTCATACCAGAAATCATACAGTTCTTATCTCAATTGTCAGTCCTGATCAGGTTGGACTGGTGGCGGCCGTCACCGGGCGTCTTTTCGATCTTGGCGTCAATCTGGCGGACACCTCCTTTGCGGTGCTGGGCAAGGGATGCGAATTTTCCTGCGTTGCCGAGCTGCCGGCCGATATTTCCAGCCGGTTCCTTCAGAGTGAACTCCAGTCACTGGAGTGCCTGGCCCATGCCGATTGCCTGGTGACCGATTTTCGCTTTCCGGTGGACCAGGACAGTTCCTCGGATGTTACCCACATCATAGAAGTGGGGGGCGGGGACCAGCCCGGCCTCATTGCCCGTCTGGCGGAAGCCTTCATCGATTATGACGCCAATGTGGTCCGCATGCATTCAACGCGGCGGCTGGGCGAGGATGGAAAAATGACCTATCACACCACCTTTGCCATTTCCGTGGCGCCTGAGCGGGCAGAGGCCTGTATTGCGGCGATAAACAATACGGCAGGCCAGTTGCAACTGACCTGCCGTGATCAAAAGGTCTGACGACTGACTGGAAAATCAGCTGTCTTCTGTATCGTCATTTTCTGGTTTGTCGGCTTTTTCGATTTCCAGCGGTTCCGCTTCCTCGGTGCCGTCAATGATATTCTGCATATACTGGTTCAATCCCGCCATTTTGCTTTCAGACACCCGCGAGGTAAAGTCGTCGCGCTGGGTGCGGGCCATGCTGATGCCTTCGATTTTCACATCGATAATCTGATAACCCTTGTCTTTGAAGGGGCGGATGCGCCAGTCGACGTCAAAGGTTTCGTTGTTCTCGCCATCAACCTTGCTGCGGACAAACATGTCTTTTTTGCCGTGCGGAATGACCCGCTCGATTTCGATCTCCGTGGTATCCAGCTTGGTCAGGCGGGACGCATAGACCTTGATCAGAAAATCAGGGAAAAGGTCGAAATAGGTCTTTAGTTCCTCTTTGGTGGCCTGTTTTCTGTGGCGGCCGAGCACCAGCTTGCCAATATAATCAATGGCAAAGGAATCCGTCAGGATCACCCGCATCTGATCTTCCAGCTCGGCCTGGGAAAGCACGTCCTTTTGTTTCAGGACGTCGAAGGCGCGTTTGGAGGTGACCTCAATAAACTCGCGACCCTTGGCTTGTTCTTCTGCGCTTTGATTTGGATATTCCTCTTCCGCCAACACTGTCTGGGAAAAGAAGACGGCTCCAATGACTAAAAGCAGGGAAAAAGCGATCAGGATAGCTCTTCGGGGAAGTCCCTGGTCCCGTGAGATGGCTTTAGCGGCAGTTTTCATATCAGGCAGCCTTAAACTTGTTTCCAATAAAACTCATATGACTCAATGTTAGGATCATTGAGCCATCAATCAAGTATTCTCTTTTCGCATCATGTCAAAAAATGGGCGCTTTCAAAATAAAAGCGCCCATTCTACAGCAAAAAAATAATCAGTCTGACAGGGTTTTAAGATAGGCGATCAGGTTTGCCCGGTCGTCGTCTTTTTTCAGGCCTGCGAAAATCATGCGGGTTTTGGGAACAAGGCCTTTCGGCTGGGTCAGATAGGTATCCAGGGTGGCCTCATCCCAGGTCAGGCCGGATTCTGCCATGGCGTCCGAATATTTAAAGCCTTCGGATGTACCGGCTGCCCGCCCGACAACGCCATAGAGGTTGGGTCCGACTTTCTTTTTGCCGCCCTTATCGACGGTGTGGCAGGCCGAGCATTTTTTCTTGAATAATTTCTGTCCGAGGTCAGCGTCTCCCTCGGCATGGGCTGCACTGGCGGCCATAAGGCCGATTACAGGGACAATCATAAATTTCAAAAGCGATTTCATATCACGGTCCTTTTGAGTTTTTAAAAAATCTTCAGGTGGTACTCCGAAACCGTCAGGCTCTTTCTTCCGCGGTGACGGGGGCAATTTCTCCGCTTCGTATACGCTCTAGATAGGAAGTGATCTCCTGTTTTACAACAGGGGCGAGGACAACCACACCGATAATATTGGGAATTGCCATGGAGAAGAGGGCAGCGTCGCCGAAATTAGTGATCGCCGTCAGCTGCATGGTGGAGCCGATGATGGCGACACTGCAGAACAGCAGCTTGTAGGCCATATCCACTTTTTTGCCGTTGCCGAACAGGAAAGACCAGGATTTCTGGCCGTAATAGGCCCAGGTGATGGTTGTGGAAATGGCGAACAGGAAGGCGATGATGGCAAGCGCAACATCAAAGTTGGGGTAAACCGTCGTGAAAGCGTTTGATGTCAGGATAATGCCGTCGCTCTCTCCGCTCATGTATGCGCCGGTAATGATGATCACAAGCGCTGTTGTGGTGCAGACCACCACTGTGTCGATGAAAGGTTCCAGCAGGGCGACCAGTCCTTCGGTAACCGGTTCGTCTGTCTTTACAGCGGAATGGGCGATGGCGGCGGAACCGATACCGGCTTCGTTGGAGAAGGTCGCGCGTCTCATGCCCTGGATCATGACGGCAATGACGCCGCCGATACTGGCTTCCGGGGTAAACGCGCCTTTGATAATGGCACCGAAAGCTTGCGGAATTGCACTGAAGTCCATGATCAGAACGCCGAGCGCAGCCAGCATGTAGACCCCGCACATCAGCGGGACGAGTTTGGAGGTGATCGAGGCGATGGACTTGATTCCGCCGATCAGCACCAGCCCGACAAAAATGGAAACACAGACGCCGTAGATCCAGCCGTTATTGTACAGGAAGCTTTCCTCGCCGCCCGTCACATGTTTCAGGATGGAGAGGGAGTTGCTGACCTGGAAGATATTGCCGGCGCCAAACGCGCCAAGGATACAGCAGAAGGCGAAAAAGCTGGCCAGAACCAGACCGATCTTGGGGAAACCTTTTTCCGCAAATCCCTTGCGCAGATAATACATGGGACCGCCGGAAACCACGCCATGCTCGTCAATTTCCCGGTATTTGACGCCCAGAGTACATTCGGCGAATTTGGAGGTCATGCTGAACAGGCCGACGACGATCATCCAGAAGGTGGCGCCGGGACCGCCGGCGGCGATCGCAATCCCCACCCCGGCGATATTGCCGAGGCCGACAGTACCGGAAAGGGCGGCCGTCAAGGCCTGGAAGTGGCTTACTTCGCCGGCATCGGATTTTTTCGTATAGTCGCCCCGGACGATACGGATTGCCAGGCCAAAGCCGCGAATATTGATAAACCAGAAATACAGGGTAAAGCCGATGGCGGCAGTAGCGAGCCAGACCACAATCCAGGGCAGCTGCTGTCCGGCGATGGTGATCGGATAAAAAATGAAGCTGGAGAAAGCATCTGTAAAGGGGGAGACAGCGTTGTTGATGGCTTGGTCAATTTTTTCGGTATCGAGTGAAAGTGCGTGTGCCGATGAGGCAAATAATGTGGCCGCAAGCAAAACCAGCGCTGAATAGATGTTTCTACGTGTTCTCTTCATTTTCATCCCCTGAAAACGGTTTATTGGTTTAATTTTTCTGAACTTATAGCTCATATTAACGCGAGTTTAACTACTTTTGTTGAAAATGACACCGTGTTGTTCAGAAATACAGGGATTATTGTGCCCGAACAGAAAGCAGAAAGCGAAAAGACTACAGAGCTGCTGCGGGGATAATAAAACAATGGAAACAAAGGCTTAGATTTCAATGACGAACGCTCTCAGTCAGTCTGATGTATTAAAACTTCTCAAGGACCCGTCTGTCGAAAACCGTGCCGAGGCTGCAAAAAAAGTCGGTCAGCATTTTTCAGGCGACAGTCTGTCCGCGGAAGAAAAGAAAATCGCGGAAGATATCTTCAAACTCATGGTGAAGGACGCTGAAGTTCGCGTTCGTGAGGCGCTGTCAGCCAGCCTGAAGGATAATCCGGAAATTCCCCATGAAGTGGCCGTGTCTCTTGCGAACGATGTCACTGAAGTTTCCCTGCCGATTCTCGAGTTTTCCGAAGTTCTTACAGATGAAGACCTCAAAGATATCATCGCCAACAGCGGCTCTGAGAGCCAGATGGCTGTTGCCCGGCGGGAAAATCTTTCTGCAGAAGTCGCCGACGCCATTGTCGAGACCAGCCAGGACGAAGATGTGGTCGCCACGCTTGTCTCCAACGAGAGTGCTGATCTTTCCGAAGGCACCATGGGTAAGGTGCTGGACAAATTTGGCGAAAGCGAAAAGGTCAATGCACCTCTGGCCCAGCGCGGTCAGCTGCCGCTCAAGGTTGCGGAACGGCTGGTCAGCCTGGTTTCCGAGAAAGTCCGTGATCATCTGGTGACCCACCATGAAATGACCCCGGATATGGCCATGGACCTGTTCCTCAGCGCCCGCGAACGGGCTACCGTCAGCCTGCTGAACCGGGGTGTCGATGTGATGGATGTGCGCCAGCTGGTTGATCAGCTGCATAGTAATGGCCGCCTGACGCCGACACTGATTATGCGGGCCCTGTGTATGGGCGATCTGGTTTTCTTCGAATCCGCGCTGGCAAAACTCTGCAATATTCCAACCAGTAATGCCTATAAACTGATCCATGATCGTGGTGATCTTGGTATCTCGGCTCTCTTCCGCCAGGCTAACCTGTCTCCGGAACTGTTGCCGCTGGCCAAGGCCGCCCTGGACGTGGCCGAAGATATGTCCGTCAGCGCCGGTGAGGATCGGGAACGGTTCCGCAGCCGCATGCTGGAGCGGGTACTGACCTATTGTGAAAATGATGTGGATCCGGAAAACCTGGACTACTTCATTACCAAGATGGGATCCGGCTCCGCCGCCGCCTGAACAGGATAAATACCGATTTCGAAGCCGCCTCACTGAGGCGGCTTTTTTATTTGAGTAATAGTTGCGGCAGCCAAAGGGCAATCTGCGGGAACAGCATGACCAGCAGCAGACCCATCAGCTGCAGCAGGACGAAGGGCACCACGCCGCGGTAGATGTCCCTGATGCTGACGCTGTCCGGCGCCGCGCCCTTGGTGAAGAACAGCGCGAAACCGAACGGCGGGGTCAGGAAGGAAGTCTGCAGGTTGATGGCGGTCAGGATCGCGAACCAGACGATTATGTCCGAGGATGCCAGATGCGGGCCGAAATCAAGGGCGCTGACGATGGGGGCGAACACCGGCAGGATAATCAGGGTGATTTCAATCCAGTCGAAGAAGAACCCCAACAGGAAGATCATCAGCATCAGGCCGCCGAGGATGATCCAGGGTCCGGCCGCAATGGACTGGATGAAATGAATGATCAGGTCATCGCCGCCCAGGGAGCGAAAAACATAGGAAAAGGCCGTCGCGCCGATAAACACGCCAAACACCATGCCGGTAGTGCTGGCGGTTTCTTCGCACATTTTACCGAGTCCGGAAAAATTCAGGCGATTTTTGATCAGGGCCAGGATCAGGGCGGCGAAGGCGCCGACGCCGGCGGCTTCTGTCGGTGTGGCGAAGCCGGCAAAGATCGAGCCGAGGACCAGGAAAATCAATGTCAGCGGCGGAAGAATTCTCTTCAGGAGCAGGGCCACCGGATTGGCGTCCGGCAGGGGGCTGCCGCCGAACCTGTCGTCCAGCAGCGGCTTTTGTGTGCTGACGGACGGGGCAATTTCCGGGTTAAGCCAGCTTTTGATCAGGATGAATATGACATAAAGCAGGGCCAGCATCAGGCCCGGCACCAGGGCGCTGACAAACAGGGTGCCGGCGGAGGTGGCCAAAAGCTCGCCCATGATCACCAGCATGATGCTGGGGGGTATGAGGATGCCCAGGGTGCCGGAGGCGGCAATGGTGCCGGTGGCAAAGGCTTTGTCATACTCCTGTTCCAGCATGATGGGCAGGGCCATCAGGGTAATCATGACCACACTGGCGCCGATGATGCCGGTGGTGGCGGCCATAATGGTGCCGAGCAGGGTGACCGACAGGGCAAGTCCGCCGGGAATGCGCCGGGTCAGGATCTGCAGTGACTGCAGCAGGTCGCGGGCGATGCCGCTGCGTTCCAGGATGATCCCCATAAAGATAAACATCGGCACGGCAATCAGGACCAGGTTTTCCACCACGCCGCCGTAGATGCGGGAAATGATCAGGAAGAATTCCTTGAAGTTATAGACATTCAGGGACATGCCGATCAGGCCGAATAAAAGCCCGGTACCGCCAAGCACAAAGGCGACGGGATAGCCGCTGAACAGGAACAGGCCGAGCACCGGGAACATGAGCAGCGGGAGGAACTCAATCAACTCAGCCATTGCCGTCTTCCCCGTGTGAGAGAAAGATCATATTGCGCAGTATCACAGCAATGCCGGCCAGCGCCAGCAGGCTCAGGCCAAGCGGAATAAACCCCTTGATGATCCAGCGAAAGGGCAGTCCTTCCGCCGCGGACGACACTTCGTTGCCGACAAACGCCCGGTGGGCAAAATCAAAGCCGAAATACACCAGCACCAGGCAGTAGGGGATCAGGAACAACAGACAGCCGACGATTTCGATCCAGGCCTGGAGGCGCGGCGACAGTTTTTCCCGGAGCAGTTCGACACGGACCTGGGCATTCTTCAGGTAGGTAAAGCCCAAGCAACAGAGAAACAGAATGCCGTGCAGGTGCCATTCCAGCTCCTGAAGCTTGATTGACCCGATCACGAAAAAACGTCGGCTGATCACATCGAACACGATGACCAGCATCATGGCAATGACCAGCCAGGAGGAGGCTCTGCCGATTGAAGTGATGAAGCCGGACAGCGACTTTTCTATTTTGGCGAGATCAGTCAAGATTTCCCAGTTCTTTCCAGATTTTATATTTCGCCCGGAAAGCGCTCAGGGAGTCCCAGGCCCGCTTGAAATCGGGGTCTTTTGCTGTCTCTTCCCGGACGACGTCCTGCCATGCGGAGTCCAGCGCCTGCATAATATCGTCCGGCCATTTGTGGAACTGGACTCCCTGCCTTTTCAGCTCTTCGAGGGCATCAGCCTGCTCGGCCTCGCCGCGGGCCAGGGTGTATTTGATATTATCGGCGCAGACGCTTTCAATCTGGGCCTGTTGGGTCGGGCTCATGCTGTTCCACTTGTCCAGATTGATCATCAGTTCGAAGAAGGTCGCCTGTTGGTGCCAGCCGGGAAAATAGTAGTGCTTGGCGAGCTGGCTGAAACCCATCTGCAGGTCGATGGAGGGGATGGAAAATTCCGTGGCGTCGATGGTGCCGAGCTCAAGGGCCGGAAAAATATCGCCGGTGGCCAGAAGCTGGGTCGAGACGCCCAGTTTGCTGAGAACCCGGGCGCCGAGGCCGTAAAACCGGATTTTCATGCCTTTGAGATCGTCGAGGCCTTTGATTTCCTCGCGGAACCAGCCTGAAGCTTCCGGCGGGCTCAATCCGCAAATGAGACTATGAATATTATGTCGGGCGTAAATCTCGTCGAAGATTTCCCTGCCGCCGCCTTCATAGAACCAAGCCAGATATTCCGGGGCGTTGGGGCCGAAGGGCACGGCGCTGAACAGCTGGAGGGAAGGGACCTTGCCGCTCCACAGGCCCGGGGCGGACCAGCCCGCATCCAGGGCGCCATAGGACACCGCATCGAAAATTTCCAGGTTGGGCACCAGGGCCCCGGGTTCGAAAAACCTGATGGTCACATTGCCGTTGGAAATAAGCTTGATCTGCTTTTCAACCCGTTTACCCCCGGCCCCCAGAAGGCCGAGGCTGGACGGGTAGCTGCTGGCCATTTTCAGGTGGACGGGGGGATAGGCTTTCTTTTCGGTGGTCCCGACATCACTCTTCTGGTCGCACCCACCGAGCAGAAAAGCCAGCAGCAAAAGCCCGGTTATATATTTCATGAAAGTTTTCCAACGGCCTGGGCCAGCGCCAAGTATACCTTGCCGGCATCGGAAGAAATCAGCGCCACGGCAAAGGGTGAATTATTGTTGCTGGCCATGGCCTTTGCCATCAAGTCCTCGAAATTCTCCATATAATCCTGGACATAGCGACGGAAGTCGGGATCGTCTTTGCATTTTTCCGCCACTTTATTCTGGATTTTCCGGTCACTGACTTTTTTCAGACGCCGCAGAAAGGCGCCTTTATCGCCTTTGATATAGAGCTGCCAGAGGTCGTCGGAAACATCTTCATCCACATAGCGGCCGATATCGATGGCGAAGGACTGCAACTGCTCCATCACCCGGGAGGCGAGAGATGAGAAACCGCTGCCGGATTTCTGGCTGATTTTCTTCTCAAAGGCTTCGGCATCGGCGACAACGCTGTTGCTGGACAGCTGGATAGACTTGATCAGCTGCTGGAATTTTTCATTGTGATGCTCAATGACCTTGTTGGTCTCGTCGGCCGCTTCAATGGCGCTGGCAGAGGCAAGATAGATGCTCTCCGAGGCATGCTGCAACTCATCGGAGATGCGCTTGATGTTGGCTTCCGCGGTCTCGGCGGTCCGGTTGTTATCAACCTCCAGCGACTTCAGCCGTTCCGTCAGTGTCCCAAGGTGATTGATGGTTTCAGTACATTTGGCGCCGATATAGTCTGACGTTTTGCGCCAGTCTTCAGTGATGTGGCCGGTTTTCGCTTCCGCTGCGCTCAATTGTTCACCGATATTGCCTTCGATCTCCTGCATGTCCCGCAGGCTGCTTTCGGCGCGCTGGCGGATCTCCTTCACATGGGTGGCCAGTTGTTCGGTCTGGCTGAGGATGTTGTCGATGATCGCCTGGCCGTGGGCGCCCAGGTCGGAGGACTGGTCCTTCAGCTTATCAATGGCAAGGCCGATATGTTCTGTCACCGTGGTAATGTTTCCGGTCAGGCTGTCATGCTGCTGTTTGAGTTTTTCCTCGGATTGTTCAAGCTGGGTGCGATAGGTCTCGGACAGTTCCTCAAAGCGGCTGCCCTGGCTGTCCATCAGGCTGATATTTTCGTTCAGCTTGGTCACATTGGCCTCGACCTGCTGGCCGATGGTTTCAGAATGTTTCTGGATATCCATCAGGGAGCCCTGGATGGCTTGGCCGATCTGTTCGGTATTGCCGTTGAGGATGGACTGGATTTCCTCGGCCTGCAGCTTCAGGCCCTCGCGGATCACCTCTGCCTGGTTTTCCAGGATTTCCTCGGCATTGGAAATGCGGGCGGCGAGGGAATGTTCCAGGCTTTCGTTCTGGGTGTTGATCCGGCGCGTGCTGTCTTCGATCTGTTCGGCGAGATTGGCGGAAAACTCGTTAATGATGGCCTGTATCTGATCGGTGTTTTCGGCAAACCTGCTGCTGCTTTCTTCCATCAGCATATTGCCTTTTTCCGCCACTTCCGAGAAAAGACGCCCAAGGTTGGCGGCGTGGCTCTGGAAGCTCTCGCCGGCTTCCGCCGTCTGCGCCAGGGCGCCAGCGGCAACAGTCGAAAGTTCATTCGCCTGGGTTTTGAGCAAACCGGTTAAACGCTCGCTGTCGGCAGCCGCCTGTCCGGTCAGTTTGCCCATGGTGTCGGCCTGCTCATCCAGCTTGGCGCAGATTTCCCCGGTTTGCTGTTGCAGTAACTCGACCGTCTTGGTCAGGGCGATGCCGCGGGCGTCAATTTCCCGGGACAGGCCGGTCAGTTTTTCGCCTGAGCTGTCGACCGACCGATCCATTTCAGAAGTCAATTGCTTCAGTTTTTCACCCATCGCGTCCAGTCGGGCTTCAATCTGCTGGGCGCGTTCGTCCAGGGTCTTTTTCTGGAAGACAATTTCGTTGCTGACTTTTTCCGAATTCTTGCGGGTCGTGTTGGTGATGGTCTCACTGTCGAATTTGAGCTGACTGAAGACGGTTTCCAGCTCTTTGAGCTGGACGTTAATCTCTCCGCTGAGTTTGGTCAGGGACTCCCGTTCGGTACCCATCAGTTCCTGAAACGCCCTGGTGCGCTCTTCTGCTGTGGTCGTCGCGTCAAACAGAGAGGAGATCTGTTCCTGAAAACGGCTTTCCAGGTTTTCGATGCGGGACTGGGCGATCTCACCGGCCGCCTCGACATGTTTGATTTCCTTGTGCAGGTTGGCAACGATTGTCTCCACCCGTTTCTGGGCGATGTCCAGCGGGGACAACAGGTTTTCCAGTCCTGAGGAGAGGGCAAGCCGTTCTTCCCGCAGTGGGGTCACGCGCAAAAATGTCAGGGTAATCAGCCAGATGACCATCAGGGGCAGCATGGCGCCGGCCAGAAGTCCGGCCATCTCATAGAGCGGCATCCGGTCCAGTTGCCGGTCGGAGGACAGGAACAGGCTGACGCAGGCGGCAATCCAGGCGATGGAAAGAATGCTGGAGGTCAGCATGGGCCAGTAGTTCTTGAACCAGGATTTGGCTCCGGCTTCCCGGGTGATATTAATGCGATTTTGCCTCAGGGATGACGGGTGGGGGGTAACCACCTGATCCGTTTCCTTCTGTCCGTCCTGATTAATGGTTTCCTCTGCCTGGGATGTGCTCTGTTCACTCATTCTGGTGTCATTTTTCTGGTTGTTAGACAATGCGGCGCATTCTATCAGGCTCCTCATAGGGGGGCAACTGCTGCGCATGCATTAAGGATAAATTATTAATGAGGATAAATTGGGACGATCACCTGATCTATGATATAAATATTACAAGAATAAAAAGGGATGTTTCAAAGGGGATATGAATATGAAGAATTTTTTCGTCCAGCAAATGGCCATGTATTCCGCTTATCACAAGGATGGCAGGAATCAACTCACTCACTATATCGGGGTGCCGTCAATTGTGCTGTCTCTGTTTATTGCCTTTTCCTGGATAGATCTGTTTACCCTCAACGGCTTCCAGGTCACTTTTGCCATGTTATTCGTCGCGGTTGTTTTACTGTTCTATCTGGTGTCCGATTTTGTGATCGGGCTGATTTCCGCCATTCTGTTTATCCCCTTGCTACAGCTGTCGATGCAGGTCGCGCCGACGGCGGATCTGGCGGGCTGGGCCTGGTTTGCCGTCCTGTTCGTTGGCGGCTGGATTTTTCAACTGGTCGGCCATGTTTTTGAGGGCCGGAAACCCGCTCTTGTGGACAATTTATTCCAGATTTTCATGGCCCCCAGTTTCCTGGTGGCTGAGGCCCTGTTTCACCTGGGGCTTCGTCAGGACCTGCAGGCGCAGATCAGCAGGCGGACAGCCGACTATGCGGCCTGATACAGCTAACTGCAGATAAAAATGATGGTTTTCCAGATAAATTTCACACTTTATTTACCCTAATCCCACAAGATTGCCTCAAAGACATAGAGGAAAAAGGTAGATTTCAGCATGAGTAATTTGGATCTGAGCAGGATTAGCATTCTGGTGGTAGAAGACAGCCAGTTTATCCGCTCTTTGATCGTCAACAGCCTGCGCGTACTCGGTGTGGGAACCATTAAATCAGTCGGAGATGGCGGCGAAGCCATCGACTTTCTCAAACAGGTGGCCGATGATCCGATGAAAGCGGGCATGATGAGTGTGGACATCATCATTTCCGACTGGGAAATGTCTCCGGTGAACGGAATGATGCTGTTGCGCTGGGTGCGCCGGCACAAGGAATCTCCGGATCGTTTCGTGCCTTTTATCATGCTGACCGGCTATTCGGAGCCAAACCGGGTGCAGGAAGCTCGCGAAATGGGCGTCAACGAATTCATGTCCAAACCCTTTTCTATCAATGCCCTGGCAGACAAGATCTTTTCAGTGATCATGAAACCCCGTCAGTTTGTCCATACCTCGACTTATTTCGGGCCGGACCGGCGGCGCCAGGTGATTCCCATTGAAGGTGAGGATCGTCGTAAACTAACTTATGAAAGTGAAGAAGTGGAAGTAGTCAATGGCTAAGCCGGTAAAGGTTCGCTACTATCGCCTGAAGAACAAGCTGAAAGAAAAAGCGATCGGCCTTGGAAATGTAAACGCCGATGATGTCTCCTTTGACGAAGACATGATGATAAAAGCCCAGGCGGCTCTGCAGGAAATGGCGGAGGACTATCCCGACTGGGTCTCCACCCTGATCGACAGTCTGGCAGAGGAACACCGCCGTTGTGTGGACAGCCCGGAGTTTCGCAAGGCCCATTTCGAAAAAATCAATGCCATCGCCCATGATATGAAAGGGCAGGGTGGCACCTTCGGCTACCAGTTGATTACGGATTTTGCCGACGGCTTGTATAACTTTACCGGCCCCAACGCCGGTATGGGCGACAGTCATGTGGAAATCATCAAAGCCCATATCGACGCCATGCGCGTTGTGATCAAGGACCGTATTGAAGGTGATGGCGGCGAAATCGGGACTGAACTGAAAAAGTCCCTGGATGCGGCGATTGAGAAATACCGCACCCGATAGCAGAATACATATACCTGAATATAGAAAGCTCCCGGTGGTTGCCGGGAGCTTTTTTTAACCCTAAAAATTAGTCCGGCTTGATGGCCAGGATGTCGGTGCGCAGGATTTTCAGGATTTTTTCGCTGCTGTTGCCGAGGACCATGCGGGCCAGCCCCTTGCGCCGGTGGGTGCCGAGGACGACCAGTTCCGCTTTCAGGCGGTTGGCGATGGAGGGGACGACTTTCTCGATCTTTCCTGCCTTGACATGGAGGTTTTCCGGGGGAATGCCGTAAGACCCGACAAATTCCTCAAGTTTGCCGAGCTGCTTTTCCTTGAAGCGCCGGAAAATCTCGTCCTTGTTGATCATGTCGAGGTCCGCCAGGGCTGCACTATAGGTGACCACATAGCAGCAGTGCAGGTCGGCGTCCAGAAGTTCGGCACATTCCTTTGCATGGGTCAGGACCTTGTCATTGAGGGCCATTTGGTCTGCGTCGTCGCTGGAAAAGTCGATAGTGGTGAGAACCACCGGTTTTGAGCGCCAGCTTTCTGCACTGACGATCATGACCGGGGTGGACGGCAGATTCAGCAAGTGGAAATCTGATGGCCGATGCAGGAGGGATTCCGAGCGGTGCCCGGTTTTGATAATCAGGTCCCGCGGTTCCTTTTCGCAGCTATATTCAACGGCGTCCGCCAGGTTTTTGCCCCAGTTGACTTCACCGGTAACGTTCTTCTTTCCGGCGATCAGCTTTTCCAGGCGGGTTTGTGCCTGACCCATCAGTTTTTGCTGCAGGGCTTCTGCTTCTTCCGGGGTGATCAGCTCGGGATGATCGAAGGTTTCATCATATACCAGGGACAGGATATGAACTTCTGCATTGCCGCGCTCGGCAAACTGCAGGGCTTTGTCGAGCGCAAGGGAAGGGGTGTCCGGCAGCTGTTCGGCGATGGCGAGAATTTTCTTCATGTCAACGACCTCCTCTTAAGATGTTTGGACGACTATCCTAAATTGGGGAGAAGGTCATTTCAATCGAAGTCGGCAAGAAACGGACGGGTTTTTTTATTTTTTCCGGCTCAGTTCCTTCATGGCGGCCTCCAGGCCGGACAGGGTAAGCGGATACATGCGATCTCCCATCAGTTCCTTCATCAGGGAGATGGACTGGGTATAGTCCCAGTATTTTTCCTGCACGGGGTTAAGCCAGACGGCGCTTTGGTAGATATCCAGGGTGCGGCGCATCCAGACTTCGCCGCTTTCCGGATTGTAATGTTCCACACTGCCGCCGGGATAGACAATTTCATAGGGGCTCATGGACGCATCGCCGACAAAAATCACCTTATAGTCATGGGGATATTTGTGCAGGATATCCCAGGTGTTGAGTTTCCGGGTATGTCGGCGGCTGTTATCTTTCCATACCTTTTCGTACAGGCAGTTATGGAAATAGAAATATTCCATATTCTTGAATTCAGTACGGGCGGCAGAGAATAGTTCCTCGCAAATCTTGATGAAAGGATCCATAGAGCCGCCGACGTCAAAGAACAGCAGGACCTTTACCGCATTGTGGCGTTCCGGCACCATCTTGATATCAAGCCAGCCCTGTTTGGCGGTGCTGTGGATGGTATCATGCAGGTCCAGCTCGCTGGCGGCCCCCTCGCGGGCGAAACGGCGCAGGCGTTTGAGCGCCACTTTGATGTTGCGGGTGCCGAGTTCGACATTGTCATCGAGGTTTTTATACTGGCGCTTGTCCCAGACCTTGACCGCCCGGCCATGGCGGCCTTCCTTCTGGCCGATGCGCACGCCTTCCGGGTTATAGCCGTAGGCGCCGAAGGGGGAGGTGCCGGCGGTGCCGATCCATTTGTTGCCGCCCTGATGGCGTTCCTTTTGTTCCTCAAGCCGCTTTTGCAGGGTTTCCATGAGCTTCTCCCAGTCGCCCATACCCTCGATCTCCGCCATTTCCTCCGGCGTGAGGAATTTTTCCGCCAGCTTGCGCAGCCATTCTTCCGGGATATCCGCCACCAGATCCTCACCGACCGGGGCTTCCAGGCCCTTGAAATGATGGCCGAACACCTGGTCGAACTTGTCGAGATTGCGCTCGTCCTTCACCAGGGTCGCCCGGCTGAGGTAATAGAAGTCGTCAATGGAATAGTCCGCCAGTCCCTGCTTCATGGCTTCCATGAGGGTGAGATATTCCCGCAGCGAAGCGGGAACGCCATGCTCTCTCAGTTCAAGGAAGAAATTAACAAACATGCTGGTCTCTGTTCATAGTGGTTGCTGGCGGTAACAGGGTATATTTTTTATCAGATTAAAGGTGCCGTCGTAAACGGTCGGATATTTTGCCCATGAAATCTGACCATTTTTCATTCATATTTTTCGAGAAGACATGGCCGTTTTCCAGCCAGGGCGGGTTGTTTGTTCCCATCAGCCACCAGGGGTCGCCGGAGTACAGCCACCACGTCTCTACGCCGGTATTCACCGCCAGGGTGTTACAGGTTGTGGCCGGACCGACGACAAGGTCCAGGCAGGACATCAGGGCTGCACTGTTGAGAAAATCATCTTTCAGGTCCAATTCGGGGAAACTGTAGATTCTCTGCCCGGACAGTTTTTCCAGTTCCTCCAGTTCCTCCCGGCATTCCCCATATTGAAGGTTTATGAAGTTTGTATTTGGTGTTTGCTTGATGAGTT
Organism: Emcibacter nanhaiensis; assembly: GCF_006385175.1. Taxonomy (NCBI): domain Bacteria; kingdom Pseudomonadati; phylum Pseudomonadota; class Alphaproteobacteria; order Emcibacterales; family Emcibacteraceae; genus Emcibacter; species Emcibacter nanhaiensis. The sequence goes on from NZ_VFIY01000004.1 coordinate 263,452, forward strand.
CTGCCCACTCCGAGAGCGGTGCATACTGCAGTGACCTGGAGACGGTGATCTTGCCGCTTCGCCAGCTAAAACCGACATTTTTTTGCGAAGGAAGTTCGCCCAGCCTGGCCTGCCAGTCCGAAGTGATATCTGCGGGGATCTCCAGCCGGCGCGCTTTGTGCCGGTCCAAATCCTCCTTCTTTTGCCAGAAGATTTTGAATAGATCAAAATTCAGGCAGAAATAATCAATTTCAGTGTTTTTCAGATCGGGGTAATGTCTGATGAACTGTCCGGTTTTGCGGTCCTTGCTGTCCTTATAGGCGACGACTTCCGCATTCTTGAAACAGGCCTTGTATAGCGGCAGGAGCCTTTCATCACAACCGATGTACAGCTTGTCGGCCTGGTCGATCAGGCCGTAATACAGCCCGCACAGAAAAATTTCATCTCCGACACCCTGTTCGCCGCCGATCAACAGTGTTTTTCCGGCCAGGTCCTCGCCCTGCCAGGCCGGTATGTGGTCCGGCATCCTGCGGGCGCCCGGCTTTTGCAGGTTTTTACGCCATTCATACTCTTGCCAGCCTTCCGCTAAATGTCCGGAAATGAGTAGGCTGGTAGCGAGGTTCATATGGGCTTCAGGGGAATTGGGGAGTAACTTGACTGCTTTCCTGGCATGATTCAGCGCCTGCTCATAGTCGCCGACACTTTCATAGGCCTGGGTAATATTATTATAAATGGTACCGTTGTCGGGATTCAGCTTCAATGCTTCCTCAAAAAACACCAGGGCCTTGTCCGGTCCGTCTCGCAGGGCGACGGAATTGCCAAGGCTGTCCCAGAGGTAATCCTGGTCGGGATAAATGGGGATAATCTCCTGCAACAATTCAATTGCCTCGTCAATCCGAACCGCCTGTTGCAAGGCGTTGGCGTAATGATAATAAGCTTTGGGATCGCCGGGGCTAAGTTGAAGATTCCTGGCAAAGAATTTTACAGCCAGGTCGTCCAGCCCCAGACGGAGACAGGCATGTCCGGCGGTCTGGCAAATTTTCGGGTTATTTTCATCGCGGCTTGCTGCCTGCAACAAAATGTCCGTACCTTTTTGTAGCTGCCCCAGTTTCATATAACAGTCGGACAACAGAAGTGACAGTTCGCTTGAGGCAAGTCCCAGGGATTTAGCGCTTTCCAGGACTTCAACGGCTCTGGCGTAGGCCTGCTTTTGATAAAGCGACTGGCCCTTCTGGAACAATTTCCGGGACTGTGCGGCGGCCTGTTTGGAGATGGAAGAAGAGGATTGCATTGCTTTGCCGCAGGGTTATTTGTTTTCCCGCCTTGTCATAAAGGCAAGGCGTTCGAACAGATGCACATCCTGCTCGTTTTTCAGCAGGGCGCCATGCAGTGGCGGAATCAGCTTCTTCGGATCCTTGCTTTTCAGCACATCCACCGGCATGTCTTCCACCATCAGCAGTTTGAGCCAGTCGAGCAGCTCGGAGGTGGACGGGCGCTTTTTCAGGCCCGGCACCTCGCGGATGTCGTAAAACAGGTTCAGCGCTTCGCGGACCAGCATCTTCTGGATGTCCGGATAATGCACATTGACAATCTGGTGCATGGTGTCCCGGTCAGGGAACTGGATGTAATGGAAGAAACAGCGGCGCAGGAACGCATCCGGCAGTTCCTTTTCATTGTTACTGGTGATGATCACCAGCGGGCGCTGCTCGGCCTTGATGGTTTCACCGGTCTCATAGACGTTGAACTCCATCCGGTCCAGTTCCTGCAACAGGTCGTTGGGGAACTCAATGTCGGCCTTGTCAATCTCGTCGATCAGCAGGATCGGGGATTCACCGGCTTCGAAGGCCTCCCACAGCTTGCCCTTCTTGATGTAATTCCTGATGTCCTTGACCTTTTCATCGCCCAGCTGGGAATCGCGCAGGCGGGACACGGCATCATATTCATACAGGCCCTGCTGGGCCTTGGTAGTGGACTTGATGTGCCATTCCAGCAGTTTCTTGCCGGTGGCTTTGGCCACTTCATGGGCCAGCACGGTTTTGCCGGTGCCCGGTTCGCCCTTGATGAGCAAAGGACGCTGCAAGGTCATGGCGGCATTAACGGCAACCATCAGGTCTTCGGTTGCTACATAGGTATCGGTACCCTTAAACTTCATTTTCAAACACCCGTTTTAGATCATTTGTCAAAGGTTAATCAAAGGTCGAAAGCTGGTCAAAGAATTTATTTTACTGACGTCTGTGAAGTCACCCAGCTCTCAAAGGTGCCCTGCATTTCCGTCATGAAGGCTGGCCAGGGCTGGTTTGGGTCCTTGGCATGGATGTGGCCTCTCTCCAGCCAGGGAGGGTCCTGGGGACCAAAGGTCCACCAGGGGTAGCCATTGGTCAGCCACCAGACCTCGGTGCCGGTACAGCCGGCCTGAATCACGGGGGTTGTGGCCGGACCGATCACCAGGTCCAGGCAGGACATCAGGGCAGCGGTGCCGTCAAAGTCATCCTTCAGGTCCAGGTCCTCGAAGTCGTGAATTTCAATATCATGTTTCATCAAGAATGCCGCAAGCTCGTCACGGTTGTCACCATATTGAACGTTGATGAAATTGACCTTCCCGTTTTGGAGTAGGGGCAGCCAGTATTCCAGGGGCGGATAATGCAGTTGTCGCTGGACATGCATGGTGCCGCTCTTCCAGCAGATGCCCACGTTCAGCTTATGCGGCAGATCCTCCAGCCGCGCGCGCCATTTTTCCGTCTGGGCATCTGAAGGAAGCAGGATTTTCTCACGAGGCTTGATGTCTTCCGGCTTTCTCCACACGTTCGCCAGGGCATCCAGGCAAAAGCAATAATAGTCGATGGTTTCAATATCTTCCGGACTGAGGTCTGGATACAGGCGACCGTTTCTTCCCTCCGGAGTCATAAAGACGTCAAAGGGTGTGATTTCAGCGTCGGGAAAAGAGTTTTTATACAGGGGAACCAGCCGTTCGTCGCAGCCGATATAGACCTGCCCGGCCTGCTCGACAATCTGCTTGTAGACCGGCGTTGCGAGAATCTCGTCGCCGACACCCTGTTCTGCAGAAATCAGCAGGGTCTTGCCGGTGATATCCATGCCGCTTTCCCAGGCGGGAATGTCATAGGGCAGGACACAGGAGGCTGCGCTGCCCGGATGGTGGCGCCATTTATACTCTTCCCAGCCTTGTTGCAGGTTTCCTTCACTCATCAGGATCTTGGCATAGAGGAGATGAGGGTAGGAAAATTCGCTGTAGTTACTGATACATTCCTGCACGACTTTTTTGGCATCAGACAGCCGGCCGAGATCCAGGTAGACCGCTGGCAGATTGTACAGGACCAAGCGGTCGTCAGGGGCCTGCCGGTAGGCCTCTTCATAGAAAACCAGGCTCGCTTCCGGACCGTCACGAAGGTGCACAACACTGGCCAGGGCAAGCCACAGCGGGGCATGCTCGGGGAATATGGGGATAACATTCTGCAACAGGTCAATGGCCTTGTCGAACTGGTCTATTTCCTTGAGGGCGGCCGCAAAATTTACATAGCCTTTGGGATCGTTCGGGTTGAGCCGGGTATAATGCTCATAGGCCTTAAGCGCCAAGTCATGGAAATTCATCTTGGTGGCAGCGCCGCCAATTACCGTGCAGACATCCGAATTTTCGGGTGCTTTTTGCCAGACATAGCTCAAGACATTTATGGCTTTGGCTTTTTCGCCGATTTCAAACAGGCAGTTGGCGATCTGAACCCCGACCTGGGAGTTGGACTCGTCATAGTTCCAGGCCGCATTCAGGAAGGCAAGTGCCTGTGAATATTCGCCCCGGCTGAAAAGCTGATTGCCTTTTTGCAGGTATTTATTGAATTGTCCCCGATTTCGCGCGGGGGCCAACGTGCCGCTGTTTTTTTCCGATTTTTTGGCCATTTTAATCCTGTGCAGGTTTCCCGAATAGAGGTTTGCTTCGATGAAATATCGGCTTACTTGCCCGGCAGGCTGGATTTGACCCAATCATCAAAAACTGTTCCCATATCTTTCATGAAGTCAGGCCAGGCTTGGGCGGGTTGTTTGTCATAGACCAACCCCTTGGTGAGCCAGGGCGGGTTTTGCTGGCCAAATGTCCACCAGGGGTGGCCGTTGCTGAGCCACCATACCGGGGTGCCCCCACAGGCAGCCTCGGCAACCGGCGTGGTTGTCGGCCCCATCACCAGGTCGAGGTTTTGCATCAGGGCAACCGTGCCGGCGAAATCATCTTTCAGGTCCAGGTCTTCAAAGTTATGGATTTCTATGCCGTGGTTGTCCGCGATATTTTGCAGTTCCGCGGCGCAGTCGCCATACTGGACATTGATGAAATTGACGTTTTCATTTTTCAGAATAGGCAGCCAGTTATCCAGTTCCGTATAACTTGTTTTCCTCTGGGCGTGCAATATGCCGCTTCGCCAGCAGATCCCGACATTCAGTTTTTTGGGAAGTTTTTCGATCTCTGCCGCCCATTTCTCTTTTAAGCCGGCACTCGTGTCCAGAATTTGCTCCATGGGCTTTATGTCGTCGACGGATTGCCACAGGTTTGAAACGGCGTCCAGGTTGAAGCACATATAATCAATCTGTTCAACCTGCTCGTCAGTCAGGTCCTTATAGTTCCGGCCGCGCCGGCCGTCGCTCAGGGCGTAAACCCCATAGGGCAGGATTGTGGCTTCCGGGAAGGATGTCTCAAACAGGGGGACCAGTCTTCGGTCACACCCGATATAGAGATGCTTGACCCTATCGATCAGCTGTCGGTAGACCGGTGTAGCCAGCAACTCATCGCCAACACCTTGTTCCGCGCTGAGCAACAGGGTTTTCCCTTCTATATCTATGCCCTTGTTCCAATAGTCGGTTTTATAGGGGAGAAGGCAGGCCGTCGGGTTGGTCGAATGGTGTCGCCATTTATACTCGCTCCAGCCCTTGCTGAGGTTGCCTTCATTAAGCAGGATTTTTGAGTACAGCAGGTGAGGGGACGCAAAGTCGCTGTATCTTTCCAGGCAGGCAAGCACCAGTTCCTTGGCCTTGTCAATTTGGCCGAGGTCATAATATATGCCCGGGAGGTTATTGAGGATCTGCCGGCTGGTCGGGTTCAGCCTGTAGGACTCTTCAAAAAAGACCAGGGATTTTTCCGGCCCGTCGCGCAGCTGGACTGCCGCCGCCAGCGCATTCCACATTTCATCGTTTTCGGGGTAAATGGGAATAATTTCCTGAAGAAGTGTGATGGCCTCATCCAGCTGATTATTTTCCCGCAATGCCGTGGCCAGGTTGACATATCCCTTGGGATCATTCGGCTGAAGCTTTGTATAGTGATCATAGGCTTTCAGCGCCAAGTCGAAGAAGTTCATCCTGAGCGCTGCAGAGCCGATGACGGTGCAGATGTCGGCTTTGTCGGGATGTTTCTGCCAGGTATAGATCAGCAAATCGAGGGCCTGGTTTTGCCGTCCCATCTGAAACAGGCAATCAGCAAGCTGGATGGTGATTTCGGGGATACTGTCATCATACTGCCAGGCCGCGTTAAGGAATTTGGCTGCAGTTGCATATTCACCTTTTGAATAGTGAAAGTTCCCTTTGCGAAAATATTTTGTAAATTGGCCTTTCGTTTTTGCAGGGGGTAATGCGTTGGAATTATTTGCTTTTCGAGCCATGTAGCTTAAACCTTGATGTCCGGGCTGGTACTTGGGGCAGTGTTAGTAATTGTTTTAACAGGACAATATTTTTTAATAAAAAAATTCACATTATGTTAACCACCTATTTGTGAAAATGCAAAATAACAGTTATGCTTCTGGCGGGAACATCGTTGTTTGTCAGGAACATAAAAAGAAAGATAACAAATGGCTTTGAAATTGTCATTGAAACCCGGTGAGAAATTTGTCGTAAACGGGGCTGTTATTGTAAATGGGGACAGGCGTGCAACACTTGTCTTGCAGAATAAGGCATCGCTGCTGAGGGAAAAGGATATCATGCAGCCGGACGAAGTGAATACACCGGTCCGGCATGTGTATTTCCCCATCATGCTGATGTACATGGACGAGGCAGGTCGCAAGGGATATTACGAGAAGTTTGTTCTCAGGATGACAGAGCTTCTTGGTGTAGTCGAAGATCCCGAAGCTAAGGCGCTTTGTGTCGCAATCAGCCAGGATGTTATGGAGGGTGAGTATTACAAGGCCCTCAATAAGTGTAAGAAACTGTTTGTATATGAGAAAGAGAGACTGAATTATGTCCCTGGAAGCGTACCAGAAGACACAACAGGCAACTGAAACGGCATCTCAGACAGAATACCGGATTTTTACCCAGGTTACCCGCGCTCTTATGGACGCCAGGGAGCTCCCTACAACAGACAAGCGCCTGCATGAAGCCCTGCACTGGAACCGGCGGCTGTGGTCAACCCTGGCGACAGATTGTGCCGTTGAGGGAAACAAGCTTCCTGATATCCTGCGGGGACAGATCGTCTCTTTGTCAATCTGGGTAAGTAAATATAGTTCACAGGTCGCCAAGGGCGAAGAAAATGTGGACGCTTTGATTACCATCAACCGGAACATCATGGATGGTCTGGCCGCCCAGGCGTCACTGTCATCCTCCGGGGCAGCCCGGGAAGAGTCGGCTGGTGCGCCAACACAGCCTTTTACCTCTACGACCATTTAACTTTTCCATTAATATTTCTTAAAATCGAACCGGCAGAAACACTATAAAAACTGCCGGTTTTAAGTTTTTTTCCGATTAAATATCTGTTTTAAATAAGTTTTTTCGAAATAGATAAACATTAATATTCTTGTTAACCTTTCGTTTACATGTTACACGTAACCTGATCCTGTGAACTGGGTTGTCAGAAGGACACCATAGTCAGTTTACGGGATCGGGTAGAATGCCCGGCAGGACAAAAAGTCCTGTTTAATAGTACTCTCAGAATGGAGATTTATAATGGCTTTTTCAGTCAATACTAATGCGGGCGCTCTCGTCGCCCTTCAGACTCTCAACAAAACCAATTCCAACCTGGCTACTACTCAGAACCGGATCAGCACCGGTCTGAAAGTGGCTAGCGCTAAAGACAATGCTGCGATCTATTCTATCGCTCAGTCTCAGCGTGCTGAAATTTCCGGTTTGAACGCTGTGAAAGACAGCCTGAGCCGTGCTACTGGTGCGATTGATACTGCTCTGGCCGGTGCCGAAGCTGTTTCCGACCTGCTCATCGAGCTGAAGGAAAAAGCTGTGGCTGCTGCCGATACCGGTATTGATGCTTCCCAGCGTACACTGCTGAACAACGAATTTAGCGAACTGCGTAACCAGATCGACACGATCGTTGCCAACGCTGAATTCAACGGTATTAACGCTCTGCGTGGTTCTGACGATATTACAGCGATCGTTAACCAGGACGCTACTTCCTCTATTACGATTGCTGCTCAGGACATCGACGTAGGCACACTGGGTCTGTCCGGTAAGTCCATCACCACCTCCGCCAGTGCGGCCGGTGTTGTGACCCTGGTTGACTCTGCTCTGGATACAGTGAACGCCTCTCTGGCGGTGCTTGGTGCCGGTGCGAAACGTATCGAATCAGTGACGACTTTCGTAGGCAAACTGTCAGACTCGATCGAGACTGGTATCGGTAACCTTGTGGATGCCGACCTGGCCCGAGAAAGTGCGAATTTGCAGTCGCTACAGGTTAAACAGCAGCTTGGTCTGCAGGCCCTGTCGATTGCGAACCAGCAGCCGAGTTCTGTACTCTCACTCTTCGGCTAATAAAAGCTCTGTTGTTTTGGCGGAGTGGAAACCATTCCGCCAAAACACAATTTTTGCTTTATTCCCTTGATAGATTTTTTTAAGTTGATTTGAAGTAAGTAAAAAAGACTTTTGGCATGGCAAAGGCAGAATGAGTTTGCCGTGTCGATAGAGATAAAAACAAAGTAAGAGAAGAACGATGGTTGACGGTATTGCTATAAGTCCGTCGGTCCCTGGAGCTGGAATTGCCAAGAATGCAGAAAGCTATGGCAGTTTAAATAATGTAAAAGAAACGGCAGCTCTATATAAAACTGAAGACACGAAAAAAACTCCAGGGTCCGGAGCGGAACAGGAAAGTCAGATCACTGCAGCACTCAAGAAGGCTGCGGAAGAGGATTCTTCGTCCCTGAATGCTGAAAGTATCCAGGAATTCCTGAAAAAGGCTGAGGAAGTCATTAATGCCTCCCTGCCACAGGAACTTCCCAACACCACACTGCGGATCGACCAGGATGATGCCACCGGTATTTTTGTATACCAAGGCGTTGACAAATCCTCCGGCGAAGTGGTCCGCCAGTGGCCGGCAGACGAAATTTTGAAATTCCTGGCCTATTATCGGGAACAGGAAGGTGCAGAAGGTATCGTTGTTGATGTTGAAACCTGACCTGCAAAAAAAGTTTTCCAAATAGAAACCCGCCTGACATAATCAGGTGGGTTTTTTTATGGCAGAAGTCTATCGATGAAAATATTGATCACAGGCGGTTCCGGTTTGCTGGCTCCCTATATTGTGGAGGCATTTTCCGGGAGCGGGGACGTTATGACGACATCGAGAAAGGATGCGGAGTATCCCTGCGACCTGACAGACAAAGCCGAAGTCCTTGAATTAGTTGAAAAAATAAATCCCGATGTGATCGTGCATCTGGCGGCGATGACAAATGTGGATTATTGCGAAGAGCATCCGGACGAAGCCCATGCGGCCAATGTCACGGCAACAGCCCATCTTGTCGAAGCCGTAAGCGGGTCAGACTGCTATTTGATCTATGTCTCGACGGATCAGGTATACCCGGACGGGCCGGGCCTTTTTTCGGAAGGGCAGGTTGACCCGGTTAATCAATATGGCGCCAGCAAATATCAGGGCGAGGAAGCGGCCCGACGGCATCCGAACAGCCTGATCGCGCGCATAAATATCGTCGGCCCTTCCCGGACGCCGGGACGATCGAGCCTGAGTGATTTTTTCACAAATTCTTTTGCCGAAGGCAAACATATCAGCCTTTTCCAGGATGTGCTGTTTTCTCCCCTGCATATGGAGACTTTGGCACAGCTTTTGCTACAATGTTACAGGAAGAAACTGACCGGAACCTATAATATCGGGTCCCATGACGGCATGAGCAAAAAGGATTTTGCCCTGAAACTGGCGGAATATAAGGGCTTGGATGCCTCAAATGTGACGATTGTGAACAGCTCGGATATGGCCGGGCGGGCTGTCAGGCCAAGGGATCTGAGGCTGAATGTGGCCTTTTTTGAACAGAAAAGCGGGATAAAATTGCCTAGTTTGCAGGAAGAGATCGAAAAATTATGACCAACCGGATCAAAATCGGAACTCATTACGTCGGCCCGGATGAACCGGTTTATTTCATCGCCGACATCGCTGCCAACCATGACGGCGACCTGGAAAAGGCCAAGGACCTGATCTATTCCTGTGCCGAAAACGGCGCCCGGGCGGCCAAGTTCCAGAATTTTTTCGCCAAGTCCATTGTCTCCGACAAGGGCTTCCGCCAGATGGGCGGCAAATTTTCTCATCAGGAGGGCTGGGACAAAAGCATCTTCGAGATCTATGAGGATGCCGCTCTGCCGGTGACCTGGACCGAAACCCTGCGGGACACCTGTGCCGATGCCGGCATTGACTATTTTACCGCGCCTTATTCCCTGGAACTGGTCAGGCAGCTGCAGCCTTTTGTTTCCGCTTGGAAAATGGGTTCCGGCGATATCACCTGGCATGAGGAAATCGAGGCCATGGCCAAATCCGGGCTGCCGTTTATCATGGCGACCGGCGCTTCGACCATGGCCGAAGTGACAGCTGCCGTGGGTGCGGCTCTGAAGCATACCGACCAGCTGATCCTCATGCAGTGCAATACCAACTATACGGCCAAACTGGATGAGCCCAGGGACGTCACCCTGGAAAGGTTCCGGAACATTAATCTCAAGGTGCTGGAGAGCTTTGCCAAGGCCTTTCCCGGGGTCTCTCTCGGCCTGTCCGACCATACCCACGGACACAGCACGGTGCTGGGCGCGGTCGGCCTGTATGGCGCCCGATCCATCGAGAAACATTATACCCTGGATAATAATCTGGTTGGTCCGGACCATCCTTTCTCCATGAATCCGGAAAGCTGGAAACTGATGGTGGAGAAGACGGCGGAGCTGGATGACCTGATTGCTGACGGCATGTCATGGGACGAGAAATACCAGCTTGTGGAGAGTCTGTGCGATGACCCGGAGGGGCTTTCCCTGTCCATTGGCGACGGCGTCAAAAAGGTTGAAGACAATGAAAAGGATACGGTTGTCCTGCAGCGCCGGGGCCTGCGCGCGACACGGGACCTGGCGTCCGGCGAAACCATAAGTGAGGGGGACCTGTTTCCGCTGCGTCCCTGTCCGGAAGACGCCCTTGCGCCCTATGAGCTCAGTAAATGCCTTGGCCGGGTGTTAATAAAGGATATCGAAGAGGGGGAACATATCACCTGGGGTGATTTGAAGTAAGATCCTATGACTGAAGAACGAAAGCATATCGCCATCATCATTCCGGCGCTTAATGAAGAGGGCACCATTGCCACTGTGGTGCAGGCGGTGCGGCCCTTTGGTGATGTGATTGTGGTGGACGACGGTTCCACGGACAAGACGGCACAGATTGCGCAGGAGGCCGGCGCCGAGGTGGTGTCCCATCCTGTAAACCAGGGCTATGACATGGCCCTGTTCAGCGGTTTTTCCCGCGCCATCGAAGCCGGGTATAAAATATGCCTTTCCATTGATGCGGACAACCAGCATTGCCCGGAATTTATTCCTCAACTGGTCAAACCGATCGAGGACGGAAAAGCAGCTATTTCCATTGGGGTGCGCCCCAAACCGGCGCGCCTGTCCGAGGCGCTGTTCCGGCTCTATACCAAGGCCCGCTGGGGAATTGGCGACATCCTGTGCGGCATGAAAGCCTATGACACGGCTGTGTTGAAGGGCTATATCCATATTTTCCGCCACCCGACCATCGGCACCGGCGTCACCCTGACCGCGGCGCGCGACGGGATCGAGATCGCCCAGCTCGATATGCCGGTGCGCGAGCGCGTGGATACCCCGCGCATTGGCCGGGTGCTCCGGGCCAACTGGATCATCTTCAAAGCCATGCTGGGTGATATTTTTTCAGGGGGGAATTATGCCCGGAGCGGATAAGATCGTAGTGATAGTCCAGGCCCGGATGACCTCTTCCCGGTTGCCGGGAAAAGTGCTTAAGCCTTTGGCCCGAAAAACTATTCTCGAACATGTCATCGAGCGCTGCAGCCGTATTGCAGGGGTGGACGAGGTCTCTATCGCCATGCCTGATGACGCGGCCCAGGACCCTTTGGTGAAATTCGTCAGCGGACTTAAGAACGTTTCCTTCTTCCAGGGATCGGAGACCAATGTGCTGGAGCGGACCTTTCTGGCGGCCAAGGCGGTCGGGGCCGGGACGTTGCTGCGGGTGACGTCAGATTGCCCGTTTATCGATCCGGATATCTCCGGCGCATTGTTGGCCGCGTACCGGCAATCCGGTGCCCGCTATGCCCGCCTGCCCATGGACCGGGGGTTTCCGCTGGGCTTCGATACCGAGGTCCTGTCCATGGACCTGTTGCGCGAGGTGTATGAGGCGGATACCGACGAGTATGAACAAGAGCATGTGACCCCCTATATCTGGCGGCGACCGGAACAATATGGCTGCCTGATGCTGGACCATCTGCCAAGCCTGCGCCACTGGCGGCTGGTGGTCGATGAAGAACGGGATTACGAGTTTGCTGCCCGGGTTTTCGAGGAACTCTATCCGGCGAAACCCGAGTTCAATTTTAAAGACCTGCAGCAACTGTTTTCCGACAAGCCGGAATTACTTGAAATTAATGCCTCTGTAGCGCAAAATCCTTATGTAAAATGAACCGGTTAGTCCGGTAGTCAGGAACTGGAAATGAATACATCAAATACCGAGCAGACGTCCTTCTGGCGTGGGGAATTCGGGGACGAATATATTGATCGCAACGCGGCCGATGCCGAACACCTGCGCAATCGTCTCGCCATGTGGAGCCGGATCATCGCCCCGATGCGGGATGAAATGCCGAAACGGATTCTGGAGATTGGCTCCAACATCGGCCTCAACCTGCGCGCGCTCAATCTTCTGACGGATGCCGAGATGGTCGCGGTTGAACCCAATGAAAAGGCGCGCAAGATCCTGGTTGACGACAAAGTGGTCGCCCCGGGCAACGCCATTGAAGGGGTGGCGTCGGAATTTGATCTTGCGGATGGCGCCGTTGATATGGCCTTTACCTGTACGGTGATGATCCATATCCACCCGGATGATCTTCTGGCCGCCTGCAAACGGATCCACCGGGCGACCAGCAAATATGTGGTCTGCATCGAATATTTCTCCGACAAGCAGGAAATGATCGAATACCGCGGCCACAGCAACAAACTGTTCAAATGTGACTTCGGCGGTTTCTGGATGGACAATTTCCCCGATCTGAAACTGCTGGACTACGGCTTCGAATGGAAGCGGATCACCGGGCTGGATAACTTCACCTGGTGGGTTTTTGAGAAGAAGTAAGGCAGAATTCATGCCGGGAAACAAGCATATCGTCGCCACCATCGAAGCGCGCATGACCTCGACCCGCCTGCCGGGCAAGGTGCTGAAGGAGTGCCAGGGCAAGTCCATGCTGGCGCTGATGGTCGAGCGCGTGCAACGGGCTCGGCATATTGACGAGGTGGTGATTGCGACCACGGTCAATGTGACTGATGATGTCATTGTGGAGGAAGCCAACCGGCTTGGCGTCGGGTTTTACCGGGGCAGCGAGGACAATGTCATGTCCCGGGTGCTGGAGGCGGCCAAGGCGCACAAGGCGGATATCATTGTTGAACTGACCGGCGACTGTCCGCTGATGGACCCGGCTTTGATCGATGAAGCGGTTGAGGCTTATCTTGACAGCGGCGTGGATTATTTGTCCAACTTCAACTATTTGACTTTCGACACCGCGGAAACCTATCCGATCGGCTGTTCGGTGCAGGTCTTCAGGACTGCCGTCCTCGACGATGCCTTCAGCCGCACTGACGATCCGCTGGACCTGGAGCATGTGAGCCGCTTCATCTATCAGCATCTGGACCTGTACAGCGTTAAATTTATCGGCGCGCCGGAACATCTGCGGGCGCCGGAGGTCTCTATCACCCTGGATACGCCGGAAGATTTCCAGCTGATCGAGGCGGTGTTTGATCATCTTTATCCGAAAGATCCCGAGTTTACTCTGGCGGATATTCTGGATTTCTTCAAGGAGCATCCGGAAATCGCCGCCCTCAACCGGCAGATCGGCAGGGTGAAGGTGTGAGCGCGCCTGTGGAACCGTACAAGGTTTTTATCATCGGCTGCGGAGCCATTGCCGGCGGTTATGACGCAACCGATCCGCAATGCCCCGATGTGGTGCAGACCCATGCCAAGGCTTTCGGGCTGGATGACAGGTTCAAGGTTGTCGGCTGTTATGATCCTGATCAGGAAAAGGCCCGGAAATTCGCCGCTTTGTGGAATATTTCCGAGGCCGCCAGCGAGCTCGAGAGGGCTTTGTCGGATCTGATGCCGGATGTGGTCTGCATTTGCAGTCCGACAAAATTTCATGAGCAGCACCTGACGCTGATGCGGGACAGGGACATTAAGCTGGTGATCTGTGAAAAACCCTTGACGGACGGGATTGAAAGCAGCCGGGCAGTCGTTGAAAAATATCTTGGGAGTTCAACCGCGCTGACGGTCAATTACACCCGGCGCTGGAACAGGGCCTTCCAGGATCTGGCCCGGCGCATTGCCGACGGGGAATTTGGCCGGCTGCAGCGGGGGACCGGCTGGTACAACAAGGGTCTCTATAACAACGGTTCCCATATGGTTGACCTGTTCCGGATGTTTTTCGGCGACCTCACCGTGACCCATGCCGGTCAGGTGGAACATGATTTCTGGGAAGATGACCCGACCATAAGCGCAGGCCTCAGGACGGCTAGTGACCTGCACCTGCACCTTGCCGGGACCGATGTTCGCGATTTTCAGTTTTTCGAGTTTCGCCTGGTCATGGAGAAATCCGTCATCGACATGGTTGATTTCGGCGACCGGCTGGTGATCCGGAAACTGGGCGAGGATGGCGTGCCGGTGCGCAACGCAGAGACCATCGATACCGGCCGCAACAGGACCTTTGTGGAATTGGCGGACAACATCGCCAATTATCTGGGGGGCGGCGAAACCCTTAAAACTTCGGCACAGGACGCACTGACAACACTGGAAATATGCGCCGCTATCCGGCAGATGGCCGGCGTGCGGACGTGAGGACAAAAAGGATCAGGATATGTCACAGCTGGCATTACTAGGCGGAACGCCCGTAAGATCTGAGCATTTTCCGGCTCACAATTACATCGGCGAAGCGGAAAAGAAAAAGGTCATGGAAGTCCTGGACAGCGGAGTGCTGTCAAAATTCCTTGGCGTCTGGCACAAGGATTTCTATGGCGGGCCGGAAGTCCAGGCGTTTGAAAAACAATGGGCCCGGGACTATCAGGCCAAACACGCCATCTCCGTCAACAGCTGCACAAGCGGGCTTTATGCCGCTGTCGGTGCCGCCGGTGTCGGCCCGGGAGACGAGGTCATTGTCTCACCCTATACCATGGCCGCCTCGGTGACGGCGGCGATTGCCTTTAATGCGGTACCGGTGTTTGCCGATGTCGATCCCAAAAGCTACTGCATTTCGCCGGAAACTATCCGCCAGGCACTGACCCCGCGGACCAAAGCCATCATCGTGGTGCATATTTTCGGCCAACCGGCGGAAATGGACGGCATTATGGAAATCGCCCGGGAGCATGACCTGGTGGTGATCGAGGACTGCGCCCAGGCACCCTGCGCGACCTATAAGGGGCGCCCGGTCGGCACCCTCGGCCATATGGGAGTCTTCTCGCTCAATTACCACAAGCATATTCATTCCGGCGAGGGTGGCGTTATCACCACCAATGACGATAGCTATTGTGATCGGTTGCAGCTGATCCGCAACCATGCGGAAGCTGTGCTGCAGGGCCGGGAAGTGGACAGCCTGGTCAATATGGTTGGCTTTAATTTCCGCCTCGGCGAGATTGAGGCGGCGATCGCTGTGGTCCAGAACGAGAAAAGTGCGGAACTGGTGGCCAAGCGGCGCCGCAATGTGGCCTACCTGTCGGAAAAGCTGAAGGATATCCCGGGGCTGCGCCTGCCTGAGGTGCCCGATTATGTGGAACATTCCTATTACATGCATGTGATGCGCTATGTGGAAAGCGAAACCGGGGTCAGCCGGGACGCTTTCGTCCGGGCGGTGCGGGCTGAATTGCCGGAAATGAGGCTCCGGGAAGGGGAAGGCGCCCTGATCGGCCAGGGCTATGTGAAACCCATTTATCTCTATCCCATGTTCCGGGAACAAATCGCCTATGGATCGGTGCAGTGCCCGTTCAAATGTCCCCATTATAAGGGAGAACAGGACTATAAGGCGGGCATGTGCCCCAATGTGGAAGACGCGCATGCCACCGTGATTACCCACGAACTGATCCGGCCGTCGCTGAGTGAAAAGGATCTGGATGACGTGGCGACAGCTTTCCACAAGGTTGCGGAAAATCTCGAGGAGTTGAAGGCGGTTGACGGGCAATAACCCCCAGAAAATCCTTCTGTTCAGCCGGGATCCCGGCGGCACCAACCAGCTGGTCGCGGTGCGGGACTTGTTGCTATCCGCCAACCGGCAGGACAGGCAGATTTTCGCGCCATTGGGGCTCTCGGCAGCCATCCCGGCAATCAGGATTGTGGCCAAGGATTATGCCCGGGACATCTGGAAACGGCTTGACGCGGACTATCACGACTGGGCGGAGGTGGGCCTTGGGCGCTTGTTTGAGGACTTCGTCCCGGACCTGGTGCTGACTGCCACCGGCCATGTGGATGATCACTCCGAGCAGGAGGTCTGGCGACAGGCCAGAAGCCAGGATATCCCAAGTGCGGCTTTTCTGGATTCTGCCGATCATGTTCAGGACCGCTTTCTGGATGCGACAGGCGGGAAAATATTCCCTGACCATGTTTATGTCTTCGATCGCCAGTCCGCAGCTGACCTTTCGGGCATGGATTTTCCGGCGGACCATATACATATCACCGGCGACCTGTATGCGGGTTATCTTGGCCGACAGGACAATCCCGAAGCAGTCCGTGATATCTGGTCGGCCTGGAATAGCCAGCCAGGTGAATCAATCATCCTCTTTGCTTCCGACTATATTTCGGAAATCGGACTGGCCGGATTTGAAGACAAGGTCAGCGAATTTGAGTGTCTTGATTACCTGATTGATGGGCTGGAGGAGCTGGCTGCTGCCAGCGGTCTGTCCGGGCCCTTCCGGCTCGTGATCCGGATGCATCCCAAGGATACGCCGGGAAAATATGATGCCTATCCGGACAAATCACAGCTAGGTCTGACGATTATGATCAATAATCAAGGATTGTCACAGGATGCGGTCAGGGCGGCGGACCTGGTGGCCGGGATGCGCTCGGCTTTACTCAGGGAAGCCGAGGTATTCGGAACACCGGTCTTGCGGCTTATTCCTCTGGTTCTGAATAAAGGTCCTCAAAAAAGCGCCTGACCTTTTCGGTACGGTTGTCTGACGATCTTCGTTCGTAAAGCTGGCCCAGATCGTCGGTGCAGATGTTGCCGCTTCGTTTCCTTTCCAGGCTATAGAATCTGTCGGATGTGATTGCGTAAGTTATTGTATCATAAGGACTTCCATCGCGAACGCCGAAATTCTGATGATAGCCCTCAATCTGATAGCCAATCAGTTCCAGGCTATTCATCCAGCGCCACAGTGCCGCATTCTGCCCGGCGTAAACCCGTTGCAGGTTGATCCGGTCAAAGGCGTGTTTGGTGAGCAGGGCAACGGCTTCCAGCGCGGCGCCTTTCACATCCCGCTCGCCGAAGACGATGCTCAGGCTGGCACTGCGGAGCATATGGTTGATATCTTTCAGGCAGACAATGCCGATATGCCGCCCGGTCTCCCGTTCGATGGCAACGAGCAGCAGGGAATTGGGGTTGTCGATTTCTGTCTGGACAAATTTGGCCTGTTGTTCCCGGTTGACCGGGAAAACGCCGTGAATCAGATAGCGGGTGGTTTCCGCATCGTTGAACCAGCTGTGCCAATGCCCCTCCAGCACATCCTTTTGTACGTCGGGTTGGCGGAGACAGACGATCTTACCTCTCAGGAAAATATCTTCTTCTTGCGGGGTGCCGGTCATTCTGTGCAGATCCACTTCTATTCTGATAATATTAAGGCTTTGTCTTTACAGCATTTTTCCTTATACTTGAAAGAGTAACATACTTAGGGAATGAAAAGAAATGGCTTCCTCAATAATACGGAATTTTCGTACCAATCTCGATTTTCTGAAGGGCAAAAGCCTGTTGGTTACAGGGGGCACCGGATCCTTTGGGAAAAGCTTTGTGCGAACCTTGCTTGATCACTCTGAAGTTCGCAGGTTAGCCATTTTTTCCCGCGATGAGCTGAAACAATATGAGATGGACAAGGAGTTCTCCGGTCATCCCCAGTACAAGAAACTGCGGTTTTTCATCGGTGATGTCCGTGATGTTAAACGCATGACCCTGGCCTTCAGGGGCGTGGATTATGTTATCCATGCCGCTGCCCTCAAGCATGTGCCCATTGCAGAATATAACCCGTTTGAATGCATCAAAACCAACATCATGGGGGCGCAGAATGTGGCTGAGGCGGCGCTGGCCGCCGGCGTGACGAAAATTGTTGCCCTGTCCACGGACAAGGCGGCGAGCCCGATCAACCTTTACGGGGCGTCCAAGCTCGCCTCGGATAAGATATTTGTCGCCGCCAATGCGCTGGGCGGCGCTCAGGATTTTTCCTGTTCAGTGGTTCGCTACGGCAATGTGATGGGGTCACGGGGATCGGTTATTCCCTTTTTCCGCAACCTGATTGACAGCGGAGCAAAGGAACTGCCCATTACCGACTCCAGAATGACCCGGTTCTGGATCACACTGCCCCAAGGCGTGGATTTTGTCCTCAGTTGCCTTTCCGTGATGCAGGGCGGGGAAATCTATGTGCCGAAATTGCCCAGCATGAAAGTAACGGATATGGCACGCTGTATGGCGCCGGACCTGCCGCACCGGGAAATCGGTATCCGTCCGGGTGAGAAACTGCATGAGCAGATGATCACCAAGGATGACGGCCGGGAAACCATTGAACTGGAAGATCGCTACATCATCACCCCACAGTTTACGTTCTGGGATAAAGACTATTACGGAAAAATGGGGGCCAAGCCGGTTTCTGAAGGGTTTCATTATTCCAGTGACAACAACACGGAATGGATGGACGACGATACCTTCAACGATCTGCTGAAAAAACTCTAGAATTATATAATTTTAGAATTATATAAAGACAGTTCAAAAAATGAAAAAGACCGGCAGATCCTGCCGGTCTTTTTTTGCCAGAATACGTGACTAAAACGGTTAGCCGCCGAACAGGTTCAGGATAGCCTGCGGTGCCTGGTTGGCGATGGAGAGCGCCTGGACGCCCAATTGCTGTTTTACCTGGAGCGATTGCAGGTTGGCGCTTTCCTTGGCCATATCCGCGTCCACCAGGTTTCCGATACCGACCTCGATGGTGTCGGCAATTTTGTCGGAGAAGACGCGCTGGGCTTCAAGGGATTTGCCACCTGCGCCGAGCGATGTCAGAACGGAGTTCACATTGTCGAGGGCAGTGTCCACGGTAGACACCATAGCTGCGGCGAGTGTCTGCGTGTTGATGGTCGCGCCGGCAGTAAAGGTGATATTGGGGCCGCCGAGTGTCAAATTCTGATGATCGACGGTGATCGTCTGAGTTGCATCCGGGTTGGTGATGGCCACAATTACGTCGGCGCCGCTGTCGAGAATGTTGGTGCCGTTGAATTCGGCGTTGTTGATAATCGTCGTGATTTGGTCCCTCAGGGCTTCAAAGTCTTCGGCCAGGGCGTCACGGCTGGTCTGGTCGAGGCCTGAGTCCGCCGCGGCAACAGCTTTCTCTTTCATCTCAATGAGCAGATCGGAAATGGATCCGCCTGCCGCCAGGGCGATATCTACCGTACTGATGGAACGGTCAAGGCTCTGCTTGACGGCGTTATACCCTTTCAGGTCGGCGCGCAGGCCCTGGGCAATGGAGAAGATGGCCGCATTGTCCTTCGCTGAGGAAATTTTGAGGCCGGTGTTAATTCTGGTCTGAACCGTTTCCAGATCGGTGGTGGTTTTATTCAGGTTCAACAGCGCCGACAGGGCACTGGCATTTGTGTTAACTGAAAAGGACATATTGCTCTCCTTATCCTACAAGTATTCTGGCTGTTACATTCAATGCAAAACTTGTTGCTGGACATGTATTTGCAATAAGCGTGCCAATTTAAGATGAATGCATAACCCTTTGTAATATAAGGAGAAAAAAATAAAAAATGACGGTAAATAGACACAGTGGGTAATATGTTCCCCATTGGGGGGAAAAGCTTGCATTGCAGAGCGGCCAGGGAAGGGAATGAAGGTCTTTTTTGCCTAGTGATTTTTGCCTGTCAAACACGGAGAATCCGGGTGTTTTCCGGGCAAAAAAAAAGGGCCGAAGCCCTTGTTGGAAGACCCAAAGTAAGAGAACTTTTATATGGTTTTATTTAATGTCAATGTGGTTGGTGTTTTGCTCCCTCTGGGAGACTGTATTTTTGCGTTGGCGCCATAGGCCTGGCTGGGGGCAGACTGGAGGGCGACTTCATCGCCGATGACCTTGATCATTTTTTCCGAAACGGTTTTCAGGGAGAAGAGCAGGGATTTATGCTGCTTCAACACACTCTGGAAGGTTTCATGTTCTTTTTTAAAGCGCCGGACGATTTCACCTGTGCCCGCTGCCTTGAAACCGCCATTCCGGTTCAATTGTTCCAGTTTCTCCTGGTAGGCGGTAAGAAGACCATTCTTGGTTTCGTTCAGTGACTTTATTTCCGCCGGTCGCTTTTCCTTAAGCAGGTTCATTTCCTGGCGGATAACAGAAGTCAGTTCCCTGGTGGTTTCGATCAGGGAGGAGATAACGCCTTGGTTCATGTTTTGCAGTTCGGTCATTGTCTTTCCACTTTATTCCTGGTGGGGGGCTGCTTCCTGGGCTTTGAGAATTTCCCGGTAAACGGCATCCGATAATCCGATGCCGCCGTTTCTGGAAATACTGTTGGCGATTTGCTCATTCAGCATGTCCTTGAACATTTCTTCGGAATGGCCGCCGCCAAAGGGACCATTGGGATCAAGTCCCACGGACATATTCTTCAGGATGTCGGCCAGGAAGACCGCCTCGAATTCGTCAGCGGCTTTGCGCGCAGCTTTTTGCTGCACGGTTTGCGGTGCATTGACGGCCTGTCGCAGGGAAGCCTTGGCGGGCAATGTAAAGATGTTTGTCTCCATTACATCACCTCGATTTCCGCGTGCAGGGCGCCGGATACCTTCAGGGCCTGGAGGATCGCGATCATGTCCCGGGGACCAATGCCCAGAGCGTTCAGACCGTCGACCAGATCCTGCAGGTTGACACCCGGATGAAGCAGGGCAAGTTTTTCACTGTTGCCCTGGTCTACCTCGACCTGTGTCCGCGGCACGACCTGGGTTTGTCCACCCTGGGCAAAGGGAGCCGGCTGCGACACCTGCGGTGTTTCGGTGACCCGGATTGTCAGGTTACCCTGGGCGATCGCCACTTCGCTAACCCGGACTTCATGCCCGATCACGATGATGCCTGATTTTTCGTCGATCACGACACGGGCCTTCTGGTCGGGAGTGACATAAAGCTGCTCGATATCGGTGACCAGGGAAACAATGTCCTGCTGATACCCCAGCGGTTTCTGAATCCGAATTGTGGCCGGATCGACGGGATCGGCGATATTCATTCCCAGTTCCTTGTTGATCACCTCGGCGATGCGGCGGGCTGTGGTAAAGTCCGGATTGCGCAGGGACAGGTTCAGCCCGTTCAGGTTGTTCATGCTGTAGCTCAGTTCCCGCTCGATAACAGCACCATTGGGAATGCGACCGGAAGTGGGTACGCCGGTGGTGACTGATTCCGCATCGCCGCCGGCGGAAAAACCGGCGATCTGCAGGGAACCCTGGGCAACCGCATAGACTTCGCCGTCGGCGCCCATCAGCGGGGTGACGATCAAGGTGCCGCCCCGCAGGTCGTCGGCATCGCCAAGCGAACTGATGGAAACATCAATCCGTGAGCCTTTGCGCGCAAACGGCGGCAGGCTGGCAGTAACCATGACGGCGGCCGTATTGTCCGTTTTCATAATGGCGTCGCGGGTGTTGATGCCGAGCCGTTCCAGCATGGCCGTGAGGCTTTGCTGCGTAAACGGCGCGTTTCTGAGGGTGTCACCGGTACCGTTGAGACCGACCACAAGGCCGTAGCCGACAAGCTGGTTTTCCCGCACGCCTTCCACCGCGACGAGATCCTTGATGCGGGAGGCGGAGTGGACGGGGAAGGATGTCAGCAGGATTAAAACAACGGTGAGAAGGCCGGAGAACAAACTGCGCTTTCCGGTCTTTCCTGATCTTCTGCTCAGACAGAATAGGGTGCTTTTACGTCCTGTAGTCATCTCTTACCTGGTATAAATATTATTATTCGGGCTTTCCCTCGCAAAAGCCGTGCCAGTTATCAGGTCTTTTTCTGGTCATCTTAAGTTATTGAAAATAAAGGAATAAAAAATCGGCAGGAAACCGGGGCAGGATTTTCCGGCCTTAAACAAGAAAAATATTCCGGGTGATGGGAAAGCCTTGCCGGGCAAATAATTATGATCTTCTGCTTTTCCCGACACCGGCCTTCTGATATTCATAACAGGACAGGAAATAACTTGAGGTGTTCCCATGGAGATCAAAGGTCCCGGTAAAATATCTACCCCGGGTGTTTCCCCGAAAAAGCGGAAAAAGGGCGTTGACAAGGGCGCCTTTGACAAGGCGCTTGGAACGGAGGAAACCACTTCCAGCAGCGGGGTTAGCGGCACGGCGCCATTGACAGCGGTCAACAGTCTGCTGGCCCTGCAGGAAGCGGAAACGGCGACCGAAGGCCGCTCGCGGGGGTTGATGCGGGCTGAGGATCTGGTTGAACATCTCGAGGCAATTCAGAACGGTTTGCTCCTGGGGTATATTCCGCAACAGAAGCTTCAGGAAATATCGACCATTGTCAGCAAGAAAAGGGATCAATTTGACGATCCTGCATTGAACGATTTACTCGATGATATTGAGCTGAGAGTGAAGGTTGAGCTCGCCAAACTGGGGCGGTAACAGGCCGTTCTTTCAGATAAAAACTGTTATTCAGTCATATAGTTGTAACCTGGTTTTTCTACATCAATTGACAAATATGTAAATTCGCTCAAAAGCCGCTTGAAAAGTGGCATTGAGTTGAGTAGGTTGTGGACGATTTAAAAGCAGATCCATTTCTAGAGGTGGTCAATGAGCGTAGAGTTGCCGGAAGGCTATGTTCCTTCTCCTGACGAAGAATTCATGAATCCCACACAAGTGGAATATTTTCGCAGGAAGCTGGTTCACTGGAAAGAAGACATCCTTCGTGATTCCAAGGAAACCCTAAACCATTTGCAGGAAGACAGCCTCAAGGAACCTGATATTGCCGACCGGGCTTCTTCTGAAACCGACTGGTCTGTAGAATTAAGAACCCGTGATCGCCAGCGCAAGCTGATTTCCAAAATCGATGCGGCACTGAATCGCATCGACCAGGGGGAATACGGATATTGCGAGGTGACCGGTGAGCCGATCAGCCTGCAGCGGCTTGACGCGCGCCCGATCGCGACCATGACGCTGGAAGCGCAGGAGATGCATGAAAAATACGAGAAAGTTCATCGCGACGACTGATTGAACTGACTGCCGGACAGGAAAAAAGGCCGCTCCATTCTGGAGCGGCCTTTTTTGTGGGAACCCTGCTGCAGGGCAAACTGCAGCAGATACAAATATTCCGTTGCTCTGTTTCCTAGAAGGGGAACAGGATATCGAACAGCTGGCTGCCGTAGCGGGGCTGCTGGACATCGCTAAGCTGTCCGCGTCCGCCGTAGGAGATTCTGGCCTCGGCAATCTGGGTATGTTCAATGGTATTGGTCGAACTGATGTCTTCCGGCCGGATTGCACCCATGACGGTCAGTTCACGTACTTCATAGTTCACGCGGACTTCCTGACGGCCCTGAATGATCAGGTTGCCGTTCGGCAGAACCTGGGTCACCACGGCGGCGACGGTCAGGTTGATTTCTTCCTTGCGGTCCACGGACCCGGACCCGGAATTGGATGTAGTGCTGCCCATGTCAACCAGGTCGGTTGGAGACACTTCAGTGGGAAGTATGGTATCAAGGTGCGATTCCAGGCCCAGGAATTTGGACAGGTCCGCTTTATCGGAATTGGTGCGTGACCGTGTGGTGGTGTTGTCAACCGTGGCCTTGTCATTAATGGTGATATTCACAGTAAGAATGTCACCGACCTGGCTGGCGCGCTGGTCCTTGAAGAACATCTTGTTGCCGGTTTTCCAGAGGGAGTTGGAAGTGTTGATCGTATTCTGGGCGGACGGCTGGCGGGCATAGGCGACGGCCTGCTTCTCTGCAGCCCTGTATTGGGGAACGACGGCATCGCTTTCGATTGGTGCCAGGTCCGGCGCCTTGCCGATGTTGCTGATGCGGTCAACCGCACTACAGGCAGAGACAGAAAGGGCGCAGGCGATAAAGAGTATTTTTCGAGTAAAGTTCATTTTGAACATTCCTTTCCTAGTTCGCTGCCAGGTTCATGCCGGCCGCAACGACCTGCACTTCGCCGGGGCCGGTAACCAGGGCTTCCATGGTTTTAAGTGAAGCGGCATTCATGACCCGGACGACATCTCCGACACCGCCGTTCTCCATAGCTTTTCCGACCACGGTCAGGGTCATTTTCGGCGTCTCGTAGGTGATATTGACCAGATTGCCACGATGAACAATCTCCGGCCGCTGAAGGTCGGATAACCTGATCGGCAACTCGGATTTCAGGGGACGCCGGACTGTCATGCCGACAAGCTGGTTCTGGCTGCGGGCGATAGTCTTGCCCAAACCATAGAGCGGCAAGGGCACCCATTTGATATTCCGGGCTGTGATGACAGTACCCGGGGCAATGGATTTAGAGAGAGCCGGCACATAGACCACTTCGACCAGTTTGCCATTAATGATGGTTGACTGACGACTGTTCTGGCCAACGGGATAATCAACAGTTGCAGAAAAGCGCCCGTTTTTGCGGTTAAGGTCGAAATTTGTGACCTCCAGGTCCTCGAGGCCGTAGTCCAGGGGCACGACAATTTTCTGATTGGCGCCATAAAGGCTGACGCTGTGTTCCCGGCCGTCACTGATGCTTTGCTTGGCGGCCTCTGTAAGCAGCTCGACCAGGTCATTCCGGCTAATTTCCTTGCCCTTGCGATAAACGACCACCTGTTTTACAGCCAGGTTGTTTCGCCAGTATACGCCATGTTGACGGGTCAGCTTGGCCAGGGAGGAGGCGGAAATATAAGCTTTCTTGCCGGGCGGAGGGGCATCCATGACCCACAGGTCATGCATATCCTCCAGATTTTCAAAAAGATCGCCGAGTGTGACCACTTCGCTGTCCACATAGGCTTCCCGCTTGATGTCGGCGATGCCGGCCAGGGCAACCTGCCCACCGGTAAGCCAGATCAGTAAATACAGGATTGTGGCGATGACATATTTCATTCTAAACATGTTACGTCCCTTACCTCAGGTTAGAAGTGACACTCATCATTTCGTCGGCTGTGCTGATGACCTTTGAATTCATTTCATAGGCCCGCTGCGCGGTAATCAGCGATGTAATTTCGGCAACCGAGTTCACGTTGGCTGTCTCCAGGAAACCCTGAACAATGGAGCCGTATCCGTCGGTGCCCGGTGTGCCAATGGTTTGGGAGCCGGAAGCCGGGGTTTCCAGGAACAGGTTCTGGCCGGTTGCCTCGAGACCCGCAGGGTTGGGGAAGGTGACCAGCTCAAACTGGCCTACAACCTGAGGGTCGATCTGGCCATCAATCTTGACCGAGACTTCCCCCTGTTCGTTGATGGAGATATCACGTGCTTCCAGGGGGATGGTGATGCCGGGCGCGACGGTATAGCCCTCGGGTGTAACGACTTCGCCGGTCGGGCTGAGCTGGAACGACCCGGCGCGGGTAAAGGCATCCTCACCGGACGGCAGGATAACCCGGAAATATCCGGATCCGTTGATGGCGAGGTCAAGCGGCGTATTGGTGTTCACCAGCTCACCCTGTTCGGTGATCCGGTAGACGCCGCCGGCTTTCACGCCAACCCCGATCTGGATACCTGACGGAATAATCGTTCCGGTATCGGATGAGGCAGCCCCCACACGTTCGATGTTCTGATACAACAAGTCCTGGAATTCGGCCCGCTGCCGTTTGAACCCTGTGGTATTCATGTTGGCAATGTTGTTGGAAATAACTTCCACATTAAGCTGCTGGGCCAACATGCCGGTTGCTGCGATACTAAGTGCTTTCATTTTTCAGTCCTCACTTTTACCCGTACCTAGGTCAGGCGGGTCAGGCGGTTGATGGCCTGGTCCTGGGCATTTTGTGTGTCTTCCATCAGTTTGGCCATGGAGGTATAGGCCCGGCTGACTTCAATCATTTTGGTGATTTCCACAATCGGCTCCACGTTGGAACTTTCCGTCACACCCTGGATGATTTTGTAATCCTGGGCCTGGAGCGGCGCCTGTTGTGTATTGAACAGATTGTCGCCGATTTTGTTGAGCTGGGAGGTATCTGCAAATGTCACGATACCAAGTTTGCCGAGGGTGCCATGTTCCTTTGACCAGATATTCCCGTCACTGGCGATTTCCACGCCGGTAAAATTGGAGGGTGTCGGAAACTGGATCGGGTTATTGTCGGCATCGAGAATGGGCTGGCCGGTCGAAACCACCAATGTGCCGTCTTCGGCGAGGGCGAGGTGACCATTTCTGGTATAGGCAACTTCGCCATTCTCTCGTCTGACCTTGAACAGGCCGTCGCCGCTCAGGGCAATATCGAAGGGATTTCCGGTGGTGACATAGTTCCCGTCGGTCATTTTACGGGAAATTCCATAGTCCTGCACAAAGGCAACCTGCCGCAATGACTTTGGCATATCGCCGTCAATGTCGTCGATATATTCCTTGAACATGACTGATTCCCGCTTGAAAGCGGTTGTATCCATGTTCGCAATATTGTTGGCGATAATATCCAACTGTCGCCGCATGGCGACCTGATGCGAAAGTGCAACGTATATATTTGTATCCATCTTTGTGGTCCTTCTGGCCAGTCAAATGTTCCCGCTGAACTATATGCATTTCCCGTGCCAAATTACGAAACCGAGTAAAAACAACAGGATAGATCGTGTTGCCGGGGTGTTTTTTGCGGCGGGAGGTAGGGATTGCCGGGCAATCTTTTCCCCGGAGGAGGGGAAAATGACAAAGACTTCCATATTCCATTTGAAGACGGAGCCTGTTATGTTAACCATAAATTTTTAACGGGTAGCAGGGACTGCTGATTTTCCTAACGAGTTATTAACCATCAGGTTTTACTTTTACGGTTTAGCCTGTAGTAACCGGCAGAACTGATTGGGATAGTTTGAATTTATGAGCGAAGAAAACAGCGAAGACAACCTCGACGACCTGGCCGAAGGTCTCGAACAAAAGAAATTCAGCGGCAAGAAGCTTGTGTTATTTGTTATCCTGCCTCTGCTGCTGTTGCTGATCGGTGGTGGGGTTGCCTTTATGTTTCTTGGCGGCGACGATCACCAGGTTGCGGAAGGTGAGCATGGCGCCGAGCAGGCCGAGCTCCATGACGAGAATCCTGATGAGCCCACGGAACTGTTGTTCCTCGACCTCGAGCCGCTGCTGGTTAATCTGAGCACGGCAGGCGGGAAACCCAGTTACCTGAAACTGACTATTGCCCTTGAGGTGGACAAACAAAGTTCGCTTGAAGACCTGAAGCTGAAATTGCCGCGGGTGATTGATAACTTCCAAGTATACCTGAGGGAACTGCGGGTGGAAGACCTGAATGGTTCGGCCGGCATGTTCAGGCTGAAAGAAGAATTGCTGATCCGGGTGAATGAAGCGGTGTATCCGACCCGGGTTCATGATGTGTTGTTCAAAGAAATCCTGATTAACGGATAGCATGGATGTCAGACGAAGAAGAAATTGATGATGATGCCGTAGCCGCCGAATGGGAAGCCATGGCTGCCGCTGACGGTATGGATGAAGGCGAAGGAGAAGGTGAATCCGACATGGCCGCGGCCATGGGAACCGATCGCGTCCTGGACCAGGACGAAATCGACAGTCTTCTTGGTTTTGACGGCGATGAAGGTGGCGAAAGCACCAAGTCCGGAATCCAGGCACTGATCAACAGTGGCTTGGTTGCCTACGAACGTCTTCCCATGCTGGACATCATCTTTGACCGCTATGTGCGCATGATGTCGACCTCGCTGAGGAACTTTACGTCCGACAACTTCGAAGTTTCCATCGATAATATGACATCGATCCGGTTTGGTGATTACCTGAACAGTATTCCCCTGCCGGCCATGCTGGCGGTTTTCAAGGCCAAGGAATGGGACAACTACGGCCTGATTACCATTGACAGTAACCTGATTTATTCGGTGGTGGATGCCCTTCTCGGCGGCCGGCGCGGGACCGCGCCAATGCGTATCGAGGGGCGTCCCTATACCACGATCGAGCATACCCTGGTCGAGCAGATGCTCCGGGTTATGCTCAAGGACCTTTGTGCGGCGTTTGAGCCGCTGAGCCCGGTCACCTTTGCCCTGGACCGCCTCGAAACCAACCCGCGGTTTGCCAGTATTGCCCAGCCCAGTAACGCGGCCCTGCTGATCAAGATGCGGGCTGACATGGAAGACCGTGGCGGCCGCATGGAGCTTGTGCTGCCCTATGCGACGGTTGAACCGGTGCGTGAACTGCTGCTCCAGCGCTACATGGGGGAGAAATTCGGCCGTGACTCAATCTGGGAGACCCATTTGGCGTCCGAATTGATGATGACGGATGTATCCCTGGAGGCCGTTCTGGATGAACAGCAGATGACGTTGGGCGAGGTGCTGGGCCTGGAAGTCGGGCAAACCATGATGCTGAATGCGGTACCGGACGGCGATATTGAGGTCAAATGTTCGGGAATTCCCATGATGCGGGGCAAAATCGGCCGGATGGGCCGTTATGTCGCCATCAAGATTGACCAGATCAACCGCAAAATCCAGGAGGGCTGAGCCATGGGGATGGAGTTTATTCTGGACGGTATCGTTACCATTTTTATGGCAGTATTGATCGTTTATTGCATCGTACTGAACAACCGGCTGAAGAAATTCCGCAGCGCCCAGAGCGAGATGGCAAAGATTGTCACTGAGTTGAATGAAGCTACGGCACATGCACAACAGAGTATCTCTGCGCTGCGGCAATCGGTGGGGGACGAAGAGGCGAGGCTAACCGGGCTTTTGGAAAAATCGCGTAAAATGGCCGACGAGCTTTCCGTTATTACCGATGTTGGCGCCAATCTGGCCGACAGGATAGAAAAAGGACTTCTTCCCGGGAAGGAAACTCCCCAGGGTGTGGAAGACGCCGAGACAGATGAATCCGAAGGTCACGATGAGGAACTTTTGGAAAACCTGAGAAATATACGTTAGGTGCAGTGGCTTGTTTCGGCAGGAAAATAGGAATGAATGATGAGTAAAATCAGGTTTTTACCGGTGCTGATTCTGGTGATGGTTCTCTTCTTCGGCGTGAAGGCCTATGACTTTGCCATTGGCGTGGAGCAGGTTTTTGCCCAGGGTAACCAGGAACCTGTCGCCGAGATGGAGAACCCGGCGGCCCGGGATCTGTCCGACATTGTCTCCGGGGCCGGGGATAAACCGGATGAAAATACCGAGTCAGGTGATGCTTCTGAAGACTCTGGTGCGGAAACTGACGACTCATATGTTGCCGGTTGGAGCCGCTCGGAAGTCCAGTTGTTACAAGAGCTTGCTGATCGCCGCGAGGTTCTGGAACAGCGCGCCAAGGAAATGGATATCCGAGAAAAACTGTTGGAGGCCACGGAAAACCGCATTGACCAGAAAATCGCGTCACTGAAAAAAATCGAGGCGCAGATCCAGGCTCTTCTCAAAACCCATGACGAGCGGGAGCAGGCCCAGCTGGACAGCCTGGTCAAGACCTACACGGCCATGAAACCGAAAGACGCGGCGCGGATTTTTGATAACCTGGATATGGATATCCTGATCAATATCATCGAAAAAATGAACGAAAAGAAAGTTGCGCCGATTCTTGCCAAAATGTCTCCCCAGACGGCAAAGGAACTGACCGTCGAACTGGCGACCAGGCGTCAGTTGCCCGATATCGAAGGATAACAAAGGCTTACCAGGAATTGTTGGGGCAGGGGTTAACCCGCCATTAACAACTCTTCTTTATTCTTTCCCGTAATATAACGACTTGAAAAAAACAGCCTAAGTCCAAGGAATAAGTTATGGGTTCGAATATCGTTGCGCTTGAAGACAGGATCGTAAATATCCGCCAAAAGCTGGGAGACCAGGTTCCTGTAGAAGACGTTTCCATGATTGTCGGCGAGGTGATGGGTTCCATAGACGGTGACCTGGCCCTCGTGGAAATTCATTTTCAGGATGAACTTCGCGAACTGCTGCAGTTTATCGACAAAGCGAAAAATGATATCAGCCAGATTCGCCCCAAGGATTTGAGTGAAAAGAAAATCCCCGAAGCTTCCGATCAGCTTGATGCCGTAGTCAGCGCCACGGAAGAAGCCGCGTCCAGCATCATGGATGCTGCCGAAGAGCTCGGCGAACTTGCCGCCGGCACCGATGGCGAGATGGCGGAAAAGCTGGAAGCCATTTCCACCAAGATTTTCGAAGCCTCCAGTTTCCAGGATATTACCGGTCAGCGGGTGAGCAAGGTCGTAAATACCCTGAAACACCTGGAAGAAAAGCTGTCAGAACTGGCCGAAGCCATTGGCGATACAGAAGTTTCCGAAGAAGTTAAGAGCGACAAGGCGCCTGAGGAAATGGAAAATCATGAGCTTTTGCATGGTCCTCAGTTCGAACATGAAGCCAACGATCAGGATTCTATTGACGCTCTGCTGGCCAGCTTTGATTGATTGTAACGAAAATTTTGTTTAGGCTAGCAAAATTATGGTTAACAAAGAGAATACCCAAGCCTGAACAATAAGTTGGCAGTCACTACCATGGAACAGAACATGCTTGAACCCGATAGTGCGGGGGATACAGAGGAAAACAAGTCGGCAGGAGATCAGACCACGGGAATTTTTGTCTCCCTGTATTTGATCGTGCTGGCTTTTTTCATGGTGATGAACTCAATTTCCAACCAGGAACAGAACAAGGTATCCGCCGTCACCGAAAGTGTGACCCGGGCCTTCAGAAATCCTTTTGAGCCGGATGCGGATTTCATCGACGTTACCTCCAGCGAGGATTCGGTGACGCCCAACGACGAATTCTACGACCAGATCCAGGGTGTATTTGCGTCCCTGGTCGGGTTTGACGGCAAGTTTCCCAGCAAGGGCGGCCACATTATCTCGGTAAACTTTTCCGTCAATGACCTTTTTGAACGGGGAACCGCCCAGTTCCGCATCGACCAGCAGGAGTTTCTCAATCAGCTGACTTCTTTTCTCAGAGGCGGGCGCGCGAGCGAGAAGCGGGAAATAGAATTCCTGGTCAGCACAGGGGACAGCCTTCCCGCTGGTCCACAATACTGGAAAGACCTCAATATCCTGCGGGCCGGAGCCATTGTGACGAAACTGGAAGATATGGGCGTTGCGCCTGACCAGATATCCATCGGGGTTGCCGGTGAGGGGAAGAACCGCATCAGAGTGACCTTCTTCAACCGTGAGCGGATCAGTGCGCGGCAAACTCTGTCCGGTTTCGAGGGGATGCCGCGCGGTGACAGTGAAGCAGCGAAAGGAAATGCGCAATGAGCGATCCGGCGCTGCAGAAAAGCCGAAAAACCGTCGCTGACAGCTGGATGATCATTTTTGCTGATCTGCTGGCGCTGCTCCTGACTTTCTTTGTGCTGATGTTTTCCATGAATTCGGTGCAGGTCTCCAAGTGGAAGGCCGTGGTGGAAGCGCTCAGTGAACAGTTGAACCCGGAACGGGCAAAGGTGGATGACACCGACTGGGAAAAGGTGGAGACGGCTCTGGTCTACCGCGAACCCGCGCTCAGCCTCGTGTATCTGAAACGTATTTTTGAAGACAAACTGCAATATGATCCAATCCTGCAGCGCAGTTCCATTACTGTTCTCGATGACCGGCTGGCCATATCCCTGCCGTCTGATATGATTTTTGAACAGGGAAGCTCGGAACTGAACAAAGAGGCACACCGCGCGATGGTGGAACTGGGGGATGCGTTGCGCGACATTCCCAACAGGATTGTGGTTGTCGGACACACGGACCTGGAGCCCACAAGCGGGTCGCGATATCCCTCCAACTGGGAACTTTCGCTGGTGCGGGCGGCGACCGTCGCCAAAATGATTGAGAAGGCGGGGTACGCCAACACAATCGAGGCCTATGGCAACGGATCGTCCCGTTTTCATGAACTGGACGAAAATATTGATCTGGACCAGAGATTTGTGCTGGCGCGGCGTGTTGACGTGATGATCCACAAGGATGAAAAGAACTAGAGATTAGCAGGCAGATGACATTCGGCAATCTACGCAATATTTTTTCAGAGCAGTTCCACAGGATCGGGATCGCCATTTTCGCCCTCCTGCTGGCCCTGGCTTTTACGGATACAGGCGCCTTTGCGCAGGATACCGTACAGGTCAGGAACGGCGACCATCCGACCTTCAGCCGGATTGTCTTTGACTGGAACGATCCGGTGGAATATTCCGCCGCTATTATTGGCGACAAGCTTCGGCTTACGTTTGATCAGGCTGCAACGCCGGACTTCGGGGTTTTACCGGTTGAGCCGGTGCGTTTTCTCGGGGATCCGTCCTACAGTATTGAAGATGGTCGCCTGGTGGTAACTATGGACCTTCGCGAACCCGGCAGGCTCCATCACTTTGTCATGGACAACAAGGTTGTTATTGATGTCATCCAGGTGGCGGCACAAGCCACGGCGGAAGAACGTGAAGAGGTCGCCGAAGAAGAATATGTCGATGCGGTAAGGAAGGACCCGGTCAAAATAACAAGCCTTTCCGAACAAATGGTGCAGTCGGCTCCGCCGGCTTCAAATGCAGATTTCGCCGTGCGTGTTTCCGGTACCAGGGATGTGCCGGTTCTGACCTATCCCTGGGACCGCGAAGTAAAGGCCGCCGTCTTTATCCGGCACAATATTCTCTGGGTTGTGTTCGAAGGAAAGGCGGTTATTGACCAGTCTGCACTGTCTGCCTGGATCGGTCCGAACAGCACCATCAGCAGTTTTCAGGAAGTTCCCCACGAGAATGCGACAATTTTCATCTATACCCTCGCGCCTGGATATTTTGTTAAAGCGACCAAGGAGGAACACGCCTGGACTGTGGCGCTGAAGCCGAATTACTCCGTGGCGATGCTGCCCATCGATATCGGCCAGCAGCGGGGCAGCGGCAATGGCGAGAATTTCTTCTTTTCCTTTGAGGGTGTAGGCTCCCTATTCACTGTCAAGGACCCGATTGTGGGCGACAGATTGTTTATGGCAACAGCGAGTGAACCTTCCCAAGGGGTGATCAAATCCCGGGAATATCCGGAATTTCGTGTTCTGGAGACAGCCCAGGGCATCGCTGTTGAGCTTTTTTCCGACCAGCTTGACCTGGTGCGCTACAGAAACGGCGTTGGCATCTCCTCCGAAAAAGGGTTGTCCATGTCCCGCAGTCGCCTGTCCAGCAAGTTTGTGATGGAAAAGGACGAGCAGGCAGATGGCGAGCAGACGGCAGAAGATGTCCGGCTCATCGATCTGAGCAAGTGGAAAGCGGGGCTGGATCGTCATGCAGATTTCAACGAGAACCGCCGTGAGCTGCTCTATGCCCTTTCCCGGGTGACCGATGATGAGCGCAACCAGGCGCGCTGGGATCTGGCGCGGTTTTATCTTGGCAACGGCTTTGCGGCCGACGCCCGCGGTGTCCTGGAACTCATGCGGGAACAGGAGCCGGAACTTCTGGAAAGCCCCGAATACCGTGCGGTGCTTGGGGTCACGAACATCCTTTCGCGGCGCTATGAGGAGGCTGTGAAGCTTCTCACCCACAAGGGACTCGCCACCGAGCTGGATGCCTACCTGTGGCGTTCCGTGGCTGAGGAAGCCTTGGGCAAGGACGAAAAGGTACTTGCGGATTACAGGAAGGGGTCCGACATCCTGTCCCTGCATGAACCGCGCGACCGGGCCCGGTTCCTGTTGTCGGCCATCCGGGCCGCCTACCGGACCGGTGATCTGGAGTTCATGGCGGACCAGATGACGATCCTGCGTAAATATCCGCTATCTGCAGAGCAGTTGACGGAACTTGATTACTGGCAGGCGAAACTGACAGAACTTTCCGGCAACCGGGAAAAAGCCGAAGGGGAATACGACAAGGTCATCAAGGCCGGCGTGCGCAAGACAAGCGCCTGGGCAAAGCTGGCACTGGTCAATTCTGAACTGGAGAGTGATAAGATCAATGCGGCAGAAGCCATCGATCGTCTCGAGAAACTGCGCTTTGCCTGGCGCGGGGACGACTTTGAACTGGAACTTCTTTCCCGTCTTGGCGAACTCTATGTCCAGCAGAATGAATATCGGACCGGGCTGGAAACCCTGCGGCAGGCGGCAACCTATTTTAAAAATAATGACAAGACCCGGGAACTGACAAAGGAAATGTCTGCTATATACCGGGATCTGTTCCTGGAAGGGGAAGCGGACCGTCTGGCACCGATCAAGGCCGTGGCGCTCTACAATGATTATCGGGAACTGACCCCGCTTGGCCCCGATGGTGACCTGATGACCCGCAGGCTGGCAGACCGTCTGGTG
This sequence comes from Emcibacter nanhaiensis, assembly GCF_006385175.1. Classification (NCBI taxonomy): domain Bacteria; kingdom Pseudomonadati; phylum Pseudomonadota; class Alphaproteobacteria; order Emcibacterales; family Emcibacteraceae; genus Emcibacter; species Emcibacter nanhaiensis. Next base: position 297,422 of record NZ_VFIY01000004.1, read on the forward strand.
TCGGTGGACCTTCTGGACAAGGCGGCGGAGATACTGGATCATCAGATCAAGCACAGGCTCAAGGGAATTGCCCAGGCAGACGTTGCCAGTCGCCTGGCCATGATCTACATCCTCGATAACAAGCCCCAGGAGGCCCTGAAAATACTTCGGTTTACCCGTCAGGCCCAGACTCCCGAGGATATCGAGCGTCGCCGCCGGCTGATTGAAGCGCGGGCTCTGGTCGAGCTCGGCAGTTTTGAGGAAGCCGAAGTGATGCTTTCCGAATATCAGGGGACTGAGGTCGAGCAGCTCAGGTCGGATATTTACTGGAAGTCGGAAAACTGGCCCCAGGTGATCGCCCACAGCAACAGCCAGCTCGGCAGTCGCTGGCAGTCCGAGCAGCCGCTGACGCCGGAAGAGCGGCTGACGGTACTCCGGCTGGCAGTTGCCTTGTCACTCGCGGATGAGGATGAGGGACTGGCAACAGTACGTACCCACTATATGGATCATATGCGGAACGGCAGATATGCCGACGCCTTCGAGGTGATTACCGCCCGGCAGCAGCGGAGCGGAGACGACATTCGCCGGCTGACCCAGAGCATTGCAAGTGTTGATCGCCTGGAAACCTTTATGGATGCCTACCGCAGCGAATTTGCCAGCAATTCAAACTAGATCAAATTGGAATTACGAAGTTCTGCTAGCCTGCGGGCAGCCCCGTATTGAAGCTCTGGATCAGACTGCCCGCGATCAGGTGCCAGCCATCCACAAGCACGAAAAAGATCAGCTTGAAGGGCAGGGAGATCATCACCGGCGGCAGCATCATCATGCCCATGGACATGAGGATAGAGGCCACAATCAGGTCGATGATGATGAAGGGGACGAAGATCAGGAAACCGATTTCGAAGGCCCGCCTCAGTTCGCTGATCATGAAGGCCGGGACGAGTACCTGCAGGGGGGTGGCAGCGGGATTTTCAGGCTGTTCAGTGTTGGACAGGTCCAAAAACAGCAACAGATCCTTTTCCCGGACATGGCGCATCATAAAGGTATGGAACGGCTGGACCGTCAGGTCGAAGGCTTCCTCCTCGGTGATCTGTTCATTGATCAGGGGGCTGATGCCCTGATCATAGGCATCCTTGATGGTCGGGGCCATGATGAAACCGGTCAGGAACAGGGCGAGACTGATCAGAACCACATTGGGCGGAGTCTGTTGAGTGCCCATGGCGCTGCGGAGCAGGGAGAAAACGATAATGATGCGGGTGAAAGAGGTTACCACCACCAGAATGGCCGGCGCCAGGCTGAGCACTGTCATCAGAAGCAGCAGTTGCACAACACGGCCGGACAGGCTGCCTTCTTCACCAAGATCCATGCTGAACTGCTGGGCCTCGGCCGGCAGGGCATAAAAAAGCAGGAAAAGCAGGCTGATGCAGAAAAGGCTCGCTAGAACCGGTCTGTTTTTCAGAGTATCAATCATTCCCCAGTGTCTTCCCTGGCTATATTTTCGGATTCGGGCACGGGAATATTCTGTTCCACGAGAAGGTCATTTTCCGTTCCAAGCATTAAAAGATGTTCCGTCTGGTCCCGTCTGATCAGGATCAGTTTGCGTTTGGTATCAATGGGCAGGATCTCGACGATATTCAGGCGCCGGCGATTGGCTTTCGGCGAGTTGATGGTCACCCGGGCGGACAGGCCCATTTTTTTGGCCGCGTAGGCGAGCCCGAACAGCAGCGCAATAACAAACAACAGGGCAACAAGATACTGGCCATAGCTTATGACATCCATTACCTGTGATCCTTCCTGTTACCGGCCTGATCGACGTCGGGGCGGTGCCTGTCGTAGCTCGCCATATCCAGGTTTACCTGTTCCTGGTAGAGATAGCTGAGGATTTCGGTGACCGTTTGTAGCGCTTCAACGGGAATCAGGTCGCCTTCGTCAAAAAGGTCCAACAGGGTGACCAGATCTTCATCCTGGCGCACCTTGACTCCGCTGGCAAAGGCAATCTGCAGGATTTTTTCCGCGTTTTCACCTTTGCCGGTGGCCGTGATCCGGGGCACGTTGCCCCGCTCGCCTTCCTGGCTCAGGGCGACAGCGGTCTGGCGCGTTTGATCGGGGGACTGTTCCATGGTCATTTATGGATATATTCCGGTTTTTTCTCGTTATATTCTGTCTTAGCATGGATAATAAGCACAGGCGGAAAAAAATTACAGTACTTATTGTTAACCATAAAAGAAGCCTCTGGCGGTCCCGGAAAGCAGAATAATAATATGTTCAGCTATTGTCCGCGCAGGAGATTAATAGATTGTTAATTTTCTCCCTCCACAATAGCCTCGTAGTGTTGTATCGTTAACGAATAGATCGAATTTTATCGATTCTGTGAATGTCCGGAGACGGTACATTAGACAAGGTGAAGTAAATGGACCTGAATAAAATTTCCATATTCAGTTCGATCAGCAAAAAAATGGAATGGCTGAACGAACGGCAAAAGGTCCTGGCACAGAATATTGCCAACGCCAATACACCGGGGTATGTCCCCAAGGATCTGAAGAAAGTCAGCTTCAAGGCACATGTGGACCAATATGCGGGAGACGGCGCTCTGCAGTTGC